>NZ_CP061306.1:1009621-1346161 GCF_018687815.1 Polynucleobacter sp. JS-JIR-II-b4
CATTTGTGATGGCTGATGCAACTACCTTAACTGAGGCAGGTTATGTTGGTGAAGACGTTGAAAACATCATCCAAAAATTATTACAAGCTTGCGACTACAACGTAGAAAAAGCCCAGCGCGGGATTGTCTATATTGATGAGATCGACAAGATTTCACGCAAGTCAGATAACCCATCCATTACACGCGATGTATCTGGTGAAGGTGTTCAACAAGCGCTGTTAAAGCTGGTTGAAGGCACGATGGCTTCTGTACCGCCTCAAGGTGGACGAAAGCATCCTAATCAAGATTTCTTACAAGTAGATACAACGAATATTTTGTTTATTTGTGGCGGCGCATTTGATGGACTTGAAAAAGTCATTCAGCAGCGTACTGCTAAAACAGGTATTGGATTCAATGCGACTGTTCCAGGTAAAGATGACCGCGGTGTAAGTGACCTCTTGATTGAAGTTGAGCCAGAAGATCTGATTAAGTTTGGCTTGATTCCAGAGTTGATTGGTCGCTTGCCCGTTGTTGCGACTTTGGCTCAATTGGATGAAGAGGCTTTAATTCAGATTCTGACCGAACCTAAAAATGCCTTAGTTAAGCAATATCAGGCACTTTTGACTATGGAAGGCTCTGAGCTCGAAGTACGTCGCGAGGCACTATCAGCTATTGCCAAGAAGGCAATCGCCCGCAAAACTGGCGCTCGTGGCCTGAGATCTATCCTTGAAGGCTCTTTGATGGATGTCATGTATGACCTGCCATCCCTGAAGAATGTCCAAAAAGTGGTTATCGACGAAAGCAGTATCGCTGAGGGCGGAAAACCGCTTTTAGTCTATAAACAGGATGTCGAGCAGGCAGATTTAAGCAAAAAAGCTTAAATTCCTAGGGTTTTCGCTATTTTTGGGGCATTTTTGCCCCTTTTTTGTCTTTTTACCCCTTGTTTTTCTCTAAAGCCTACCCATATAGGTAGTATGCTACTCATGAATAATGTCTCTATTTAGTGGTTGTTCATTCAATTGCTACTAAACAAGACTTTTGAGGTTTGATTACTTTGGAGGATTTGCCCCATGCCTGGCCACTTATTGTTACCCTCTGAACCAATTCAACTACCTTTGCTCCCATTGCGGGACGTAGTTGTGTTTCCTCATATGGTGATCCCGTTGTTTGTGGGTCGCCCAAAATCGATTAAAGCCCTCGAGGCTGCCATGGAAACTGGCAAAAATGTTCTTTTGGTAGCCCAAAAAACAGCGGCTAAAGATGAGCCCGTTATTGAGGACCTCTATGAGGTGGGCTGTATCGCCAATATTTTGCAGATGCTCAAGTTGCCTGATGGCACTGTGAAAGTACTCGTTGAGGGTGTGCAGCGCGCAGAAGTCAGTCAAATTGAAGATAGTCTGGGTTACTTCAATTGCGAAGCAACGCCAACTGCTATCAATGCAATTGATGCGCATGAAACCGAAGCCTTACGCCGCGCAATCATGGCGCAGTTCGATCAATACGTAAAACTCAATAAAAAAGTGCCTCAAGAGATACTCTCTTCTTTGGGTGGCATAGATGATCCAAGTCGTTTAGCTGACACCATCTGTGCGCATCTACCTGTGAAGCTAGAGCAAAAACAACGCTTACTTGAAATGATGGATGTTGTACAACGTCTAGAAAGCTTGTTGGCTGATCTGGAGAGTGAGATTGATATTCTGCAGGTTGAGAAGCGTATTCGTGGACGTGTTAAGCGTCAGATGGAAAAGAGTCAGCGCGAGTACTACCTCAATGAACAGGTAAAAGCGATTCAGAAAGAGTTAGGCGAAGGCGAAGAGGGTGCTGATCTCGAAGAGCTCGAGAAGCGCATCAAGGCTGCGCGCATGCCTAAAGAGGCATTGAAAAAGGCAGAATCAGAACTCAAGAAGCTCAAGTTGATGTCGCCCATGTCTGCAGAGGCAACGGTCATCCGCAACTTTATTGATACGCTGGTAAATCTGCCTTGGAAGAAAAAAACTAAGATTAATAACGACCTTACCAATGCTGAGAAAGTATTGGATGAAGATCACTATGGCTTGGACAAAGTTAAAGAACGCATCTTGGAGTACCTCGCAGTTCAACAACGCGTTGATCGCGTCAAGGCTCCGATTCTTTGCTTAGTCGGCCCTCCTGGTGTTGGTAAAACTTCTTTAGGCCAATCTATTGCGCGTGCGACCAATCGAAAATTTGTGCGCATGGCCTTAGGTGGTGTGCGTGATGAATCTGAGATTCGTGGTCACCGTCGTACCTATATTGGTTCGATGCCAGGTAAGATTTTGAGTAGCCTCACTAAGGTGGGCGTTCGTAATCCTTTATTCCTTCTTGATGAAGTAGACAAGATGGGTATGGATTTCCGCGGAGATCCAGCCAGTGCTTTGTTAGAGGTTTTAGATCCTGAGCAAAACCACACCTTCCAAGATCACTATGTAGAAGTTGATTTTGATCTATCAGATGTGATGTTCGTGGCTACCTCGAACTCCTTGAATATTCCTGGCCCATTGTTAGATCGTCTTGAGATTATTCGTCTAGCTGGTTATACCGAGGATGAGAAAACCAGTATTGCTGTTAATTATTTGATTCCTAAACAAATCAAAAATAATGGCTTAAAGAAGGACGAGCTCAAGATTGAAGATAGCGCGGTTCGCAACATGATTCGTTACTACACGCGTGAGGCTGGGGTACGTTCTTTAGAGCGTGAAATTAGTAAGATTTGTCGTAAGGTTGTAAAACTATTGCTCTTGAAAAAAGAAGCAGCTCCAGTCGTTGTGAATGCTGACAACTTGGAGAAGTTCTTATCGGTACGCATGTATGACTTTGGTTTAGCTGGTAAAGAAAATCAAGTTGGTCAGGTGACCGGTTTGGCCTGGACTGAAGTGGGTGGCGATTTGCTCACCATCGAAGCTGCTGTGATGCCAGGTAAGGGTGTTATTACCCGTACCGGCTCTATTGGTGATGTGATGAAAGAATCCGTTGAGGCAGCTAGAACAGTAGTTCGCTCCAGATCTAAACGACTTGGCATTACGGATGAAGCTTTTGAGAAGAAGGATATTCATATTCACTTCCCTGATGGCGCAACACCTAAGGATGGTCCATCTGCCGGTATTGCGATTACGACAGCCTTGGTATCTGTATTTACTGGGATTCCGATTCGTTCAGATGTTGCGATGACAGGTGAAATTACGCTTCGTGGTGAAGTATTGCCTATTGGCGGATTAAAAGAGAAGCTTTTGGCTGCTCATCGCGGTGGCATTAAATTAGCCTTAATTCCCGAAGAGAACGTCAAGGACCTGATTGATATTCCCGACAACGTCAAAAATGCAATCGAAATTATTCCGGTTCGCTGGATCGATAAAGTGTTGGAGCTGGCTTTAGAGCGTATGCCTGAAGCTCTGCCAGATCCTACGCCCGAAGAGTTGGCTAAAAAGGCTTCAGAAGCTAGTAAAGCAAATGAAAAGGGTGCGGCCGCAGACGTTCTTAAGCACTGAAAATAGGGCGATTTTTCGTTAAATCCTCCTCGTCGTTAGAGGTCTGTTTAGCGGAAAATCCACCCAAAACCCACGCTTAGGTTACAATCTCAGCTGTGATAATTTGGGGCGCTTAGCTCAGTTGGTAGAGCGTCTGCCTTACACGCAGAATGTCGGGAGTTCGAGCCTCTCAGCGCCCACCAAACTATTACCTCTTTTCTTTTTCTTAGCCTACTCAGGCATTTCAATACCCATCAGCCCAGCGCCTAGTACACTCGTGGTATTCATCTTTTTTACTAGCGAACTTTTACATGTTTGATACCGTCCGTAAGCACCAGCGAATTCTTCAGTTTGTTTTAATGCTTTTGATCGTTCCATCCTTTGCCTTCTTTGGAATTTCTAGCTATTCCAGTTTCTTGGACAAAGAGACTGATATTGTCAAAGTTAATGGCAAACCTATTACTGCTCAAGAAGTGGATTCAGCTGCGAAACGTCAAGCTGAGCGCGTTGGTGGAAATGCGCAGATTGCTCAAAGCCTCCAATTTAGACAAGCAATTTTGAATGAGTTATTGCAACAACGCATCCTTGGGTTTGCAGTCAGCAATTTGCGTTTACAAGTTGGGAAAGAAGCCCTCGTGAAGAGCTTGCAAAATATTCCGCAGATTCGAGCGCTATACAGACAAGATGGTAGTTTCGATGATGCGCGCTTTAAACAGCTCTTGGCTAGCAATGGCTTAAATGAAGAGCAGTTTTATGCGAGCCAGGCTTTTGATTTAAAAATCAGTCAATTGGTGAACTCTGTAGCCCGTACAGAAATCGCTAGTCCAAAATTATCTGAAATCGTTTCAACCCTTTATGAGACTGAGCGTCAAGTTCAGGCTCTATCCTTTGATGCAAAAGATTATTTAAACAAGGTAAATCCTTCTCAAGAAGACCTCCAGGCCTTCTATACCTCTAACACGAAGTTATTTGAGAGTCCGGAGTATGTGGATGTCGAGTACATCGTTCTCAAGGCCGATCCAAAAGAAGATGCCAAAGTATTTAGCGAGAAAGCGGATCAATTTGCCAATATGACTTATGACCAGTCAGATAGCCTTAAGCCAGCTGCAGATAAATTAAAGCTGAGCGTTCAAACACAGAAGGGCGTAACGCGTTCCGGCGCAGCTGGCGTTGCAAAAGATCATCCGCTGGCCAATCCTAAGGTGGTTCAATCCCTGTTTGGTGATGATGCTGTTAAGAACAAACGGAATATTGAAGCCGTACAAACCTCTCCAGGCGTTTTTGTTTCAGCGCGAGTAGTTATTTTTCATCCTGCTCAAACTTTGCCTTACAAAGATGTTGCCGCTGAAGTGAAGCGTCAAGTAAGTCAACGCATGGCTGAAAAACTTGCCGTCAGCGCTGCAGCAGATCGCTTTACGGCATTAGAAAAAGATCCAAAGAATAGTTCTGGCTTTGCTAGCCCGGTTTGGGTTTCTCGTAATAAACCTGCAAATTTAGTGGGTGGAGCTTTAGATGAAGTGATGTCCGTCAATCCTGATAAATTCCCTGCGCTGGTTTCTGTTCAAAATCCAGGGGTTGGTACCATTTTGTATCGCGTTGATCAGACAAGGCAACCTGCAGGTATTGATGCCAAGGTTCATAAGGCACAAGCACAACAAATTCAAGCATTGGCAGCCCAGTCTGAATTTGCTGGCTTTATGTCTTACTGGCGTGATGTTGCTGGCGTTAAGATAATTAATCCTCTTAAGCCGCCATCATTAGGTTCCGGCAGCTAAGCTTTATCGTTAAATTACTTATTTACTCTTAAGCAGTGCTTGATATGGGGCCATAGCGCCCCATACGTTTTTAAAGAGAATGGCTTGCGCCTTTTCATTAGGATGCATGCGATCTGCCTGAAATAAATCAATGTCAGAAGCAACATTCTTTAGAAAAAATGGCACAAGTTTAACTTGTTCCTGGCGAGCAAGCTTAGGATACAGATCCTGAAATTGCTTGGTGTACTCTTGTCCATAATTGGGTGGAATCTGCATTCCAAACAATAGAACTTTTGCTCCTGAGCTTTTGCTTAATTGAATCATCTTGCGTAAATTTCTATCTGACTCTTGGATTGATAATCCGCGTAATGCATCATTTGCCCCAAGCTCTAAAAGGACAATTCCTGGTTTCTTTTGTTCCAATAGTTTTGGTAATCTAGATATGCCACCGGAACTGGTTTCCCCACTAATGCTGGCGTTAAAAACAGTCCAAGGGCTAGCCTCTTTATGAAGTTGGTCCTCCAGGAGTTTTACCCACCCGGTACCGCGCGCTAATCCATATTCTGCCGAGAGACTATCTCCCATAACCAAAATAACGGGATTGGTCTGAGCCTTTGTGCCAAAGGGAATAAACAGGCAAAATAGGGAGCTTGCCATCAATATGGCTTGCAATTTTTTACTCAAGAAGTTCAACCAAATATATTGATTCATTTATGAGTATTCCAGTCAAGGTCCTTTGCGCAATACACCTAGGTAAAGAAGTTTTATCTAGCGATGGATCATTAACTATTTTGCACGACATTAGCTTTGATGTCTTTGATGGCGAAAGTGTTGCTATTACTGGCGCGTCGGGTTCTGGGAAAAGTACTTTGCTCGGTCTTCTAGCCGGCTTAGATACCCCCTCTAGTGGGCATGTTGAATTGGTCGCCCAAAATCTCAATCAGCTTGACGAAGATGGGCGGGCGAAATTACGAGGGCAAAAGGTAGGCTTTGTATTTCAATCCTTCCAATTGCTACCTCATTTAACAGCCCTTGAAAACGTCATGCTGCCGGCCGATCTAAATGGGATGGGGATGGCTAAGGAAAATGCATTGGCCTGCCTAGAACAGGTGGGTTTAAGCGAGCGAGCCAATCATTTCCCCACGACCTTGTCTGGCGGAGAGCAGCAACGGGTAGCGCTAGCTAGGGCCTTCATCATGAAGCCTGAGATTTTATTTGCTGACGAGCCCACGGGCAGTCTGGATGAGGTTAGCGGAAATCGGGTTATTGAGCTGCTTTTTGAGCTAAATCGAGCCAATCATTCCACCCTTATTTTGGTCACCCACGACCAAGCCCTGGCTGATCGGTGCCAGCGGCAATTACACCTTCAAGGCGGTCGATTGCTGTAGGCAAAACCTTATAATCTAGGGATGTCTTTTTTCCACTTTTTGCCCGGCGCTGATGCGCTTTCCCCCTTCCGCCAGCAGCGACTTTTGGCTGCTTTGGCCGCGCAAGGGGTTGATCTTGAGTCCATTGAAGCTCAATACCTTCATTTCATATGGTCAGAGGCTGAGCTAAACGCCAAAGATCAAGAAGTCATGGCTAGTTTGTTGACCTATGGCGAGCCATTTCATTCCAAAATACATCCAGGAAAATCTTGGTTCGGAAGTAGCAAAAACGAGAATCAAGGCGTCATTGTTATCCCAAGATTTGGAACACTTTCTCCATGGGCCAGTAAGGCTACAGATATCGCTCGTCAATGTGGATTGGATGTATTGCGTATTGAGCGGGGCGCTCAATTTTCATGGAAGAGCAAGAAAGCGCTGTCGTCAGAGCAAAAACAATTAGTGCTGGCTGCGGTCCACGACAGAATGACCGAAGCAGTGATTGATTCAACTGAAGCTGCTAATGCTTTATATCAATCACTGGAAGACAAGCCGTTAACACGTATACCGGTAATGACTGAAGGTCGAGCTGCTCTCGATAAAGCAAATCAAGAATTAGGTCTTGCTTTGTCCGATGACGAGGTGACATACCTAGTTGAAAACTTTACTAGACTAAAGCGCAACCCATCAGACGTTGAGCTAATAATGTTCGCACAAGCAAACAGTGAACACTGTCGCCATAAGATTTTTAATTCCAGCTGGACAATTGATGGGGATGATCAAGAGCGATCTTTATTTGCCATGATCCGCAATACTCATCAATTGAAACCAGAGGGAACGATTGTTGCGTATTCCGACAACTCTGCAGTTATGGTTGGCTGCGAAGCGGAAACCTGGGTTCCCCAAGGTAAAGATCAACGCTATGAAAAAGATACGCGCTTGGTCCACACCCTTATGAAGGTGGAGACTCATAATCACCCGACTGCGATCGCTCCTTTTCCTGGCGCATCTACAGGTGCGGGCGGTGAAATTCGTGATGAGGGTGCCACTGGTATAGGCGGACGTCCTAAAGCTGGCCTTACCGGTTTCTCGGTATCTAATTTGAATATTCCCGGCACAGATCTTCCTTGGGAGAATCTGAAATACGGCAAGCCTGAGCGCATTGCTACACCTTTACAAATCATGATTGATGGGCCACTAGGCGGCGCTGCATTCAACAATGAATTTGGTCGCCCAATTTTAGGTGGTTACTTTAGAGTCTTTGAGCAAACATTAGATGGCACACGTCGTGGTTATCACAAGCCCATCATGATTGCCGGCGGTATTGGAAGCATTGATTCAATCCACACTGCAAAAAAAGCAATTCAACCAGGGCACCTATTGATTCAATTGGGTGGTCCAGGCATGCGAATCGGTATGGGCGGTGCTACTGGTAGTTCTGTTGCAACCGGGACAAATACTGCTGATCTTGATTTTGATTCTGTACAGCGAGGCAATCCAGAAATGGAGCGTCGCGCACAAGAAGTGATTAACGCCTGCCGCGCTCTTGGTGAGCACAATCCAATCGTGTCTATACATGATGTGGGTGCGGGCGGTATATCTAATGCATTCCCCGAGCTTGCGGATGGAGCTGGTTTGGGGGCCTCATTTAAACTACGGAACGTTCCACTCGAAGAAAGTGGCATGAGTCCTGCAGAGATTTGGTGCAATGAATCTCAGGAACGTTATGTTTTGGCTATTGATGCAAAAGATTTGGACCTGTTTAAATCATTTTGCGAACGTGAGCGTTGTCCTTTTGCAGTAGTTGGTGAAGCAACTGCAGAACGTCAGCTGAAATTAAGCGACTCAAAGCAGCCGTCATCTGATGATGCAGCGCTGCCAATTGATATGCCGATGGAAGTTTTACTTGGTAAGCCTCCAAAGATGCATCGCAACGTTACAAGAGTTGCCCAGGTGTTCAAAGAATTAGATGTAACTGATGCTGATCTTGCGCAATCAATAGCCTGGGTCTTGCAACAACCTACCGTAGCTAGTAAATCATTCTTAATTACGATTGGCGACAGAACTGTTGGCGGTCTAAATGCTAGAGACCAGTTTGTTGGACCATGGCAAGTTCCTGTAGCTGATTGCGCCGTTACTCTGATGGATTACAAGGGTTATCGTGGTGAAGCAATGTCTATGGGTGAAAGAACCCCATTAGCGGTTATAGACGCAGCAGCGGCTGCGCGCATGGCAGTGGGTGAGGCGATTACCAATCTCTTGGCTGCAGATATTGCCAGCCTCGAAAGCGTAAAACTTTCTGCAAACTGGATGGCGGCATGCGGTTCTCCTGGTGAGGATGCCAAGCTCTATGACTCCGTTAAAGCAATTGGTATGGAACTGTGTCCTGCGCTTGGAATATCGATTCCAGTTGGCAAGGATTCTTTATCTATGTCTACCGCATGGCAAGATGGTGATGAAGCCAAGAAAGTAGTCGCACCCGTATCTTTAATCATCTCTGCTTTTGCATCTGTGCTGGATGCCCGTAAAACATTGACTCCTCTGCTGCAGTTGAAGGATAAAGACGGATCTCCACAAGAGACTGAGCTGATCTTGATCGATTTAGGGCGTGGCAAGAATCGCATGGCGGGAAGTATCTTGGCTCAAGTGCTTGATCAGTCCGGAAAATCAGCGCCTGATATTGATCACCCAGAAGATTTGAAGTCTTTGGCTGCCGCCATTATTGAACTGCGTAAAGAGAATAAGCTTTTGGCTTATCACGACCGTTCTGATGGTGGATTATTTGCTGCTGTTGCTGAAATGGCTTTTGCCTCCCACTGCGGCATCTCGCTTAACGTAGATATGATCGCTATGGTTGCTGGACAAGAGCCTGATTATGGTGACGCTAAGAATTGGGCGCAACAGGTATCTGGTCGTCGCCATGAGCAAACATTGCGCGCGTTATTTAATGAAGAGTTAGGCGCAGTAATTCAGGTTCGCAAAGAAGATCGTGATGCGGTGTTTGCTGTATTGAGAAAGTTGGGCTTAAGTGCTCATAGCCATGTCATCGGCAAGCCCAATACCAACGGCCGTATTGAAATTTGGCGCGATGCTAAAAATATTTTTGCTGAGCCGCGTGAAGTACTGCAAAAGATCTGGACTAACACTAGCTATCAAATAGCGCGTTTACGCGACAATCCTGCCTGTGCTGATAGTGAATTCTCGCTCTTGGAGAATGTTGCCGATTCAGGCATGAATCCTAAACTCACATTCAATCCTTCTGAAGATATTGCAGCGCCATTTATTGGCAAAAATGCACGCCCTAAAGTTGCTATTTTGCGAGAGCAGGGCGTTAACTCCCATGTTGAAATGGCGTACTCCGTTAATTGGGCTGGATTTGATAGCTATGACGTCCATATGTCTGATTTACTTAGTGGTAAAGCTAACTTAGAAGACTTTAGGGGCCTAATAGCCTGTGGTGGCTTTAGTTATGGAGACGTATTGGGAGCTGGAGAGGGTTGGGCTAAAACAATTTTATTTAACCAACAGCTCCGAGACCAGTTTTCTAAGTTCTTTGAGCGTCATGACAGCTTTGCATTAGGTGTTTGTAACGGTTGCCAAATGATGAGCAATCTCTCAGGAATTATTCCGGGTGCAGAAGCTTGGCCTAAATTTACACGCAATCAATCAGAGCAATATGAGGCTCGCTTGGTGATGGCTGAAGTAATGGCTTCACCTTCAATATTCACTCAAGGTATGGAAGGAAGTCAGATACCCATTGCAATTGCTCACGGTGAAGGGTTTGCCAACTTCAGTCAACAGGGCAGCTTAGAGCAGATTCAAAAGCAAGGCTTGGCCTCATTCCGCTTTGTTGATCATCAAGGCAACCCAACAGAAACTTATCCAATGAATCCAAACGGATCTCCCAATGGTTTAACTGGGGTCACGACACCCGATGGTCGTTTTATGGTCATGATGCCTCATCCCGAGCGTGTATTTAGAGCTGTACAGATGAGCTGGTGTCCGCCTGAATGGTTGGATACCCCTGATGGGGCTAGCCCTTGGCTACGCTTATTCCGCAATGCCCGTCGTTGGGCGAATTAAGTTGTCTGCTGATGGATTAATGGAGCCGGTCACTTTTTCTGAAAGTGGCGGCGTTCGTTATCTTCACTTTGGTACGGACTCCATTCAGGGAGCGATGCGTATTCGTGATCCTGATGAGATTTATTTAGAGTACAACCAGCAGATGATGGCCTGGCTTTTGTTTTTAGAGACTAAGCCTGGCATGCGGATAGCCCAGCTAGGTTTAGGCACTGGCGCATTAACTAAATTTCAATATCGATATTGCCCAGCTGTGAAAACTACCGTAGTAGAGTTCAATCCCGCTGTAATCGTTTCTGCGAGATCGATGTTTTTTACACCTGACGATGATCGCCGCTTAGAAACTCTACAAGCTGATGCAAAACTATTCGTCAAGAATAAAAAGTATCAAGACTGCTTTGATGCTGTTCAGGTTGATTTGTATGATGCGATTTGCGATGGCCCTGCGGCAAGCTCTTTGGATTTTTATAAAGGTTGCTACGATATTCTCAAAGGGCCCGGTGTCATGACGGTGAATTTATTCTCGCGACACAAAAGCTTTGATATAAACCTTAAGAATATCTGCGAAGCCTTTAATAATAGAGTGCTGTTATTTCCAGAGTCCCATGATTGCAACGTCGTGGCGATTGGATTCAAAGGGCCTAAGCTCGAGGCGGAATGGAGGGATGTCTCAAAACGGGCAAAACTGATCCTTGAAAAAACTGGACTCCCTACTAATAAATGGGTCTCAGGTATTAGTCGGGAGAATGCGCGACAAGAAAATAAGCTCTCGATCTAATACTTCGAAGCAAAAGAAAAAGGCGATCGTTTGATCGCCTTTTTTGCTGCTCAACCTATTGCTAGGTTGAGGGTATTGCGTATTACAAAGTCACAGTATCTGCAACATCGCTAAATGACTTGAGCTTATCAAAACTCATGTATTTATAAACATCACCAGCTTTAGCATCGAGTGCCTTCACTTGCTCTAAATACTCAGCAGGTGTAGGTAGGCGACCCAAGAGGGCGGCAACCGAAGCCAATTCAGCAGAAGCCAAATACACGCGAGTGTCGATACCAAGACGGTTAGGGAAGTTACGAGTAGAAGTCGATACAGCTGTTGAACCCTTACGGATCTGTGCTTGGTTACCCATGCAAAGTGAGCAGCCTGGGCTTTCCATACGGGCACCAGCTGCGCCTAACATACCGTAGTAGCCTTCTTCCATCAAGACCATGGCATCCATCTTGGTTGGTGGCGCTACCCATAAACGGGTTGGCATATCTTTCTTGCCTTGTAAAACCTGACCAGCTGCACGGAAGTGACCAATATTGGTCATGCATGAGCCAATAAACACTTCATCAATCTTGTCGCCTGCTACTTCAGACAATACTTTCACATCATCCGGATCGTTAGGGCATGCAAGGATAGGCTCTTTGATTTCATCGATATTGATTTCAATAATCTCTGCATAGTCAGCATCCGCATCAGCTTTCAGAAGTTGTGGATTAGCAATCCAAGCTTCCATGGCTTTGATACGGCGACCAAGCGTACGCTTATCTTCATAACCATTAGCAATCATCCACTTCATCAAGGTGATATTTGATGTCATGTATTCAATAATTGGCTCTTTGTTCAAGTGAACAGTACAGCCGCCAGCGGAACGTTCAGCAGAGGCATCAGACAATTCAAATGCTTGCTCAACTTTCAGGTCAGGCAGACCTTCAATTTCAAGAATGCGGCCAGAGAAAATATTCTTCTTGCCTTGTTTCTCGACGGTCAACAGACCTTTTTTGATTGCATATAAAGGGATGGCATTTACTAGATCACGTAAAGTGATGCCAGGCTGCATCTTGCCTTTAAAGCGCACCAATACAGACTCAGGCATATCCAATGGCATCACGCCTGTAGCGGCTGCGAAAGCAACTAGTCCTGAACCAGCCGGGAAGGAAATGCCGATTGGGAAACGAGTATGGCTATCGCCACCAGTTCCACAGGTATCCGGGAGTAGTAAGCGGTTCAACCAGCTATGGATCACGCCATCACCTGGTCGCAAGGCAACACCACCACGATTCGTCATGAATGGCGGCAACTCATGTTGAGTTCGGATGTCTACAGGCTTTGGATAAGCTGAGGTATGACAGAACGACTGCATTACGAGATCGGAAGAGAAACCAAGGCAAGCCAAGTCTTTCAATTCATCGCGCGTCATTGGGCCTGTTGTGTCTTGCGAGCCAACAGTAGTCATATGCGGCTCGCAATAAGTACCAGGACGTACGCCTTGTCCTTCTGGTAAGCCGCATGCTCGGCCAACCATCTTCTGAGCCAAGCTAAAGCCCTTCTTGTTGTCGACTGGATTAACCGGTAAACGGAATTCAGTAGAAGCAGGCAAGCCCAAGGCAGCACGAGCTTTAGCGGTTAAGCCACGACCAACGATTAAAGGGATACGTCCGCCAGCGCGTACTTCATCCAGAATGACCGGCGACTTCAATGTAAAGCTGGTGATTTCCTTGCCGTTTTTAAATACTTTTCCTTCGTACGGGCGAAGTTCAATCTCATCACCCATATTCATTTGAGAAACATCTAATTCGATTGGCAATGCTCCTGAATCTTCCATTGTGTTGAAGAAGATCGGGGCAATATTGGTGCCTAAGCACACACCACCAAAACGCTTGTTGGGTACGAATGGAATATCTTGACCTGTCCACCAGAGAACAGAGTTTGTTGCAGATTTACGTGATGAGCCTGTACCAACTACGTCTCCAACGTAGGCAATTTGATTGCCTTTTTTCTGGAGAGCAGCGATTTGCCTCATCGGACCACGAACACCACTCTCATCTGGCTCAATGCCAGGACGGGGGTTCTTGAGCATGATGGTTGCGTGCAGCGGAATATCAGGGCGGCTCCATGCGTCTGGCGCAGGAGAAAGGTCGTCGGTATTGGTTTCACCGGTTACCTTGAAAACAGTTAACTTCATGAATTCTGGAACTGCAGGGCGGCTAGTAAACCAGTCCGCATTGGCCCAACTTTGCATTACCGCTTTAGCATTTGCATTGCCTTTTTCAGCAAGCTCTTGGACGTCATTGAAATAATCAAACATCAAGAGTGTTTTCTTGAGCGCTTCTGCAGCAGCAACACCGCACTCGGAGTCAGATAAAAGCTCTACTAAAGGTTTGATGTTGTAACCACCAAGCATCGTGCCCAAAAGTTCAGTAGCACGTACGCGGGAAATTAATGGGGATTTTTCTGTACCTTTGGCAACAGCATCTAAGAACTCAGCTTTAACTTTAGCTGCATCGTCAACACCAGCAGGAACGCGGTTGGTGATTAATTCAAGTAGCTCAGCTTCCTTACCAGCAGGTGGGTTTTTCAGCAACTTCACCAGTTCAGATGTTTGATCCTTGGTTAAGGGCAGGGCTGGAATACCGAGGGCTGCGCGTTCAGCGGCTAGGGCGTTATAGGCTTCTAACATTATGTTTCCTATGAGGTAAAGGTGATCAATAGAAAGGCCAAAAGGGAATTCTCTCCCGTTTTGCCAAATTATAGTTGCTAAATCAAGTCTTATATAAGAGTTTAAACCCTAAAAAATCGGCAAATTAACCGAAATTAGGGCTTTATTTAGACCCATGACCTGAAAAATGGGTCAATTACACAACTTGCTCTTCTTTGAGGGCCCAAACCAGTGCCACTACCCAGCCAATCAGGGACCATCCTAAAAACAGGTTTAAGGCAAAAATAGCCCCTGTATTTGCCCTTTTTTTGTGAAATGCAATAGCAAAAGGGAGGAAATAAAAGAGGGAGAGAATAGTGATTAATATCGCAAATAAAAGGCGCATAGGTATTAAATCATTAGATTTGGGTGGATAAGATCCTATATTAACGATTTTGAAATTCCCCCGCCCCTGATGGCTATCGTTATAATTACTTTTTCCAACAGAGCTTAAGCGATGACCAAATACGTTTTTGTCACTGGTGGTGTGGTTTCTTCTTTAGGGAAAGGAATCGCAGCTGCCTCGCTTGCCGCGATTCTTGAATCCCGCGGCCTGAAAGTCACCCTCCTAAAATTAGACCCTTATATCAACGTTGACCCGGGCACTATGAGCCCGCTCCAGCACGGAGAGGTTTTTGTAACCGAAGATGGTGCTGAGACCGATTTAGACTTGGGTCACTATGAGCGCTTTGTTTCTGCAAAGATGCGCAAAAGCAATAATTTCACCACTGGCCAGATTTATGAGTCAGTTATCAGCAAAGAGCGTCGCGGTGAATATCTTGGAAAAACAGTGCAAGTTATTCCGCACATTACAAATGAAATCCAAGCTTTTGTAGAGCGCGGCGCTAAAGCTAGTCATGATGGCAAAGCAGATGTTGCTATTTGCGAAATCGGCGGTACCGTTGGTGATATCGAATCACTACCGTTCTTAGAGGCTGCAAGACAGATGAGCTTGCGACTACCTTTGCATGATTGCGCTTTTGTTCATTTGACTCTCGTGCCTTATATCCATAGCGCCGGTGAGTTAAAAACGAAACCAACGCAACACTCTGTTCAGAAGCTTCGTGAAATTGGCATCATGCCGACAGTATTGCTCTGTCGTGCTGACCGACCAATTCCTGAAGATGAGCGTGCAAAGATTTCTTTGTTCTCTAACGTTCGTGAAGAAGCGGTGATTTCAGTTTGGGATGTAGATACGATATATAAGATTCCTGAAATGCTCCAAGCCCAAGGCATGGATGATTTAATTTGCCGCCAACTAGATCTAAAAGCGAAGCCGGCAGATCTTTCTGTGTGGGCTAATCTAGTTTATGAAATGGCAAATCCACAACATGAAGTGACCATTGGTATGGTTGGTAAATATGTGGAGCTAACAGAGTCTTACAAATCACTTATTGAAGCCTTGCGTCACGCCGGCATTCATACGCATACCCGCGTCAATATTAATTACATCGATTCCGAAGTCATTGAAAAAGATGGCATCGATTGCTTGCAAAATCTCGACGCTATTCTGGTTCCCGGTGGCTTTGGTAAGCGCGGTACTGAAGGAAAAATTGCCGCCATTCGTTATGCGCGTGAAAACAATGTTCCTTACTTGGGAATTTGTTTGGGTATGCAATTGGCTGTGATTGAATTTGCACGCCATGTAGCGAACCTCACAAAAGCTAATAGTACCGAATTCGCCCCTCAGACCGAACAGCCTGTTGTTGCTTTGATAACTGAATGGCTTGATAGAGAAGGTAAGGTTGAAAAGCGCACTAACGACTCTGATTTAGGCGGCACTATGCGTCTTGGTTCGCAACGCTGTCCCGTTAAGGCTGGTACCTTGGCGCATCGTATTTACGGTCCCGAGGTAAACGAGCGTCATCGTCATCGTTATGAGGTTAATAACACCTATGTGCCTCTGCTAGAGAAGTCTGGTTTGATTATTTCAGCTAGAACCCCTAATGAAGAGTTGCCGGAGATGATGGAATTACCTGCATCTATGCATCCTTGGTTCTTTGGCGTGCAGTTTCACCCTGAATTTACTTCGACCCCACGGGATGGTCACCCTTTGTTCTCAGCATTTATTAGCGCTGCACTTGAGCACCAAAAAGCTGCTGAAAAGCAGGCTGCATAAAGGAAGAATATGAGTGCATTTAAGCTGTGTGGCTTTGACATTGGTCTCGATCAACGCTTCTTTTTAATTGCCGGCCCATGCGTCATCGAATCAGAGCAATCTGCTATTGATATTGCGGGTCAATTGAAAGAAATTACTGCTGCTCTGAAGATCCCCTTTATCTACAAGTCATCGTTTGATAAGGCCAATCGTTCATCAGGAACGTCTTTCCGTGGTTTAGGTATGGATAAGGGCTTAGAGATTTTGGCTAAGGTTAAAAAGCAAGTTAATGTTCCGGTGCTTACGGATGTTCATGACATCAGTGAAATTGCTGCCGTAGCTAGCGTTGTAGATGTATTGCAGACCCCGGCATTTTTATGCAGACAAACCGACTTCATTCGTGCCTGCGCTCAAAGTGGCAAGCCCGTGAATTTTAAAAAGGGTCAGTTTCTTTCGCCGCACGAGATGCTGAATGTTATTGAGAAGGCCCGAGTAGCTGCAGCCGAAAAAAATCTTCCAGATCAATTTATGGTTTGCGAACGTGGCGCCTCCTTTGGCTACAACAACCTGGTTTCAGATATGCGTAGCTTGGCAATTCTGCGGGAATCTAACGCGCCAGTAGTATTTGATGCTACTCATTCAGTTCAATTGCCTGGAGGTCAAGGCAACTCTAGCGGCGGTCAACGTGAATTCGTACCCGTTTTGGCGCGTGCTGCTGTAGCAGTCGGCATTAGCGGCCTATTTATGGAAACCCATCCTGATCCAGCAAAAGCATTATCCGATGGACCGAACGCTGTTCCTTTGGATCGCATGAAAGATCTGCTTGAGTCTTTGGTAGCTATCGACAGCGCCGTTAAATCATCGGGAAGTTTTTTAGAAGACAGCTTTAAGTAAATTATTACAACCCATTTCATATTGTTTTAAGGAGAAGGTGCATGAGCGCCATTGTTGACATCATCGGTAGAGAAGTTCTGGATTCACGCGGCAACCCAACGGTTGAGTGCGATGTTTTGCTTGAGTCAGGCGTTATGGGTCGTGCGGCCGTACCTTCTGGAGCTTCCACAGGATCTCGTGAGGCAATTGAGTTGCGCGATGGAGACAAGACACGTTACTTGGGTAAAGGTGTCCTTAAGGCTGTTCAAAACATCAATATTGAGATTGCAGAATCCATTCTTGGACTTGATGCGAGTGAACAAGCTTTTCTTGATCGCACCCTGATTGAATTGGATGGCACTCATAACAAAGCACGCTTAGGTGCTAATGCAACGCTTGCTGTTTCTATGGCTGTTGCTAGAGCTGCAGCTGAAGAAGCGGGCCTGCCTTTATATCGTTATTTTGGCGGCTCTGGCGGTATGCAGTTGCCAGTACCTATGATGAATATCGTGAATGGCGGTGCTCATGCCAATAACAGTTTGGATATTCAAGAATTCATGGTGATGCCAGTTGGAGCTGAAAACTTCCGTGACGCACTCCGTTGTGGAGCAGAGATTTTCCATGAGCTCAAAAAGATCTTAGGTGCTCAAGGTATGCCGACTACTGTTGGTGATGAGGGTGGTTTTGCGCCAAACTTCAAGAGCAATCACGAATGTTTGCAGACCATCATGAAAGCAATTGAGGGTGCAGGCTATACGGCAGGCGAAGATGTTCTATTGGCCCTAGATTGCGCTGCTAGTGAGTTCTACAAAGATGGCAAATATCACTTGTCAGGCGAAGGTCTCCAATTAAGCTCAAGCGAGTTCTCTGATTACCTTGGTAACTTGACAGACCAGTTCCCAATCGTTTCGATTGAGGATGGCATGCATGAAGGTGACTGGGATGGTTGGGCTGACATTACCAAAAAGCTTGGCAAGAAAATTCAATTGGTTGGTGATGATTTATTTGTTACAAACACCCGCATCCTCCAAGAGGGAATAGACAAAGGCATTGCCAACTCTATTCTGATTAAGATTAATCAGATTGGCACTCTGACAGAAACGTTTGCTGCTATTGAGATGGCTAAGCGCGCAAACTACACTGCTGTGATTTCCCATCGCTCTGGCGAGACCGAAGACAGCACCATTGCAGATATTGCTGTTGGCACCAACGCAGGTCAAATTAAAACCGGTTCTTTATCTCGCTCTGATCGCATTGCTAAATATAACCAACTGTTGCGTATTGAAGAAGATCTGGGTGATGTGGCAACTTATCCAGGTAAATCTGTTTTCTATAACCTCAAACGCTAACTCAGAGTTCTTAATAGCTTATGCGGATCGTCATCTACTCCATGCTGGTATTGCTATTAGCAATCCAGTACCCACTTTGGCTGGGTAAGGGTGGATGGCTAAAGGTTTACGAGATGGAGCGTCAGGTAGAGCTTCAAGAGGCTAAAAATAGTCTGTTGGCTCTTCGTAATGCCAAGCTATCTGGCGATGTTAAAGATCTGAAAGATGGCACTCGAGCTATCGAAGAGCGGGCCCGTGTTGAGCATGGCCTAATTAAAGAAGGTGAGTTTTTCGTACAAATCTTGCCAGCGGATAAGACATCAACTTCCCAAGCCACAAAACAGTAACTTTTTAATGACCGCTAGATGGCGGCCTTGTAGCATCACTCAATAAATCAGTTTTAAATACCTGCAGGCAATCAACCGCATCAAAGCGGTATGGTTTTGCACAGAAATCACAGACGGTTTCCACGGCTCCTTGCTCTGCAAGAATGCCTTGAACCTCTTCTTCACCAAGCATTCGCAAGATATCCGCAACCTTAGTACGTGAACATCTACAAGCAAAACGAATTGGGCGAGCAGGGAAGCTGCGTACACCGTTTTCGGCGGACTCTTCTAAAAATAAACGCCTCAAAATAGTCTCTGGTGGAAGCGTTAACAGCTCTTCATCAGTAATTGTTTCACCAAGCGTTTGAATACGTGACCAGCCTTCAGCAGCAACCTGCGGATCTAGATGTGCATGACCCCCAGAATTTGGTAAACGCTGTAGCAATAAGCCGCCAACATGGGTATCGCTGGAAGTAAGCCAAATGCGTGTGTCTAATTGTTCGGAGTTTTGCATATACAGGGCTATAGCCTCTGCAGCGCTGGTGACCGGCTTAATGACTGCACCTTGATGATCTTGTAGCGCTACGATGCCTTGGTAGGGTGCCTGTCCTGGCTCACGGTCTGCTGGATCTAAGGTGATCACCAATCTTCCGCTGCCGCTAACATCCAGTAGATCGGCCAAGGTTGCGTCGGGCATTATTTCAGAGGGGTCTACTGAAAGCTTGACTGTAGCCCTCATGGACAAGTCAGACTTACATTCCACAACCAGAAGCTGTATAGGACCCTTGCTTTGCGCTTGAATGATTAGGGTCCCATCAAATTTAAGGCTGGCACTTAGAAGGGTAGCTGCACCAACGAAGTCGCCTAGTATCCGACGGACGGCAGGGGGGTCATTACGACGCTCTAGAACAGCCTGCCAGGCACTTCCAATTGACACAATTTCCCCACGAACTGGGGCGCCATCGCACATAAAGACTATTAATTCATTCATAGGGCAAAGTATCCACTTTTTTTCGGTTTTAGTCACAGTAAGCCTGACCTGAGATAATGTGATTTATGCATATTCGTACACGTTTCGCCCCAAGTCCCACGGGCTTTATTCATCTGGGAAATCTTCGCAGCGCTCTGTATCCATGGGCCTTTGCACGCCACAATCAAGGCGACTTCATTCTTCGGATTGAGGATACTGACCTTGAGCGTTCATCGCAGGAAGCAGTAGACGTCATCATCGAAGGAATGGCGTGGCTCGGCCTTGATTTGGATGAAGGTCCGATCTATCAGATGCAGCGTATTGATCGATATCGTGAAGTAGTAAAACAAATGCTGGATTCTGGATTGGCCTATCCGTGCTACATGAGCGAAGAAGAGCTCAATAAACTCCGTGATCAGCAAATGGCAAATAAAGAAAAGCCGCGCTATAACGGACTTTGGAGACCTGAGCCTGGCAAAACATTGCCGCCTGTTCCCGAAGGTGTAAACCCAGTAATCCGTTTTAAGAATCCTATTGGTGGGTCAGTAATTTGGAATGACGCCGTCAAAGGTCAAATAGAAATTAGCAATGATGAGTTGGATGATTTGGTTATTGCTAGACCAGACGGAACGCCTACCTATAACTTTTGCGTAGTGATTGATGACATGGATATGAACATCACCCACGTTATTCGGGGTGATGACCACGTCAATAACACCCCAAGACAAATTAACATCATGAAGGCGCTTGGTGGAACCCCGCCTGTCTATGCCCATTTGCCGACCGTCCTCAATGATGCCGGTGAAAAAATGAGCAAGCGTAACGGTGCGATGAGTGTGAGAGATTATCAAAAGGCAGGTTACCTACCTGATGCAATCCTGAATTACCTGGCACGTTTAGGCTGGTCTCATGGCGATGCTGAGGTATTCACTAAAGAGCAATTTGTCGACTGGTTTGATTTGGAAAGTTTAGGTCGCTCACCAGCGCAACATAATCCAGAAAAATTACTTTGGTTAAACCATCAATATATTCAGAATTCGGAACCAACCAAACTAGCAGCTGCAACTAAGCCATTTGCTCATCAGATGGGCATTGACACAGAATCCGGCCCAGACTTTGTTCAGGTAGTTGGTTTATTAAAAGATCGCGCAAATACTTTGATTGAAATTGCAGAAGGGGCTAAGCTGTTCTATTTGCCCGCTCCCAATTTAAGCCCAGAGCAAATCAAAGAAAATATTGCCGAAGCAGTTATTCCTGCATTGAAGGATTTGGTTGAAGCTATTTCAACTGCTGAGCCGACTAAAGAAGCTTATGCGGCTGTTTTTAAGCAAATATTGGCAAAGTACCAAATCAAAATGCCAGCATTAGCAATGCCAGTTCGATACGCATTATTTGCCACTACGCAGACCCCAGCCATTGATTCCGTATTGGTTGTTTTGGGCAAGGAAGAAGCTGTCAAAAGGCTTTCCAAGGTTATCCAATAGAGAATTTGCGCAACTGCACAAAAATAGGATAAAATCTTGGATTGTTTTAGATGTGTTGTAGTTTTATTGCGGGATTTCGGGGGTATAGCTCAGCTGGGAGAGCGCTTGCATGGCATGCAAGAGGTCAGCGGTTCGATCCCGCTTATCTCCACCAAGCATTTAAAATAGTTTTACGTAGTAGTCCAAGTCCCCATCGTCTAGAGGCCTAGGACATCACCCTTTCACGGTGAGTACGGGGGTTCGAATCCCCCTGGGGACGCCAGATTCTTCTGGTAGAAGTAAAGTTGTATGATGTTGTGTTACGCGATGTATTTGGAGCGGTAGTTCAGTTGGTTAGAATATCGGCCTGTCACGCCGAGGGTCGCGGGTTCGAGTCCCGTCCGTTCCGCCAAGACAAATTAAAAGCCCCCTTAATCGGGGGCTTTTTCTATTCGTAGCCAGCTCTTAATTTAAGAACTTTGCGGTTTTCACTGGTTGCTGGAGCAAATTGATGCCGTTCAACTGCGCTAGTTTGTGCGATGAAGTTCAACACTTCGTTCAAAACAATTTCACGCTCGTTATCGATTGTGACAATATGGTAGCTATTTCCCAGCCATATAACGCGACGTACCTCTGACCTGCAGTGCTCAAGAATTTCTTCTGCTGACCATACTGAACATGTGTCGTCCTCCACGGACTGAATTAAGAGCAATCTACATGTAAGATTTTGTAGGTTATTTTTGGCGCTAGACATAAGACCCTTGGCCTCATGAAGATGGCGCGCTGAAATTGAGGCTGCACCTACCTCAGAGACTTTGGAGGTTTTAAACTTTTCGCTAATGCGGCGACGCAAATCAATATTCTTGACACCAAAAGGCTCTCGCTCCGAGTATTCCCATTTGCGCACGCCAAAAAAATAGAAAAAATCGAGAATGGGTCTATAAAACGGCACAGACCAGCCATCATATTTAAGAACAGGCGACATTAGCACTAGAGAAGAGATATCCGTTCTTTGCGTAGCCACTAGGGTTGCCAATGTAGCGCCCATGCTAATTCCCGCCAAATTAACTGTCGAGTAGATTTCCTTCTGCGCGTCAATAATTTGATGGAGTTCCTGAACCCAGCCACCATATTTGCTTGCGGGACCTCCAAACAAAAAACCTGGAATCTCTGGAATCAAAACATCATGACCGGCGACCTCAAGAAAGCGGGGTAGTTGTCCAAGCTCTAAGCCGCTGCCATTAAGGCCGGGGATAAGAATGGTGAGATCCTGCTTGGAGTGAGAAATAACTGGCTCTAACATCGAAATATGGGCTTATTCAAAGAGATGGGTTAGGATACACCGAAATAGGTAAATAAAGATGAGACATAACTTAAACGCAAAACGCTGGTGCTCCAATAAACGCCATGGTTATTTAGTCGCAGTTTTTGGGGTTTTAATCGCCTTTTCTCTACGCTACATCCTTCACCCCTTATTAGGCGGATCTTTACCTCTATTTTTCTTTCAAATTAATACCATTGTGATTGCGTATTTTTTTGGTATCTTCCCGGCGCTCCTTACGCTTGCCTTGAGTGCCCCATTACTAATCTTTTTCTTTATGGAGCCTTTTGGGGCGCTTTCAGTGGTCGACCAAAGGGATGTAACCACCTTATTTGTTTATCTCTCATATACCTTATTAACTGGGGTACTAGTAGAACTTCTGCGCCGTGAGCAATACAACGCAAAAATGGCTGTGTTGGTCAGTGAAACTAGATTAAAGCTCATGGTTGAGGGGGATCAAAAAATGCGTAGCGTCATGAGAAGGTCGCTTACAAAAAGCTCTGCTGAGTAGTTTACTTTTTGCCGAAGCAGAGTAATCCTGACCTTTGACTCTACAAAGGTCAGGTCAAGTAGATTACTTCTTAGGCGTGCTAATAGATGCAGCCATTGCGTCAAAGTAAATCACTTTCACTTGCTCGCCAACATTGATATCCGCCAACAGAGCAGGGTTCTTAACTGCAACAGTGGTGATTTTGCCGCTAGGGCCCTTAACGGAAACTAGTTTTTTCTCGCGATTCACTTCAACAATATCGGCAATGATGGTTGTTTTATTGGTGATCGTCTCAGATGGCTTTTCATCGGCCTTAGATTTGGTTACCGTGTTGGTTTCAACTTTTGAGCGAACACCATCGCTCTTAGTCTTAATTAACTCAATAGCTACAGCGAGTTCATAACTTACACTAACTCGATCGCCTTTTTTGATCTGTGCAAAGTTGGTGATGTCAGGACCGGCAACAAACTTAGATTCGCCCTCCTTATTTTTAAAGGTAATAGTGCGTGTCTTCTTGTCGATCTTCACTACTTCGCCTTCATAAAGCTGGTAACGATTATCAGTTACAGCAGCATCGATCACTGTAGGCTTGGCCGCTGGCGTAGATTGAGCAAAAGCCGAAGAGGATCCAATAAAAAGGGTGGCAATAATCAAAGCAATCGGAGCATATTTAGTATTCATTATTTTCCTTGTATGTAAAAGGTACTAAATTCAATCTTAGCCTATTTTGAGAGCTAATTTGGCCCATAAAGTCAGATAATCGTTGATGAGGCTTAAATAGTTATCTTTTGTTAATATCTCACATCACATTGTTTTGCCTTATTTTGTCTACAAGGAATTTAAATGCCCCAATTCGCCGCCAATCTCACGATGCTTTTTAATGAAGTGCCATTTATGGAGCGTTTTGAAAAAGCAGCGAAGTCTGGATTTCAGGCTGTGGAATTTCTCTTTCCTTATGCCTTCTCTACTGAAGATATCAAGCAAAAGCTAGAGCAAAATAAACTCAAATTAGTTCTTCATAATTTACCTGCTGGTGATTGGGATGAGGGTGAACGCGGCATTGCCTGTTTGCCAGATCGTGTTGCAGAATTTCAGGAGGGCGTTGCTAAAGCTATTCAGTATGCAAAAGCGCTTGATGTTAAGCAGTTAAATTGTTTAGCCGGAAAAATTCCCGCCGGTGCTGATTTAGAGTTATTGCATAAAACATTTATTTCAAACTTACGTTATGCAGCCGATGCTTTAAAAGAAGTCAATATTAAACTTCTCATTGAGCCAATCAATACATTCGATATTCCAGGCTTTTATTTATCTAGAACGCAGCAGGCCTTAGATATCCTGAAAGAAGTGGGCTCAGATAATTTATTTATTCAGTATGACATCTACCATGCCCAGCGTATGGAAGGTGAGCTCTGCAAAACTATAGAAACCAATCTTTCTAAAATTGCACACATTCAATTGGCGGATAACCCTGGCAGAAATGAGCCAGGTACTGGAGAAATTAATTATCCGCATCTATTTGAGTTCATCGATAGCATTGGGTATCAAGGCTGGATTGGTTGCGAATACAAACCAGCATCCAATACTGAAGCAGGATTAGGCTGGATTAAAAATCTAAATAAATAACAATACGGAAACATTATGAGTAAGCAATTAAAGCTAGGATTTGTTGGTTTGGGAATAATGGGTGCGCCCATGGCAGGCCATTTAGTCAATGCAGGGCACGAAGTGTTTATCAACACTCGCAGCAAAGTTCCGGAAGGACTAGCGTCTTCATCTGCAGTGCAATGCTCTTCACCTCAAGAAGTTGCTAGCAAAGCCGACATTATTTTTACTATGGTCCCAGACACTCCTGATGTTGAGAAGGTGCTGTTTGGTGACAACGGAATAGCATCTGGCCTTACCAAAGGGAAGATTGTTGTTGATATGAGCTCCATATCACCAATTTCTACTAAAGAGTTTGCTAAGAAAATAAACGCATTGGGCTGCGATTACTTGGATGCTCCGGTTTCAGGCGGCGAGCTTGGCGCAAAAAATGCAACCCTTTCTATTATGGTTGGTGGAGATGAGGGTGTTTTTGAGAAGGTGAAGCCTGTATTTGAATTGATGGGCAAAAATATTAATCTCGTAGGTAGCAATGGAGATGGTCAAACGGCTAAGGTAGCTAACCAAATCATTGTTGCCCTGAATATTGAAGCTGTAGCAGAAGCGCTCTTGTTTGCCTCTAAAGCTGGCGCTGACCCTGCAAAAGTACGGCAGGCTTTAATGGGTGGTTTTGCAAGCTCTAAGATCTTGGAGGTCCATGGCGAGAGAATGGTCAAGCGTACTTTTGATCCCGGTTTCAGAATTGAATTGCATCAAAAAGATTTGAACCTCGCTCTCAATAGCGCTAGAGCTTTGGGTGTTTCATTACCCAATACGGCTACGGCACAGGAATTATTTAATTCATGTGCAGCTCATGGCGGTAAAGCCTGGGATCACTCAGCAATGGTGCGCGCTTTAGAGAAGCTTGCAAACTTTGAAATTGGACAAAAGGCATAAGCTAATCCTATGTCTTCAACTTTAGTAGTTTATTTGCATGGTTTTCGCTCCTCCCCAAGATCGAGTAAAGCGGTCTTGACGGGGGATGCAGTAAAAGCCTTATCCACATTAGAGAATCAAATTGAGTGGTATTGCCCTCAGTTGTTAGCTTCACCAAAGGCCAGCATGGATATGGTGACACAGTATATTGAAGCATCAACACATGATCATTTGGTGGTTATCGGCTCTTCTTTGGGTGGCTACTACACCAACTACTTGGCCGAGAAATTTGGCTGTAAAGCTGTCATTCTTAATCCGGCAGTTAGAGCGCCAAAAGAGTTGGCGCCGCAAGTTGGAATGTTGACCTCATACGATACCAACGAGCCCTACGATTTCCGCCCAGAATATATTGATGAACTAAAGGCGCTACAGGTTGAAGAGATTAGTATCCCGTCGCGTTACTTTCTAATCGCCGCAAAAGGTGACGAGCTCCTTGATTGGCAAGAAATGGTTGATTTCTACAAGGGTTCAGAGCAGCTGGTACTTGAAGGAGGTGACCATGGTATTTCAGATTACCCAGTTCATTTACCCAAAGTTCTGAATTTCATCTCTTGATAGTGGATTGATTGCTGCCCGCTTCTTCTGTAAGATGATCGAAACGACTGCCGCTCATTTGCGCTGTCTAGAAAGGAGAGTTTGTGCTGAGCATCTTGAAATTAGACGCAGGTGGAATTCCCCAGGGCTGGGTTAATGCAGAAGAAGCCACCAAACAATATGCAGATAGTAGCGTTTTGTGGACTTTAGGTGACCCCATTTTTCAGATGCGCGGTGGCATTTCAAGATCCACCGGTAAACAATCCATTATCGAGTTGCACTCCATCATTGCGGTAAAGGGAAGTGCCAAGATAAATCTTTTTGATGTGGTTCCCGTAATTACAAAACATAAACTGTTTAAGCGTGATCGTGGACTATGCGCCTATTGTGGCGATGCTATACACGAAAACCAAGCTGAAGCCGAGCACATCATTCCCAATAGTCGCGGTGGTAAATACAGTTGGATGAACTTGGTTATCTCCTGCAGGCCTTGCAATCAACATAAAGGCAATCGCACTCCAGAGCAGGCTGGCATGTCCCTGTTGTATACGCCATATTTACCCAGCCTCTATGAAGACATGATTCTAAAAGGGCGCAACATTTTGGCGGACCAAATGGACTTCCTCGCAGCTAATTTACCTAAGAATAGTCGCCTTCTAGAAGGTCTGATCTGAGCTTGAGAATAGGGCGGTGTAATTCATTTCATCCGCCCAAGACATATTCCTTCAGAATCATTCTTGCAGCTTTGCTGCTATCGGTATTAGGGCATCTCACTCTTTTTTTTGGACTTCCTTTTATTTCTTTTTCTGCACCTGCGCCAATCGCAGATGACTTAATCATTAGGACCGAACTAAAAGTAGATCCCCCAAAGAAGATTCAAATTACAAAAGCCCCCAGGAAGATTCCAAAAAAAACTGAATCATCCAACGTGGTTGAAGACTTAAATTCAACTGCAACCGGTCAGCAGGGTGGCGACTCCAATCAGGCGGGCGTAGCTTTCAAATTACCCGAGTCAGGCATCATTTATTACGACTCTTACGTGGATGGTCAAAAGTATCAAACCGGTGAGATCGAATGGAGGGTTGATGGCAATACCTATCGACTCTATATCAACATCCCGTATGCATTTGTTGGCCCGTTTGTTTTTGAATCTCGTGGCTCGGTTGATTCCTATGGAATAGCACCAATTCTCTATTGGTCACAACGGGGCACAAAAACCCCTCGTTATTCACGCTTCGATCGAAATGAAAGTGGGCGAGGGCAGATGTTCTTCTCCGAGAAACCTGAGTTCACTCCGGAAATATTGCCTGGAACCCAAGATCGTTTCAGCTTAATGTTCCAGCTAGCCTCATTATTAAATGGGGATAGCAAATTGGATGAGGCAGGGTCTATTCGGCAAATTCCGGTGGTTGACTACAACACCCTAGAGATGTGGAACTTTAAGAGCTATGGTGAGGTGACTTCAGAGGATATTCCCAGCCTAGGCAAGGCTGTAAATCGTCATTACGCCTTAATGCAACGAGAAAATGACCCTTACAAGCGCCAGGTAGACATCTGGCTTGCAAAAGACCTTGAGTGGCTACCAGGGCGCATTCGCTCTCAAGAATCAAATGGAAGGGTACTAGAGCTTGTTTTCAAGCAAAAGAACCCTATTGCAACTGTAGTTACGCCTTAATTCTAAAAACCAGATCCCGATCTCGGGTTTTGATTATTGTGTCCTAGCAGTGCACCCATCATTGTGTACAGGGCGGCACCTGACATTGATACTGCAAAAATCCCTGAAAAAGAGATGATGATGGGCAGAATACGCCACTGCTCTGATAACTTGTAATCACCATATCCAACAGTCGTATACATTTCACCGGCAAAGTAAAAGGTTTGCGGGTTGGTTGGGAACACCTTTAAGGCTACGCAAATGTAGGCCCAGACTACGATTTCAGCTAAATGGATAGTAATAACTAAGAGTATGGCTGCGAAATACGACAGAAAGCTTGCTCCAACAATGCGCCGTCTCGTCATGACTTGATCGATAGCATGAAATGCACCAGCAATGCCCAGAACAGCAACCGCATGAACAGCCAGCATCAGGCATGCACTTACGACAATCACCCAGATCTGACCATTGCCCATATCTGTATTGATCTCATTGAATAGGGTTCCAAAGCTAGGAAGGTCAGTATTTTGAAAAAGGCTAAGCATGATCGTTCTTGAGTGGGTTGGATTACAAATTTATCTTATTTGACATAATAATGATTATACGCAGATAGGCATATCAGGATTTAGGCTGACCAAGAACCTTAGGCGCCACATAAGGCTGCTTATAAAGCTTCTGCCAGCGTGAACTTAAGCCTTCTGCAATCCATGGCTTCTCGTAAATGAGTGCAATATCAATTGCTGTAAATCCTTGTGAGTTAAGTACCTGCAGATCGGCCCCTTTATCTAGCAATAACTTAACCAATGCTTCATTTCCAGACTGAACCGCCATCATTAGAGGCGTTGTATTGCCAGGACTAGGAGCATCAACAATAGCTCCGTTGGCGAGCAAATACTGGGCAACGTCAAGGTGACCCCTTGAACATGCGTAATGCAATGGAGTCCACCCTATGTGATTAATTTGAGCTTTTTGTACCTGTATGAGGCTCTTTACAAGGACTAAATTGCCCTCAATGGATGCAATCATGAGTGGTGTTTCGCCGAATTTATTGGAAATATCCACATCAGTAGCCTTATTAGTCACTAGAAACGTGATGACATCCACAGACTTGTCCTTAATTGCTAGATTCAGCATTAATTCACCTTTGGCATCGATTGAATTCGGGCTAACACCTTTAGAAACCAGAGATCTAACGGTAGAAACATCGTTAAATTTAGCTGCTTTGGCGAAATCAGCAATATCAGCATCTGATTGGGCTAAAGCGAAGTTGTTTAGGCTAAATAAAACACCAAGCATGCAGATAATTATCTTAATCTTATTTCTCATGAAAATTTCCTATCTATATGAAAACATTCATAAAAATTACTTGAAGTTTGATTAGCCAGGTCTTCAATGGATACACCTTTGAGATTGGCAATATATTCACCGACTTTAGATACCCATGCAGGCTCATTTGTCTTGCCGCGATATGGGATGGGTGCCAAATAAGGTGAATCTGTCTCAATGAGCATTCTATCCAGGGGCACCTGTTTACAGGTTTCTTGGAGTTCTTTAGCGCTTTTGAAGGTCACAATACCCGAAAAAGAGATAAAAAACCCCATATCCATGGCCGCCTTTGCAACATCGTAGGATTCAGTAAAGCAATGCATCACCCCACCAATTTGTTGGGCGCCCTCCTCTTTGAGGATTTTGATGGTGTCCTCAGAAGCAGCTCTTGTATGGATGATGAGAGGCCTCTTAGATGCAATGGAAGCTCTGATATGGGTTCTAAACCGCGCTCGTTGCCATTCCATGGACTCATAACTGCGATCACCCATCCGGTAGTAATCAAGTCCTGTTTCGCCAATTGCAACGATTTTAGGATGCTTCAAAGCCGTCTCAACCAGAAAATCAAAGGTAGGTTCAGGGGTGTCTTCGTAATCAGGATGAACGCCAACAGACGCAAAGAGGTTGGGATGATCTTGCGCTAATTTAAGTACGTTAGGAAAGTCCGGCAAATCAACCGATACACACAAAGCGTGACTTACTTTGGCCGACTGCATATTGCTCAATACTTCCGGTAAACGGGATTGAAATTCCGGGAAATCGAGGTGGCAATGGGAGTCTATGAACATGACTCGTTATTTTAGACTGCCTGAGTTAATTCTATGAGCCAAAAATCTGCTGGTATTGAGAAAGCAATGCTTCTAACTGGATGCGGCTGGCTAGAGGATGATTTTCATGGCGACGAGCCTGTACCAGAGACTTCCATAGCTGGAGCATTTTTTGAACGTTTACTCCTTTTGAAAGGCCCTGAAGGGTAGATATGTGCTTTGGGTAATAACGTGGTGCACCACCTTGGGCAACTGACTGCAAATCTGAGATCCAGCGTTGCATGCTTGCCAAAAGAAAGCCGTATTGAGCCTTGTATGTCTTCTCAGCTGCATCTAGCCAATTCATTCCCGCACCCTGAGCCATCGATTGCAATAAGTAGCGTGATGCCTGAATTGATAGCGTGAGCTCATCCTTCTCATCTTTATTGTGTCTTGCGATCAAAGAGCTCAACACTGAGAATGGCGCCCCACCCTGCTCATCGTAAATGGTCTCGACATCCCCATCATTCACTTTTAGGCCGTTAATATTATTCACCTGGGTTTTTAGCCAAGCCAATCCTTGCTCACGATCAGGGCGTGGTGCAGTCAGAAGTCGGCAGCGCGATCTAATAGTAGGTAAGACGCGATCAACACGATCGGCTAACAATATAAAGATGGTGTTGGCTGGAGGTTCTTCTAGAGATTTTAATAAAGTGTTAGCGGAGTCCGTGCGCAACATTTCTAAGGGATAAATCAATATCACACGATTACCACCGCGATGTGAGCCAATGGAAAGATTTTCTATGGCATGACGGGTTTCTTCAATGGAGATATTTTTCTTCTCCTTTTTTTCGCTTGAATCACTATCATCATCACGTGCCGCTTTACCTCTTTTAGGTGCGTCGTCACCTTCATAATCAGCGTGAGGTAGGAGCTTTCGATGCGTTTCAGGAACTAAAGCAATAAAGTCCGGATGGTTGCCCGTATCAAACCAGTGGCAGGCTTCGCATTGATTACAGGGTTTTATTGCTGCATTTGAATTCTCGCAAAGAAGTGCCTTTGCAAGCTCCACAGAAAACGCAAACTTACCGATACCAGACTGGCCATGCAGCAAAATCGCATTGGGAAAGTTGGCAAAATCCAAGCTTTCCCATAAAGGCTTAAGCCAAGGCGCCATCAGATTATCTTGCTTCACTTAAATCGCAATCTGAATAAGTTTCAGACCGTCCCAAATAGCTTCGGGGGTTTTCGTTGCATCGACTAGATGAAAGCGTAATGAATCATCCTTGGCTCTTCTCAAGTATTCCTGACGAACTCTTTCGAAAAAATCTAGATCCATCTTTTCAAATTTATCTGGGGCACGAACCTTGGAGCGTCGTGCCTCTGCAACCTCTCCAGGTAAGTCAAATAGGATCGTTAAGTTGGGTTGCAAAAGTGAACCATCAGGGCGACCCTGAACCCAGCGCTCTAATTCATTTAACTTTGCTAAGCTCAAGCCGCGACCACCGCCTTGGTAGGCGAAGCTAGCATCTGTAAAGCGATCTGAAATAACAATCTTTCCTGCCGACAGCGCTGGCTCAATGACCTGTGCAATATGTTCACGACGTGCAGCAAACATTAATAAGGCCTCAGTTTCCAAATTCATGGGGGCATCTAAAAGTAGATTGCGCAATTGCTCGCCCAAACCAGTACCACCAGGTTCACGTGTCATCACTACCTCCTTGTTTGGGTAGCGCTCTTGCATCAAATTTCTAAAGGCGTCGACGTGCGTACTCTTTCCTGCGCCATCGATACCTTCGAAACTAATGAAATATCCGTTTTGTGCTGATGTCATAGTCAAATGAATTTAGTTGGCGCCCTTTCCAGGCGCAATTTTGCGTTGATACCGATCTACTGCAGACTCATGCTCTTTTAAGCTTTGAGAAAAGTGACTACTACCATCACCCTTGGCTACGAAAAATAAGGCCTCGCTTTTAGCAGGATGTGCAGCTGCCAAAATAGAGTCCTTACTGGGCATTGCGATGGGGCTAGGAGGTAAACCTTTATGCATATAGGTATTGTAGGCAGTGTCTTTGCGTAAATCCGCTTTCCGCAAATTTCCATCAAATTTAGAGCCTATTCCGTAGATAACCGTAGGATCGGTTTGAAGAGGCATTCCTTTATTGAGTCTATTTATAAATACCGCAGAAATCATATCCCGATCGCTTACGCGGCCAGTTTCCTTTTCGACGATGGAAGACAGAATTAAGAGTTCATAGGGTGTTTTTAAGGGAAGCCCAGGCTCCTTTTGTTCCCAAGCCTGGTTTAGCTGCTTTTGCATGGCTTGTGCGGCTCGGCGATAAATATTTAAATCCGGTTCATCTGGGTCAAATATATAGGTATCAGGAAGAAAAAGTCCTTCATCACTGGGGTAGCTAAGATTGAGGGATTGCAGCAAATTCTTATTGCTCATACCCTTGGTTTGATGGATGAGAGCTGGGTGCATATCGATGATGCTCCGCAGTTGCCAGATAGACATACCCGGAATAATCGCAATACTTTCCCTCACTCGGTCACCGCGTGCTATTTGCAGTAACACTTTTCCGAGGCTCCCTCCTACTGGAAACATATAGGTGCCAGGCTTTAGTTTTGATCCCACGAAAATACTTCTAGCGCCAACCTGGATAGTGAATTTATTGATCGATAAGCCTTGCTCACCCAACTGATCGGCAATGCTAGAAAGGCTTGAATTCGGATTAATCTTCACTTTATAAACAGGTGCGCTATCGACATTGGGAGTGTTGGGCACCACTGGCAGTAAAAAAATACCGCCATAAATTAGACCTAGGAAGATTAACAGAAGGGCAAACCAATACTTGAGACCTCGATCTTTTGACTTTTTCTCAATAAATAGAGATCTGCTCTGAATTTTTCTGCTCATCAGGCTATGATAAAAGGGTCATGATAAATACCCCAAAAATTGAGCAAAACTGGCTAAATAACCTTACTTCCCTACCCTGCAATTTGCCGCAGTGGGGATTGATCCAGGTTGAGGGCCCAGATGCTGCAAGCTTTTTACAAAATCAATTAACAAATTCAGTTTTGGGGCTTAACCGCACCCTTCCCGGTCAAATGGCCCAAAATTTTTCGGGTGTCCGCCTAGTAGGTTATTGCAGCCCTAAAGGGAGATTGCTTGCAAGCGCATGGCTCGGACTGTTTCCATCTGACGAGAACGACGAAGATTGCTTTGCTTTATTTATTTCGAAAGATATTGCCGCAAGTACAGCAAAACGCTTATCCATGTTTGTATTGCGCTCAAAGGTAAAAGTTACCGATGTAACCGAGGATTGGATTATTTCTGGGCTGCATGGTTCTGAGAATCAGGTTGTCGAATTTAAGCTAGATCCTAGCGCTATAGCCTTACGCATGCCCGATGTTTTGGCAAGCAATCAATCGGTTGCACGTCTTTTGTTTGCAATGCCCGTTGATAAGCAATCGAGTGCACTCGATTCTAGTGAACTGCTTGAAGCATGGAATGAGCTTGAGGTCTTAAGTGCTATCCCTAGAATTGTTCAAGTAACACAGGAGCAATTTGTTCCCCAAATGATTAATTTTGAATCTGTGGCCGGCGTTGATTTTAAAAAAGGGTGTTATCCAGGCCAAGAAATCGTTGCTCGTAGCCAATATCGTGGCGCCATCAAGCGTCGACTGCAAATTGCCCATATAGATAGAAGTAGTTCAGATGAAAAATTGGCCGTGCCGGGCGCTGAACTTTTCCACTCCAATGACCCCTCCCAGCCAGCAGGAATGGTTGTTTTATCTGCACATTCTCCAGGGCATAAGGAGCGCATTGACCTTCAAATTGAGTGCAAGTTAGAGGCGCTTGAGAATGGGGAAATTCATCTTGGTAGCGCTGAAGGACCTGTGTTAAAAATAGATTTATTGCCCTACCCTTTGCTCGAAATTTAATAACCCTTATGTGCCTTATTCTCTTCGCTTGGAATTCTCACCCAGAATATTCACTGGTGGTAGCAGCGAACCGTGATGAGTTTTATGAGCGCAATACCGATGGCGTTTCATGGTGGTCTGAACATCCCCATGTTTTAGCTGGCAGAGATCGTGCTGATGTATTGGGTAGTCCTGGAACCTGGCTGGGATTTACCAAGACAGGAAAATTTGCAGCCTTAACGAATGTTCGAGCGCCTAGCGAAAAAAATCCCGATTCTAGAACGCGTGGTGAACTATCTTTGATGTATCTCACTGGCAATGAGCGCCCCTCTGAATTTATCCAAGGCAATGCAAAACGCTTTCAGCAATACAACGGTTTTAATCTTTTGATGGCGGATTTAAGTGACCCAGCAAATGCCGAAATGCATTGGGTTAGCAACCGCATGATGATGGGGCAAAGTATTCGTCCACGCAAAGTTTTTCCACAGCAGACGTTAGAGCCAGGAGTTTATGGTTTATCCAATGCCATGCTTGATACCCCGTGGCCCAAAGTAAATCATCGTGTAGCCGCATTTGCTCAGGCTTTGGCAATGGATCAAGGACAACTTAAAAATGCAGATCCGTATTTAAAGCTATTAGCAGACACCCATCACGCCAGTGATAACGAACTTCCAAGCACGGGGGTTAGTCGCGAATGGGAGAAAGCACTCTCACCAGCGTTTATTAAAACTCCTGCTTATGGAACGCGTTCAAGTACAGTTTTAAGGGTGAGGAAAGATGGTCAGTTTGAGATGGTGGAGCGTCGCTTTGATGCTTCAGGAACTGTAGGCCATGACGTTGTTACAGGTGCCCTTAGCTCTGCATCAGATTCAAATTTATCCGTGTAGCATTATTCATAGCGACCATCATCGTTTATAACTCGATCACCATCCGCATTGCGAGTTGCTAAGCGCTTCAGATACTTGAAGGTGCCGGTAGACATGCAGCAAATTTCACCTTGATCGTTATAAAGCTTGGCCTCGCAAAAAGCCATTGTTGCTGTTCTGCGAACTGTATCAGCCTTGACTCTCAGCACGCCGGTTGCAGCTTGCATGAAATTATTCTTCATCTCAATGGTCACCACACTGCGATCGCCGGGATCGCCGGAACGTGCCGCAACAGCCATAGCTACATCCATCAGCGTTAACAAAACACCTCCATGTGCGACTTCCCAGGTATTGTTATGCTCGGGTTTGAGGGCTAGCAAAATCTCCCCTTTGCCCATTTCAGCACTTAAACAACGAACACCTAAAAGCTTTAAAAAAGGCACATTCAATTCCTCGCCTAAATTAGCTAACTGGGTCTGTGGATTCATTTGGACTTGTTTGTTCATAGGTTAATTTTAGAGCCATGCACGTGATTTAGTAAATCCACCTAGAATACCTCTATGGCCTTTACTTTACGCGGCGATGATGCCTGCCAAGCAACCCTCCCCACCCCGATACCCAATCCCTACTGGGTCGCATTTTCACCCACATCCGCCAAATTGGTGGGTATCGACCTGGACGAAAATAATCTTCCCGTAGATAAAACATGGCTAGAGGTATTGTCTGGGAACGGTTTAAATACAAGCAATCATCAATTTCCAAATCCTATAGCAACAGCCTATAGCGGACATCAATTTGGGGTGTGGGCTGGTCAACTGGGTGATGGACGCGCAATATTGTTAGGCGATATTGCTGGACAAGAATTACAGCTCAAAGGAGCTGGGATAACGCGATTCTCCCGCATGGGTGATGGTCGTGCTGTATTGCGCTCATCTATTAGGGAATTCTTATGCAGCGAGTCAATGCATACTTTGGGAATTCCAACTACAAGAGCGCTATCAATTGTTGGCTCAGACATGCCTGTCAGAAGGGAAACTTTAGAGACTGCAGCAGTTTGTGCTCGCTTGGCGCCAAGCTTTATTCGGGTTGGACACTTTGAGCATTACGCTTCACTACAAAATCATGCAAGGTTAAAAGAGCTCGCAGATTACCTCATAGAAATACATTACCCAGAATCCCTGCAGGCTAACGAGCCCTATTTAGATTTATTCAAAAGAATTAGTGCGCGCAATGCCAAATTAGTCGCTCAATGGCAGGCTGTGGGCTTTTGTCATGGAGTTCTCAATAGTGACAATATCAGCGTACTTGGATTGACGATTGACTATGGCCCTTTTGGATTTTTAGACCAGTTTCAGATCGATCATATTTGCAACCATAGCGATCAAGGTGGTCGTTATGCCTACCATCGTCAACCACAAATCATGCATTGGAATATGGCATGCTTGGCCAGCGCTATGATTCCACTGCTCGAGCTCCGCCATAGCGAAAAAGAAGCGCAAGAGCAATTACGTGCTGCCCTTGAGGAGTTTCCGGTTATTTATGCGAATAAGTGGCAATCGTTGTTTCGTAACAAATTAGGATTTAGTACGGCGCAAGATGGGGACGTCGCTCTGATTGAGCGCTTATTACAGGCAATGCATGATTCAAAAGTGGATTTCACGAACTTCTTTCGCAACCTTGGAAAGCTCAACTCAGATCTGTCTATTTCGCAGATTTCCTTAAGAGATGATTTTATTGACCGTGATGCAATTGATCTTTGGTTTGTTGATTATTTAGCTCGCTTACAGAATGAATCCAGCATTAATTCAGAGCGACACCTAGCAATGAATCGGGTAAACCCAAAATACATCCTGCGAAATCACCTCGCCCAGTTTGCCATTGAGCAGGCGCAGAAAAAAGACTTTTCTGAGGTATCAAAGCTTCTTAAGATTTTAAGTAGCCCCTTTGATGAGCAACCAGATTTTGCTTCTTACTCACTAGCTCCACCGCCTGATATGGACATGGTCGAAGTAAGCTGCTCCTCATAGGCGTTTTATAAGAAAATCATATTATTGGAGTCAACATGAAAAAAACAGATCAAGAATATAAGCAGTCATTAAGTGATATAGAGTATCGAGTCACTCGAGAAGCAGCAACCGAGCGACCTTTTACCGGCAAGTACTGGGATCATTGGGACAAGGGTCGCTATCAGTGTGTTTGCTGCAGTACGCCACTCTTTCTATCAGAGACCAAGTTCGATGCTGGTTGCGGGTGGCCAAGCTATAACGCCCCAGAAGTTGCATCCTCTATTAAGGAAATTCGAGATACTACTCATGGCATGATTCGCACCGAAGTCCGTTGCGCAAATTGTGATGCCCATTTAGGTCATGTATTTGAGGATGGCCCAATGCCAACCGGTTTACGGTACTGCATCAACTCTGCATCCTTGAGTTTTGAGCCAAGTACCAACGCCATACCCGCAAAAAATGAAGAATAAATAAATAGCTGGATAATCACTTTATGAAATTTTTATTCGACCTTTTCCCCATTATTCTCTTCTTTGTCGCCTTTAAGCTGGGCGACATATACACAGCAACCATCGTAGCCATGGTGGCCACTATCGGACAGATTCTTTGGGTCTATTACCGCCATCGCAAGATCGATGCCATGCAATGGATAAGTCTTGTCATGATTGTTGTGTTTGGTAGCCTCACAATCTTCTTGCATGACAAAACATTTATTCAGTTAAAACCAACAGCTCTTTACTGGCTCTTTTCAGGCGCCCTATTCATCAGCGCTCAGTTTTTTCAAAAGAATTGGATACAAGTATTAATGGGAAAGCAGGTAACGCTTAAAGCAAAATCTGCGCATTCAGTTTGGCATAGCCTCAATATAGCTTGGGCTATATTCTTTTTTATCATGGGTGCACTTAATCTTTATATTGCTTTTGAGTACTCAGAAGAAACATGGGTTAACTTTAAGTTGTTTGGAAGTACTGGTCTCTTATTGGTTTTTGTCATTCTTCAAGGGGTTTGGCTCTCTAAGCATATGGAGCATCCAAGCGAATGAGCATCAATCAACAACGCATTGCCGCTTTCGATGAAGATCTTCGCAAAGCTTTTCAGGTACAAGCCTTAAAGATTGAAGATGAAAGTCATCTTCATGCTGGCCATGCAGGCGCGGCTAGTGGCGGCGGCCACTTTCGACTTGAAATCATCGCCCCAGAGTTTAAGGGTTTGAACCTAGTGGCACGTCATAGAGCTGTTTATGCTGCCTTGAATCGCCATATTCCCAAGGAAATTCATGCTTTAACCATTGCCGCCCTAGCCCCAGACGAAGTTGCTGTCTAGGGCTACTTTAGAATGGCGCTATTCCCTTTAATTTAATTATCAAAACCATGATCAATAAACGTCAAATACTCTCAATAAGCCTTCTTGGAGCCGCTCTTTTATCTGCAAATGCAATCGCACAAAATGCCGTCATCGTGAATGGCAAAGCGATTCCTAAAGCCCAATTAGATAAGCTAGTTCAACGTTCAGGACAGCCCGATAACCCGCAGGTACGCGATCAAGCTCGTGAGATGTTGGTAACCCGTGAATTGGTATTGCAGGAGGCTGACAAGCGCGGCGTCATTCAGAATGAAATGGTGCGCGAGCAATTAGAGCAAGCACGCATGGGGGTTTTAGTTGGCGCTGTATTTGAGGATTATGTTGAAAAAGAAGGTGTTGCAGAAGCGGATCTGAAAGCCGCTTATGAATCTGCAAAGGCGCAATACAGTGGTAAGGAATATCACGTAGAACATATCCTGGTAGAAAAAGAAGCGGATGCCAAGGCAATTACTGCGCAGCTTAAGGCAGGCGCTAATTTCGAAGAAATCGCTAAGGCAAAGTCGCTCGACCCTGGCTCTGCTAAAAATGGCGGCGATCTAGGTTGGGTTAGCGATAAAGCATTAGTACCAGAGTTTTCTAAGGCAATGGTCCAACTCAAAAATGGGCAAATTACTGACAAGCCTGTGAAGTCACAGTTTGGTTGGCACATCATTAAAGTGATTGACTCTCGCGATATTCAAGCCCCAAGCTTTGAAGAAATGAAGGCTCAGTTGAAGCAGATGATCATCTCTGATAAGAATTGGCAAAAGGCAAAGTTCTCAGAAATGATGCAAAAACTTCGCGCTAAAGCAAAGATTCAATAAAAAGCTAAGTAGTTCTATTTGGCGGGATAACGTCGCGGTCTGAGTTTTTGGATCGCCATACCCGCCAGTCCGCATGCAAACGCGGACATTACAAATACATCTCTTGGTTGAGATGCTTCCCATATCCAGCCAGCACATAACCCTCCGAGCGTTCCGCCAAGACCGTATGAGATGGTGGCCATCAAAGCTTGACCTCTAGCCTGTACCGGGCCTGTGAACCAGCGTTGCAAAAGTTTTGTAGCGGCACTATGGTGTGCAGCAAATGTGCCAGCATGCATTAATTGCGCCACTATCAAAACAGAAGTGATTGGTAGGAAAGCTATTAAGGCAAATCTGACAACGCCAATTCCAAAGGCAGCCTGCAATATCACCTCGGCATCTAGCCTGCTCAATACCTTACTTTGAAAGTAAAAGAAAATGACTTCGGCAAAAACTCCTAGAGCCCAAAACAGGCCAATCTGAAATTTGTTGTAGCCAAGGTTAGAGAGATAAAGAGAGTAAAAAACATATAAAGCAGCGTGGGCAAAGATCATAAAAAATCCAGACACTAAAAACCACCGAACATCTGGATTAAAAAGCACAACCAATAACTCCCCTTTAACCATTTTGCGACGCTCCATCTTGGGCTCGTGCAAACAAAAGGTAATAAGAGCTAAGGCTAGTAAAACAACGGTGCCCACAATGGGATAAAGCCCAATGCTCTTGCGCTGGAATAGCTCTCCTGCGGCAAGAACCATGGCAATAAAGCCGATAGACCCCCACAGACGCAAGCGTCCGTAACGCTTATCGAAGGAATTATCTTTATATAAGGCATGAATAGTGGCTGACTCACCAAGCGGCATCAAACTACTCAAAATGGTGTGCAACACAAACATCCAAATAAAAAACCCGATGTAGCTGTGCAAGAAATAAATGCATAAGAAAACAACCGCCGCAAGACATGCGCAGAATCGAATAATGCTAATCCGATTAGAAAGGTAGTCCGATAACCAACCCCAAGAAAATGGACCAACAATGCGGGTGATCTGTAACATAGACATCAATGCAGCAATTTCTATAACGCTAAAGCCCCGTTCTAAAAAGAACAAGCTGGCATATGGAGAAACCAACCCAACATAAGCGAAATATAAAAAGAAAAAGGACCCGAAGGCCCAGCGTAGCGAAGGCGTCATCGATTAAGCCAATTAATCGCGCAATGAGCCTGGTTGAGAGGCTGGAATAGATGCGGCATCTGGAACATCAGCACATTGAGCGCGATGGCGTAGAGCATGATCCATTAAAACAAGCGCCAACATTGCTTCAGCAATCGGTGTTGCACGAATACCAACGCAAGGGTCATGCCTGCCTTTGGTTTGAACTGTAATCGGCTTTCCATCTAAATCAATGGATTGCTTTGGGCTCATGATGCTAGAAGTTGGCTTGATCGCAATGGAAATACGCAGATCTTGACCGCTGCTAATGCCACCCAGGGTGCCCCCAGAATTATTCGTTGCAAAGCCATCGGGATGAAGCTCATCTCCATGCTCGCTACCACGTTGAGACACTGACTTAAAGCCAGCGCCAATCTCAACACCCTTCACTGCATTGATACCCATCATGGCATGCGCAATATCGGCATCCAATTTATCAAACAAAGGCTCACCCAGACCTGCAGGAACATTACGAGCTCGTACCTCGATACGTGCCCCACAAGAGTCCCCTGCTTTACGCAAGTCATCCATATAGACTTCAAGCTGAGGGATGATTTCTGCATTTGCGGCAAAAAATGGATTCTGATCAATCTGAGCAATATCTTTAAATGGAATTTCAAGTTCGCCCAATTGACTCATGTAGCCATAAAACTCAGTGCCATATTTTTCATGAAGCCATTTTTTTGCAATCGCTGCCGCAGCAACAACGGGCGCTGTTAAGCGAGCCGATGAGCGACCTCCACCACGGGGATCACGAATGCCATATTTATTTTGATACGCATAATCTGCGTGACCAGGCCTAAAGGTCTGCAAGATGTCGCCATAGTCTTGACTGCGTTGGTCTGTATTACGAATTAATAGCGCAATAGGCGTACCTGTTGTCTTACCCTCAAACACGCCAGAAAGGATCTCAACTTTGTCCTCTTCTTTGCGCTGCGTAACGTGACGGGATGTGCCTGGTTTGCGACGATCTAAGTCCAGCTGAATGTCGGCTTCAGAAAGATTCATGCCTGGTGGGCAACCATCAACCACCGCCCCGATTGCGGGACCGTGGGATTCACCAAAAGTGGTAACAGTAAAAAGGAGGCCTAAAGTATTTCCTGACATATCGACATTATGTCATTTGTCGGAAAATGATGGCTAGAACGACTTAGGACGCTGCTTTTTCAGTATCTTCCGGCCAATCACGAATATAGGCCTTGAGCATCGTATTTTCAAAGTCCTGGGCCTCCACTACCGATTTCGCTACGTCGTAGAAAGAAATAACGCCCATCAACATCTTTTGATCGACTACTGGCAAATAGCGTGCATGGTCTACCAGCATCATGCGCCGAACCTCATCAATCTCGGTTTCCATATTGCAGGTCAAAGGTATTTTATTCATTACGGAGTTCACTTGAAGACCTTCAAGCTTGCCGTGATGCTTAGCTAAAGCGGCAATGACTTCACGGAAGGTCAGAATGCCAACCAGCTTGTCATACTCCATGACCACTAATGAACCAATGTCGTGCTCACTCATTACTAGCACTGCAGTTTGCAGAGCTGTATCAGGGGCTACTGTAAAAAGGGTGCTGCCCTTGACGCGTAATATGTCACGTACTTTCATTTGGTCTCCGAAAACAATGTATTTATAGATCCAATATAGACTCAAGGTCTCCGCGAATCAAGAGCTTAGGCGCAACTTTTAGTAACGAATAACCCTAATGACGCCGCTTCGAATATCCGGCAAATTAGCAACCAATACCGCTCCGGTTAAGGTAATCCACCAGGTCATATAGATCCACGTTAAACCCAGAGGCAAGATCGCAAAAGCGCCATATACCGTCTTATAGAAGGCTGTGTTGCCCAAGAAAATGGCAAAACCAAACTTCATTAGCTCAAAGGCAAGTGCCGCTACGAAAGCTCCTGCAAAGGCGTCTCGCCACAAAATTTTAGCGTAAGGAAGAATTTTGTAGACCACTGCATAGACCAGGATGGCCAAAAAGATTGGGGCAATCGCAGCCACTAATTGAAAGCCAAAAGATACCGCGCTGATCCAGCCTTCTGAGGCACTAAATAAAACGCCACTTAAGTAAATGCCAACGCCAAGCATGATTGGACCTAGGATAGTTGCTGCACTATAGATCACAATTTTTTTATACAAAGGGCGTCTTGCAGTGACCTTGAATATTTGGTTAAAGGCACCCTCTATCACCGCCAAAGTCATGATTGTCGTGATGATCAGTCCGGCCAAGCCCACATAGGTTAAGCCTTTTGCTTGGGATGAGAATTGTTCTAAGTAAATGAATACCTGTTGGTTAATGCCGCCCGGCATATAAGTGTCCAAAAGCCAGGATCTAAAGGTATTCTTAACTTGGATGACGCTTGGGAGGTGACCAATCAACATGGTGGCGATTGTCACCATCGGCACCATCGATAGGGTTGTTGTAAATGCCAGGCTAGCTGCAATTTGCTTCAAATTTTGACCGCGATTTCGCTCCCAGATCTCTTTAGCCAGAGAGAGCCATAATTGGGGGTTACGAATAAGGCGCATCGCCGTATCATAAGAGATCAATATGAGCCAACACGATATTTTAGTTTTGTACTACTCCCGTTATGGTGCAACCAAGGATCTGGCGCGCCTGATTGCCGAGGGTATCGAGAGCGTATCAGGGGCAAATGCCCGCTTGAGAACCGTACCCCCCATATCTGCGGTTTGTGAGGCTACAGAGGCAGCCGTTCCCCAGGATGGAGCGCCTTACGCTGAATATTCAGACCTAAAGGAGTGCATTGGTCTTGCTTTAGGGTCTCCGACTCGTTTTGGCAATATGGCGGCGCCGATGAAATACTTTTGGGACGGTAGTTCTTCAGAGTGGTTGAATGGCGCCTTAATTGGTAAGCCGGCCTGCGTCTTTACGAGTACCGGCAGCATGCATGGCGGTCAAGAAAGCACCCTCTTAACAATGATGATTCCACTGATGCATCACGGCATGATGCTGATGGGGATTCCTTACAGCGAGCCTGACCTCATGTCTTCCAATACTGGTGGCAGTCCCTATGGAGTAACTCATCTCGCCCATGCCGATGGACGTGCGCCTATCAGCCCCGAAGAGCAGCGTCTAGCAAAGGCACAGGGTAAGCGTTTAGCTGAAACTGCCTTAATGCTTTTTCAAAATAAAAGGTAATCCATTCAGCCGTCATCATGATAAAAAAGATTCTCGACAAAAATCCATACCAACTTATAGCAACAGCTGCTTTTATTGATTTATTTATCTTGTGTGCCTGTTGGGAGTGGTTCGTCTCCCCTCTCCGACCTGGTGGATCCTGGTTAATCCTGAAAGGCGTACCTTTGCTATTCGCTATTCCTGGGATATGGAAAGGTAAGGTTTACACAATGCAGTGGGCCTCAATGTTGATACTGCTATATACAACTGAAGGCTTGGTTCGCATTCTCGAAACAGGGACCAACTTTTGGCTTGCTTTGCTAGAAATTATTCTCTCAACTATCGGCTTTGTTTGTTTACTCATGTATTTAAAGCCCATCAAAAAAGAAGCTAAGGCTCTCAAGAAGGCAGCTGCGGAGTAAGAATGCAAAACTTCATCAATCAGCTATCTACAGTACTTGAGACAAAATATATTCTGACTCAAGATGAGGATAAAGCGCCCTACTTAACTGATTGGCGTAAACGCTTTACGGGAAAAGCACTTGCAGTTCTTTTGCCTGGTAATGCTGCTGAAGTAGCAAGTATCGTCAAGCTCTGCGCTGCAAGCCAGGTTGCTATAGTCCCTCAAGGTGGGCATACCGGCTTTTGTGGCGGCGCTACACCCGATAACAGCGGTAAGCAAGTCATCCTCAATCTCAAGCGCATGAATCAGATTCGTGAAATCGATACTGCCAATCAAACCATCACACTTGAGGCGGGATGCATTTTGCAAGCCGTGCAAGAAAAAGCCGCTGAACAGGGATTTTTATTCCCCTTAAGTCTGGGTGCTGAGGGTAGTTGCATGATCGGCGGCAACTTAGCAACCAATGCCGGTGGAACCAATGTGCTTCGCTACGGAAATGCACGTGATCTATGTCTAGGTCTTGAAGTTGTTACTGCTAAAGGTGAGATTTGGAATGGCATCAAAGGTTTGCGCAAGGACAATACGGGTTACGATTTGCGTGACTTGTTTGTTGGATCTGAAGGTACCTTGGGAATCATTACCGCTGCAGTCATGAAGTTATACCCACTACCGATCTCTCAATGGACTACCCTAGTCGCATGTGAAACCATCGCCTCTTCAATTGCACTTTTAAATCTCTTTCAGAAGCGCGCAACCTCATTGCTAACCGGTTTTGAAATGATGACGCAGGAGTCTTTGGAGTTAAATGAGAAGCACTTTCCTCAAATGGCAAATCCACTCCAAGATAATCCGCCATTTACCCTACTGATTGAATTGTCAGATCATGAGAGCGAGGATCATGTCAGGCAACTTCTGGAAACTATTTTGGAGGAAGCCTTCGAATCTGGTCTTATCAGCGACGCCGTTGTTGCCAGCAACTTAAGTCAAGCCAATGCTTTTTGGCATATGCGGGAACACATTACGCTAGCGCAAGCTGAAGAAGGCGCAAACCTCAAACATGACATCACCATCCCCCTTTCATCGCTTGATCGCTTTATCAAAGAAACCGATGCCCTGATGACGGCAAAGTTTCCGGGTGTCAGAATCATCAATTTTGGCCATTTAGGGGATGGAAACCTGCATTACAACATTGCCCCACCCTTGGGCACAGATCCCAAGACTTTCAACGAAGCAAATGAAAAACCCATCCATGAGCTCGTATATGCCCAGGTCGAGCGCTGTAATGGCTCCATTTCTGCAGAACACGGTGTAGGACAGCTTAAATTAGAGGGCTTAAGGGCTCATAAGGGTGAAGTGGCCCACGAGCTCATGAAGACCCTCAAAAGAGCTTTAGATCCCCAAAATATCCTTAATCCCCATAAAGTTGTCTCCATTTAAGAAAAACAGCTGCTTTTTTGATAAATATTTTGTAATTCGTGTCATCTCGACCGCTTTTCCATGCGTTGTATAGCCATGGAGGTGACAATTATGTCAACAAGACTCAAACGTTGGGCCCGTGCAATTCAAGAGATCGACTTGTCCACAAGGACGCCTGAAGTAGCTATTGGCTATCTGGACAGCAAATACCGCGATATTGCTTGGCGTTATATCCGCATCCTTGGCTTCGAGCGCACTATTAGCTTCATGGCAAGCAATAACTTCCACCCTGAGTGATTGTTAAAAAACCCTAAATATTTGATTTATTTAGGGTTTTTTGTTTTGAAGCTTGCTTATTGAGCTTTTAGCCAAAGAATTGTCTGGCCTCTGCCAGCAAAACGTCAGGAATCTCTTCTGGTATGTAGTGACCACTGGGAACAGCTTTTCCAGCAACATCCTTGGCCACAACCCTCCAGTCCTCTAAGGGTTTAAAGCACTGGTTTACTAAACCATGCTCACCCCACAACACCTTCAGCGGCATCTTCAGCATCTTGCCTGCAGCACGATCCGAGCGATCGTGAATAAGGTCGATCGTAGCGGCAGCTCGGTAATCTTCACACATCGCATGCATGCTTTCTAGATGACTAGCCCCAACCAAATACTCCGACCATCGATCTGGGGAAAATATCCCCGTGCCCGCATGGCGACCCATATGATTTTTAAGCCAATATTCTGGATTGGCACCGATCAGAGTTTCTGGAACTGGTTCTGGCTGTATCAGGAAGAACCAATGCCAATATCCCTTAGCAAATTCCATAGTGGTGTTCTCATACATTGTTAATGTTGGAGAGATATCCAAAACCATTAATCGCAAGACACTTTCAGGGAAGTCCATTGCCAGGCGATGAGAAACTCTTCCGCCTCTGTCATGCCCAAGCAAGAAGAATTGATTAAAACCTAAACTTTTCATCAATGCATGTTGATCTGCGGCCATTGATCTTTTTGAATACGTTGAGTGATCACTTTTGCCATGAGGCTTTGATGACGCACCGTAACCCCTTAAATCTGCAGCAACTACCGTAAAGCTTTTGGCTAACTCCGGCGCCACTTGACTCCAGATTGCCTTTGTTTGTGGGAAGCCATGAAGCAACAATAATGGAGGACCGCTGCCACCGATTAGATAGGAGATCTCTATAGAGCCCTCTTCAGAGTCAGTGTGAAATGTTTTAGCTTCAAAACCAGGAAAAGATACAAACATCATTCACCCAATAAAAAAGAGCCTCCTAAGAGGCCCTTATATTTTAAATATTAACGATTAGCCATAGCCTGAATTTCAGCCACGGTTACATAACCTTTGTTGCTTGAGTCGATGTAACTAAAGTGGTCATAAATACGAGGCATGCAACCATTGGCCTCTTCTCGAGTTAACTTGCCATCATGATTTACATCGCATTTAGCAAATCGCTCAGCAATTTCTTTATCGCGAGTTGCATCATCAGCTATAGCCAGCAATGGAATTCCAATCAAGGATGCTAAGGCAATGGCGACTATTTTTTGAATAAGTGTGTTCATGATGAAAACTTATTGACCAGTTGGCATTGGGTTAGCTGATGTTTCCATTGCTGAGCGGACCACTTTCTTCGCCATTGCAACAAATGAATCTGCAGATCCGGAGTTAGTTCTAAAGGATTCACCTTGTATAGTGATCAAACCTTCTCCTAATAATTGTTTTGATTGACTATCCGTAATTTTGCTCTCAACCAACAGCGCTGGTGTTTTGGAATTTACACCGCCAGCATAAGCAGCAGCATTCATTGCCAAACCAATTGGTGTGAAATTCCATGGTTGCAAGCTATCGGCTGAACTTTCGGCGCCAGTAATGCCAACAGAGATGCGTGCAACACCAGGTCCTGGTTTATTAACTATCTTGATAGTGCCGCGAGAATTAACAGCCTCAACCATAGATGCTTGGAGCGCAGCTTTTGCCTTATTAATATCATCCAGGCTGACTGACTTGGTGGCATTTTGATTCAGGTAAATCGGGTCCAAGATTACTGCAGTATATGAACCGGGGTTCACGCCTGAAATACGATATCTCCAAATACGAGTATCTTTATCAGCGCTAGCCATTGGAACCAACAGATTGTAATCAGGCAAAAATCCAGATCTAGGCATTGGCTGCGTAGCCAATTTAGGTGCATTGCTACATGCAGCCAAAGTCATTGCTGTAGCAAATGATGCTAACAGTACTTTCATTTTATTCATGGTGATTCCGAGTGATGGGTTAAGTTACTTTGTAAGACTTCCATTAATAAAGATCATCATACCTAGATCAATTTAGTCCGGGGCTGGACATGGCAAGGTTCCGCCTGTCTTTTTATGAATCTGGGGTTTGCATTCAACTTGAGCGGGAGTCGTCTGAGGTAAGCCAGCCGGCGCTGACGATTGAACATTATTTAATGGTGTCTGCACTGAAGTTGATGTAGTTGCTGTAGTTGGCGAAGAAGCGACTGGATTGCTCACTGCCGGAGCCGGCTTTGCTGGAGCTAAACCAACCTCTCTATAAAACGCCTTATCTGAACCAGGGCAAGGCATTAAAGCACCTGTTTTGGCGTTCACAACATCTTTACACTGGGGATTGGCCTCAAGACGTGCCTCTAACTTCGCTGTGGAGCACGAACAAAGAATTAGAGCTGAACAAATTAAATATGGGTAAATCTTAATTAAATGGATATTCATCAAGGCATTCTATGACAATACAGGAAAAAGATAACCATAAAAGATTACAACTCTGGAAGCTATAGTACGAAAGGAGGATGTTTGGCCTGCCCAGCACGATTCGAACGTGCGACCTACGCCTTAGAAGAATTCGTGGCTGCTTAAATATGCAATTATTTCAATGACTTACAGCGTAAAAATGGCGCTGTGTAATAAACTGTGCAACGCGGCTTGAAGGATATTTGGGTGATCTGAATTATTTACTGTCGGTTAAACTGACACTAGATCGTGAGAACCAGTGTGATCTGATCTAGACCATGCAAAAAAATATCGCCCGAAGGATACTTAACTTCAAAAAAACAATTTTGTCCAACTATGGACGAATAAACAAATCCTTACCATTCTTAATGGTCTTCACAATCTGAATATCCTTAATTTCCATTGGGTCCACTTTCATTGGATTGCGGTCAAGAATCACCATATCCGCAAGTTTTCCAGCTGTAATAGTGCCCTTTAATGCCTCTTCTTTGTACTGATATGCAGGCACAGAAGTAAAGCCACGTAGCGCTGTATAGGGATCAAGGCGTTGACCAGAGCCTAAACTGCTGCCTCCATAGGTCTTGCGATTAACCGCAGTCCAAATCGTAAACAATGCGCTTGGCCCTGATGATGGCGTGTCATTATGAAGACCAAATTGCATACCTTTTGTCTTAGCCGAATTGAGCGGAACCATATTGTTAGCCCTCTCATCCCCTAGAATCTTTCTATATACATCGCCATACATCCAAATATGGTTAGGCATAAATTGAGGCAGGATTTTATGGGTTTTGTATTGGTCCAATTGATCATCACGAACAAAGAATGAATGGGAGATCACTGATCTACGATCTTCAGTAACACCCGTTTCTTTTATTGCTTTAGAAATTCCAGAAAGCGCCATATCAATACCGGCATCGCCATTGGAATAGCCGAAGTACTGGATATTCTTTTCATAAGCTAACTTTGCGTACTTATTAACCAAATCCTGGGAAGCAACAGCCATACCGCGCCATTCTTTTGGAAATCCTGTGGTGTCGTTATAAGGCTTGGTGAAATAGGCCAAACGCAGTTGTGGCGCACCGTCTGTAGAAACCAGTATTCCAGCAACCTTAAAGCCGCCATCACCCTTGGTATAGACTCCAAAAGGATAATTTTTATTAGTTGCAAGCAATTGATCAACCACATCATAGGTGGGCAACGCAATCAGGTCTAAGCTGATCACATTACGATCAACTGCTTGGCGCATATTACTAATATCTTGAATCGTAGTTTCATAACTTTGCGCAGTAGTGTATCCATTTGAGACATAGATCTGTTCGGCTTTGCGATAAGTTTTCATCATTAAATCTTGAGAATACTTACCAAATACCTTCGCTGTTGCCTCGAAATTAGGATCACCAATCAACTCACCAGTAAGTTTTCCTGTCTTTGGATCAACGGGCAGCATGCCTTGTGTCACTTTAGTGGCTTTGGTAAATCCTAGCTTCTTTAGACCCGCAGAATTCACAATCCCGGTCAAGGTAGAAATATTATTAACAAATACTGGTTGATTCGGAAATGCTGCATCTAACTGAGCAATAGTTAAGGGGCCGTCGGTAAGAAAAGCGTCTGCATACTCTGCGCCAATAATCCAACCATTAAATGGCCTCGCTTCTGCTTTCAAGCGGTCTATTAGCTGCTTAGTAGTTTTCGGCGGATTTTTTGAAAAGTACCCCAGATTGACAGCGAGAGTGTTCTGAGCAATCAGGGTAAAGTGGCCCCAGGCATCAATAAAGCCTGGCAATAAAGTTTGACCTTTTAAATCCTGCATTACTGGATTAGCGCCGGCTCCATTTAAAGCGTCTCGCAGATTACCGACATAAGCGATCTTCTTGCCCTTCACTACGACTGCTTCAACATACTGTGGCTTATCACCCTCCATCGTCAAGATGTCGCCATTGAAATAAATCACTGCATTGTCAGCAAAGACCGGGATGGCTAGCGAAAGAAAAACTGCAGAGAAAATAATTTTGAGGATACGCATAAATGGCCGAGGTATTAAGGTTTTGAAATTTTCATGAACAAATGAACCTATTTTGATGCACTAAAAAATAAACCACCCGAAGGCGGTTTATCTACTAATTTATTTTAAGAGTTCTGCTGTCAAATCGTTTTGTGGGTAAGGCAATTTATCCACTAACCAGCTTTTCGTTTTTCCAGATTTAAACATTTGGTTCAAATCAATCTCGATAAAGTTGGTACGACTTGCATAATTAGCAATCTTCATCTTGTTATTTTTTAAATCCTTCAGATTGATCCACTGCGTGTAATCAGAGACTACCTGCTTGCCATCAGTAGATCTTGCAACTCCCATAGGAATGTCCACATTATCTAAAATATGGCCCGTTAACGCAACAGCATCAATGCTATTGCTAGGCTGATAGGCAAGCTGTTTGAGATAAGCAGCTCTGACAAAACGCGATGGTGGCGTGTAATCCGCAGGCAAGCCAATCAAACCACCGCCCTGTCCTAACTCAGTTACATTAACTTTCCCAACAGTCACAGAGGGGGTAGCAGTTGCTGTTAGTGACAAATAGTTGCGTACGTTATTCAGGTGCCAGTCATAGGTTGGAGCATTGGTTAAGACGCCTGCAAGATTATTGTGGATAACCATTTGGCCTTTTACAAACTCAATCACGATACTCTCGCCACTTCGATCAGTTAAAACAAAATGCAACCATGGTGGGGTTGGCAAACCCTTTACTTCACTTGGATCAAACCAAACTTTGTATTTAGGTAATTCATTACGCAACTCTTTGACTGTAGCAAACATCCCCAAAACAAAGCCGCCTAAATTGAGAATCGAAACGTAGTTTTTGTCTTGCGGGCTGACTGTCTGGTATTCAGTAAAGCCTGGCAAGAAGTTTCCACTAATCGCAAGACCAGCTTCATTTTGACCCTCTAAGTAGGCAGGTGGTCCTGGTAGGATGGCTGGTGAGATACCTGCAAATCCATATTTACTCGACAAACTGCTTGCAGGTAATTTCATTGAACTAGGCGCAGTTAAGGCGATAGCTGTACCTTTGGGATTGACGGTTAATTGCCACTTCATATCAAAAGCCCACTCCATTGTTCTACCCGCAACAACAGAGCCATCTTTTGCAGTGATATTCACAGCAGTACATGCCTCACTCAAAAAGGGAGCAAATACTAAGGTTAGCGAGAGTGATGTAGCAATAATTTTATGAGTGATGATTTGTTTCATATGAATCCTTATATAAAGCCTGGTATCAGTCTTCCAACGCTTTCGTTTATTTCAAAATGACTAAAGTTGCTGTGGCACGAGCGCCCCATCCTGACGGACCACCTGGAGTATTGCTAATGTAATACATAGGGCCAGCGGCAAACTGCAAAGGTACGCCATCAAATACCATTAATTTCGATACGCCGGCATATAAGGGGTTGGAAGTACGATGCGTGTCGTAGTTATATTGCGCCTCCATATTCACGGTATAAGTAAATGCATCCTTGTTGGTGAAAGCGACAAACGGTTGGCCATATAAATTGTTTTGCGTGCCAAAGCTTGGATTGCCACCTACACTCCAAGATTGATAACCTAGTAATCCATACGTCCAGGGACCATGACGATTCAGAACTACACCCGTCACACCAGCACCAGTTTGTTGTGAGCCAAACTTGCCGCTATTGCCCGAGGGAGATACAGCATAGGGACCCACCCCCCAGATCCAAGATGAATTGGTGTTAGGTGCATAGAACGATTCCACCGTAACACTAGCAATGCCATAACCCGAAAATGATTGTCCATTCGCAGCCTGAACACTGACCTCTCTTACACCGGCAACAATCGGGCGAACAATAAAAGTATCTCCGCCACCAAGATCAAATGGAGTTACTGGCTGAAAGAGCAAGGTCTGCTCTGAACCCCCCTGATTTTTACCGACACCACGACTAAATTCGTATTGCAGTGGTACCGAAATCATATTGGCAATCGGGTTGGCTAGTTTTTTAGCAATGCCGACCTTATCCACACCCCCATCAGGAGCGCTACTGCTTTGAGCAGCTACTAGGCTAGACAATGTAGTCGCTGCGATAACGACAAGAATACGTTTGAATGTTTTCATGGGATCAGTGATTCAGAATCAAAATTTAAAGGTAATGGCAGCTTGCGGACCTTGCATCGTGGTCTTTTGCAAAACACCACCAGCCTTCATGTCGTAATACAACGCGCGATACGTCAATGACGCATCAATCAAGCTACCAAATGATTTACCAATGCCAGCCATTACCTGCCATGTCAAATTCGTAGTGCCACCACCGCCGCCGATATCAGCATAGGCAGGCAGATACCAACTTGAATCAGCGATACGGTAACGACCTTTAGCACCGATGATAGGGTCGACCGTCGAGGTTTTCTTTGAAATCGTTTCTTTTTCAGAAGTACCAACTAAATTGCCGCTTAAGGTGGCCGTGATATCAATTGCCCGAGCTCCTAGCAATGCGTCAACATATGCGTCCCGCGTATTAGCAAGCGTATAAGTTGCGGCGCCAGTTAAAATTGTTTGCTGCAGCGTAATTTTGTCTGCTACGGTGGCAGCGCCGCCATATACGGGAACTGATCCTGAATGTTGCAACGTGGCTGAAACAAGATCGCCCATAATGCCCCAGTTACCCTTGTGTGCTTCAGCAGCCATCATTGCGCCAGACTTGAGATTGCTGAGCACATTGCTCGAAGAAAAATCAGCAGTTTTCGCGAGGCCATTATCAAAATTGATAGTGCCTTTAATTCCAGGCGCCCATACATAGGGGGTAACTTCAAAGCGCCATTCTTGCGAGACTTTTGGTAGTGGATTTGATGTATTACTATCTTGAGCAAACACTGGTGCAGCTACGATTAAAGTCGACAAAAAACCGACCAGTGTTCTTTTTGAGAATATTGGCATCCCTACCCCTTTGAATTTATATATTAGTTACAGTTATTAGATATGATAAGTACTTTAGTACTGTCTAGGACGTAGTTGTCAATATTTTTGAAGTTTTTGGCCTGCCCAGCACGATTCGAACGTGCGACCTACGCCTTAGAAGGGCGTTGCTCTATCCAGCTGAGCTATGGGCAGTTATATGCTGGGTATATCTAGAACAATAAGGGAAAGTGGTCGGAGTACAAGGATTCGAACCTTGGACCCCCTGCTCCCAAAGCAGGTGCGCTACCAGGCTGCGCTACACTCCGACGGAATCGATATTCTACACCGAGAAGGCCATTCCAGGCAAATCCTGTAAGATTCGTCCCATGGTTGCCTATTTTTCAAGCAAATTTATGAAGCAAATTCATGCTGCGTTTACAGCGGCATTGCTAGTATTTTGCTTGCTTGGCACCCACTGGATAGGCCTCTCACATAGCATTTCTCATACTGGCTTCCAAAATCAAGTACTGGAAGCTAATACCTCTGCCAATATTGATAAGAGTTTCAATCACAGCTCGGATGTCTGTCATTTGTTTGACGCACTTTCACTTGCAGGATTTGTACCAAGTAATCACATTCAAGCCCCGGTTATTCTTGTCAGCGCTTTAGATCTACAAAATTCAAGCAATCCTTCGTTGCGAAGCTTGACTGGTAGCTCTTACCACTCACGCGCTCCCCCTACTTTCATCCTTTAAAACAAAGCGCTCTATTGCGCACCTCCGTTTTAATTGCTCACCATGTATTGGTGAATCTGGATGAATATGAATTATCGTTTTACACAATTTTCTTGCAATCGTCTAATGGCACTGGCCTGCACTTTGCTAATGAATCCTGCTTGGTCTCAAAACCAAGCAGAGGCTTTGCCTCAACTAGATGTCACAGGTGTGCGAGAAAGTGGCCAAGGTTTCCTCTCGCCAAATAAAGTATTAGCTGGTGATGAACTTCAAAACAAGCTTTCCGGAACTCTAGGAGCAACACTTGCCAATGAACTGGGAATATCTGCAACTGGCTATGGGGCAGGATCTTCAAGACCAGTTATTCGAGGCCTAGATGGCGCGCGAGTACAAATCTTGCAGAACGGCTTATCGGTTGGTGATGTTTCCAGCATCTCGCCAGACCATGCGGTTGCAAGCCCAATGCAAAATACCCATCAGATAGAAATCTTGCGTGGTGCCTCTGCCCTGCTTTATGGATCAGGCTCAAGCGGTGGCCTGGTAAACGTTGTGAATGATCGCATTGTCACCTCAATGCCTGATGCGGTATCTGGCGCACTCAATACCAGCTACGAAACAGTGAATCAAGGTAAGACTGCCAATATTGAATTAGATGCACCTGCGGGGCCTTTAGCGCTCCACTTTGATTCAGCAATCAGTAATTCGAATAACTATCGCATCCCAGGCTTTGCAGAACAAGGTGGACCAAATGCTAATTGGTCTATCAATCCAGGTCAGCCAGTGAATATCCCCTACAGCGGCAAGTTACCCTTCTCTTTTAGCAATGAAAATAGTATGGGCTTAGGAGCGAGCTATGTTCGCTCCGATGGATACACCGGCATCTCTTTAGAGCGCATGAATCACAACTACGGAATTCCTACTGCAGAAGGTGGATTTATTCAGCAGTCGCAGAATCGTTACGATTTTGCTCACCAAACTAATGATCCGTTTGATGGCTTTAACTCGGTCAAAATTAGTGCTGCCAATACCAATTACCAACACACCGAATTTACTAATAATGGGGTTGCCTCCACACAATGGAACAACACTGCCACTGAAGCTAGGCTAGAGTTGGCACACAAAGAATTGCTGGGATCCAAGGGTATATTAGGCGCGCAAATTACCGGCGCAACTCTAAATGCCACAGATTTATCTACGAATAATTACGCTATTGTTCCGCAGACAAAATCGAATGCAACTGCCCTATTTTTGGTTGAAGAAGGTCGATACGGCCCTTTAAAAACAAGTCTTGGGGCTCGCTATAGCTACACCACCCAAAATCCGAATTCTGGGACTCAGTTTCCAAGTGTAAGCAGTCAGGAATTTGTCCCGACATCTTATGGCCCTCCATCACTACAGAGTAGACAATTTAATTTAATGTCCTATTCAGCTGGTGGAATGTTCGATATTGCCAAAGGATACGGCATAGGTCTTGCCTATACAGTCTCTCAAAGAGCGCCATCTGCACAAGAGCTTTACTCCTATGGACCTCATGATTCAACCGCAACATTCGATATCGGTAATGCAAACCTAAGCACAGAAACATCACATAATTTAGAACTGAGCTTTCAGAAAAGCCTAGGAGTAATCCGTAGCAAAGCTAGTATTTACAGGAACCAATTTAGTAACTACATCTATGGCTACTACACTGGCGCCTATAGCCAAGCCAATGAAAACTTTTCAGTAGTTCAAGCCTCTCAAGCGAATGCCTCTATTCAAGGTGCAGAAGCAGAGCTTAGCTATAACTGGAATGAGACCGGCGTGGGGGGCAGATTGTTTGGTGATGTATCACAAGGAACATTTACCGCCGGAGGCAATCTTCCGCTACAACCGGCACCACGTCTAGGCAGTGAATTGGCTTACCAACGTAACGGCTGGTTAACAAGTGCTACCTATATTTACAGCTATCAACAAAACAAGTTGGCTAGCTGGGAAATCGGCCCAACACCAAGTTACAATCTTGTGAATGCCAACCTCTCCTACACTGAGCGCATTGGAAAAGTGAATTGGACTGGGTATCTCATCCTAAAGAACCTACTTAATGAAGAGATTCGCTACGCTACATCACCCATGGCAGTACGACTATATGCGCCACAACCAGGAAGAAGTCTCATGGTTGGCGTTCGCGCAGCCTTTTAATAAAGGCACACTAAAGATATTTGAGTAGTAAAAATCCAAGTAGTCCTGAACCGAGAATTACAAATACAGGATTAATTTTTGTTCTCAGAATGAAATACAGGGAAATTAAAGCCAACCCCAAAGTTATGGGGCTAACGATAGAGGATTTAGCTACAGCATAGACGCCGGATGCCATTAAGCCGATTGAAATGGGCTCTAAAGCATTTTGAATGCTTCTACGCCAAGGGCCTTCTCCAAAACGATTCCAGATGCGACCAGCATAAAAGCACAAAATACTCGATGGCAAGAAAAATGAGAGCAGAACAACTCCAGCTCCTACTAAGCCAGCAACCTGAAATCCGATCACTAAGACCATCAGCATATTAGGGCCTGGTGCAATTTGTCCGATACTATAAATATGTACAAAACGCAGGTGATCAATACCAAATTGATGAGCCAGTAAGGTTTGCATCTCCGGCAATACAGCGGTCCCGCCCCCTACTGCCAGGAGTGACAGCAAGCCAAAGCTGAGTGCCAATGAAACTAAATGACTCATGAGCTAACCCTTGGGCGATACATATAAATTGCTATCGGGGCCATTATTAACAGGACGATGGGTAGGCTTAGCTTTACAAGACTCATCAAAATAAAGGTTGGAACAATAATGAGAAGTGACTTGAGATGCTTCCAGTGCTCGTCACCAATCCGATAAGTAATTGCCGCCAGTAGGCCGCATGCAGCTGCTGCAACTCCAGACAAAATGATATTTGCTAGTGGGTGATCTGTATTCGTGGTGTACGCAACACCAATAATTAGTACAAATAGAGATCCGGGAAGTATTAAGCCGATAGTTGCCACGAAAGCGCCTAGCATGCCACGCAAATGATCTCCGGTTAACACCGCTAAGTTCACTGAATTTAAGCCCGGCATAGTTTGGCTAATTGCAAGATAGCCCATGAATTCATCGGCAGTCAGCCAGCACCTTTTTTCAATTAAAAGAATGCGCTCATAGGCAATAATTCCCCCACCAAAACTTATGGCACCGATGAGCAAAAACTGGAAAAAGAGGTCATATAAACTTACTGACAGCTTTTTATCAGTTAAGTTTGTGGAGCTCATTCAGGCTTTCCATAGATTAATGCCGTTTTTGTACTACCAATTTCTAACCAATCAGCTAATTCAGTTTGAAGCTTTTTAAAAAACTTATCAGCCCTCTTGTGAGCCTTGGCTTGTGAGCGATTTTCATCGTTTACGCGATATGAAAAGGCAAGCTCGCCTACGATAGGGTCGCCAGCAGTCCTCATCCAAATAGCAATTTCACAATGAGCTTGCACACCATCCCCAAAAACCAGATTTCCCAATGGCAGACAGGCTTCAAGTATCTTATTGTTAGGACCACCAACAATATGCACAGGCGTTTTTTTATCTATTGAAAGATATGCCATGCCTGGGAAATACTCACAAATCGCACTAATTGATCTATCAAATAAGCTATCTATTGGAACCGCATCCAAAATTGCATTATTCGAGTAAATTTGACGTTTAGAGCCCAGGGCATCACCACGTAATATTTCCTCTTTGAAGCGAGCTCTGGATTTTATTTTCTTTTGTGGGGTTGGATTAAATTTGGACGCATGCTCCATGTCATGGGTTCGACACTTGAGTGTGACTTCTGCATAGTCATCAACCCACACATTCTGTCGCGACTCTCGAACGCGCAAAATAATATTATTTAAACGGAAATCCTCACCAGGAGTATCGTAAAAATAAATATTTCTTAGCCCAGTATTTGCATTATCAAGATGAAAGAAATTCACCTTACTTTTCTTGCAAAACTTCACAATTTGTTCGCTAAGAAGCAATATTCTGCCGTGACGATCGAGGCCCTGAGGCTTGATTAATAGCTTAAACTCTCTATTGGTGATGGATGGATGCAGTTTCATTAAATAACCCCCCTGTTTTCTTGAGCTTATCACTAACGCATGAAATTAAATCAGTTCATGAGGCTGTTTATGGGTAAACCAAGCCCCTAGCGAATTGAGGGGGTTAGGCAGTAGGAATCAAATCAGCAATGCTTTTGGCTGCACTCATTGCAATATCAGCATTTTTGGTCTCAACCATAACGCGCAATAATGGTTCAGTACCAGATGCTCGTATCAGAACCCTACCAATGTTTTGGAGATCAGCCTCAACCTTCGTAATTTGACTTTTTAACTTCTCGTCTGTTTTCCAGTCGTAACCAGATTTGAATTTCACATTCAATAGTATCTGTGGGAATACTTTGACGGAATCCAGCAATTGCGCAAGACTCTTTTTGTTTTGGCTCATTGCTGCCAGCACTTGAAGTGCCGCAATAGTGCCGTCACCTGTGGAGTGTTGGTCTAAGCAAAGCAAGTGACCCGAACCTTCACCACCAATAATCCAACCATTTTGTTTGAGCAATTCCAAAACATAACGATCGCCTACATTGGCGCGCTCAAAACCGATGCCTAGGTCTTTAATAGCGTTTTCAACTGCAAGATTGGTCATTAGAGTGCCTACTGCACCACCAATCTGCTGGCCACGATCTAGGCGATCTTTTGCCAAAACATATAGAAGCTCATCACCATTAAATAAACGACCAGAAGCATCAACCATTTGCAAGCGATCAGCATCTCCATCTAGAGCAATACCTAGATCCGCTTTTACTTCTTTAACTTTGGTGATTAAGGCTGCTGGAGCTGTTGCTCCGCAACCATCATTGATATTGCGACCATCTGGGCTCACGCCGATGGAGATCACTTCGGCACCTAGCTCATGAAAAACATGGGGGGCTGTGTGATATGCGGCTCCATTGGCGCAATCTACTACAAGCTTTAACCCCTTAAGATTTAGCTCGCCCGGAAATGTTGATTTACAAAACTCAATATAGCGTCCTGCGGCATCATCTAAGCGAAAGGCTTTACCAAGCTCTTTTGAATTTACACAACCCATGGGTTTTTCTAATTCAGCTTCAATGGCAAGCTCAAACTCATCTGACAACTTATCGCCTTTTGCAGAGAAAAACTTGATGCCGTTATCTTGATAAGGGTTATGAGAGGCGGAGATCACTAAGCCGGCGGATAAACGCAATGCCTTGGTAAGGTATGCAACGCCAGGGGTTGGAATGGGGCCGCAGAGCATAACGTCAACTCCGGCAGCAGCAAACCCAGCCTCTAATGCAGCTTCCAACAAATATCCTGATACGCGCGTGTCTTTACCTATGAGAATTTTGCAGCGTTCACCCGGCTTGGCTTCACGTGTTAATACTTTGCCGGCAGCATAGCCAAGGCGTGTCATAAATTCAGGGACGATAGGAAATTGGCCTACTTCGCCTCGAATGCCATCAGTGCCAAAGTATTGTTTTTTCATGGGTTTCATTATAAAACTTAGATGTGTAACTAAGTATTTATAGCCTCCCAAAGCTTTAGAGCATCAACAGTCTCGGGAACATCATGAACCCGGACAATTTGAGCGCCACGATCGGCAGCCATAATTGCTGCAGCAATACTTGGGGCAACACGTTCGTTAGTGTCTTTACCAGTAATTTTGCCAATCATCGATTTACGTGAAATTCCCGCCAATACAGGAAGGCCTAAAGTCGAGAAGTCAGCAAAGTGAGCCAGCATATTGAGGTTATGTTGCAAGCTCTTACCAAAACCAAATCCCGGATCAATAGCAATCCGGTCACTGCTGATGCCTTTAGAAATTAGAAGCTTCGTTCTATCATTAAGAAACTGTCTTACCTCTGTAATGACGTCCTGATATTCAGGGTTAAATTGCATTGTTAAGGGGTCGCGTTGCATGTGCATTAATACAATGCCGCAGTCGCGATCTTCCATTACGGCTTCTATAGCTCCAGCCTGCCTGAGGGCCCAAATATCATTTACACAATCTACGCCAGCATGCAAGGCTTGGCGCATTGTTTCTGCTTTATAAGTATCTATTGATAAAGGAACTCCGCAATCCTTCAGTGCCTCAATGACCGGAAGCACTCTGTCCAACTCTTCTTGCAGCTCAACTGGTGCAGCACCAGGACGAGTTGATTCCCCACCAATGTCAATGAGATCAACCCCGTTTTTAATCATCAACTCCGCTTGCGCAATAGCATCCTTAGCACTTCTGAATTTACCGCCATCAGAAAAAGAATCTGGTGTTGCATTCAGAATGCCCATCACAATCGGGCGCTTACGCTTGTTGAAGTCAAAAAGAAAACGCCCACAACGCCAAGTTGTGGGCATATCTTGAAGACTTTGATAATGCATCAAAGACTGCAGCTAAATATAGCTCTTAAGCTGTAGCTGGAGCACTGCCAGTAGCAGGGCCAGGGGTGCCAGCAGAATTACCAAACTGGGTTGCTGGTGGTGGCTTGGGTGCGCGCGGCGGGCGACCTTCCATGATGTCATTGATTTGCTCAGCGTCAATGGTTTCCCATTCAAGCAAAGCTGCAACCATTGCCTCAACCTTATCTCGGTTTTGTTCCAAGATCGATCTAGCTAAAGCATATTGGCTATCAATCAACGTACGTATTTCAGCATCTACCTTTTGTTGAGTCAGTTCAGATACTGTTTTGGTACTGTTGCGTCCAAAAATACTTTCTGATTCGGTATCAACATAAACCATGGTGCCCAAGCTATCACTCATGCCATAACGAGTCACCATATCACGAGCCATTTTCGTAGCGCGTTCAAAGTCATTGGATGCGCCAGTACTTGAGGAGTGCAAGAACACCTCTTCAGCAGCACGACCACCAAACAAAATAGCTAACTCCTCCATCATGCGATCTTTATATAAGTTCACACGATCAAATTCAGGTAACTGCCAAGTCACACCCAACGCCATTCCTCGCGGCATGATGGTGACTTTATGTACAGGGTCAGCCTTAGGCAAAACCTTAGCTACAACAGCATGACCAGACTCATGGTAAGCAGTGTTACGACGTTCTTCTTCGCGCATCACAGCAGACTTGCGCTCAGGACCCATATAGATCTTGTCTTTAGCGTCCTCAAAGTCTTTCATGTCTACTGCACGTTTATTGCGACGTGCTGCAAACAATGCAGATTCATTTACCAAGTTCGCTAAATCTGCTCCTGAGAAACCAGGAGTGCCGCGAGCCAAAACAGCAGCATTAACGTCGGGATCAATTGGAACCTTGCGCATATGCACTTGCAAAATTTGCTCACGACCACGAATATCTGGCAAACCTACGTGCACTTGTCGATCGAAACGTCCTGGACGCAATAAGGCTTTATCAAGAACATCAGAGCGGTTAGTGGCAGCTACTACGATAACGCCACTATTACTTTCAAAACCATCCATCTCAACCAACATTTGGTTTAGTGTTTGTTCACGTTCGTCATTTCCACCACCCATACCAGCGCCACGATGACGACCTACAGCATCAATCTCATCAATGAAGATGATGCAGGGAGAATTTTTCTTGGCGTTTTCAAACATGTCACGAACACGTGATGCACCAACACCAACAAACATCTCAACAAAGTCAGAACCGGAGATTGAGAAGAAAGGAACCTTCGCCTCGCCTGCAATGGCGCGAGCCAAAAGAGTCTTACCAGTGCCCGGAGGACCTACGAGCAATACGCCATGCGGAATACGACCACCAAGCTTTTGAAACTTTTGTGGATCTTTTAAGAAATCGACAATTTCAAAGACCTCTTCTTTGGCTTCATCGCAGCCTGCAACGTCGGCAAAGGTAACCGTATTACTATTCTCATCAATCAAACGCGCTTTAGATTTACCAAAGGAGAATGCACCACCCTTACCGCCACCTTGCATTTGGCGCATCATGAAAAACCAAAAGCCAATAATTAATAAGGTAGGGCCAAGATAGTACAAAGCAGAGACCAACATATTCGGTTCGTCATCAGCTTTCCCGGTAACTTGAACTCCATATTTCATGAGATCGCCAACCATCCAGATATCACCTGGAGAGATGATGGAGTATTTAGTGCCGTCAGCAGGCGTTACTTGTAATGTGCGACCTTGCACATCAACACGCTTTACTTTGCCGGCTTTAGCGTCATCCATGAATTGGGAATACGTCACCTGAGTTTGGTCCTTAGGCTTATCAAACTGTTTAAAAACAGTGAAAAGCACCAAGCCCACAATGAGCCACACACCGATTTTTTGGAACATATTGCTGTTCAAAATGAGTCCTTTGCTGGAGTGAACCAGGAGTTAAAGCGATTTGCTTCCTAAGTATTTGATTCTACTACCACCCTTTTTCAAGAGCTAATGGCATATATATTTGATAAAACCCTATAAAAACGGGGGTATTAGCCAGTATTTAGAGCCTATTTCGGAGGTTTTAGGTTTCTACCCAAAAGGAAGATCTCAGAAGACTTTGCTCTAGATGCTTTAGGTTTACGGGAGGCAACGGTTTTAAAGACCTTTTTAAAGGATTCCACTATCTGGCTATAGCCACTACCGTTAAAACATTTAATTAAAAGCGCACCCTCAGGTTTCAGATGAGCAGTAGCGAAGTCTAGGGCTATCTCTGCTAAAAAAGCCATTCTGGCAGCATCAGCAACGCCAACCCCAGAAAGGTTTGGCGCCATGTCTGATAAAACCAAGTCGACTTTGCCTTCAGCACTCTTCGGTAAAAGCGCCTCTAAAGCAGCAAGCCCCTCTTCTTCCCTAAAATCGCCCTGAATAAAGCTTACGTCAGCTATATCTTCCATTGGCAAAATATCGATGGCAATAATCTGACCATCTGGCTTGCCTGACTCAATTTTGGGATTGCTTTTACCAAGCTCAGTGAGGCGATTGCGGACGTACTGAGACCAACTCCCGGGAGCGCTCCCTAAGTCCACAATAGTCATACCTGCCTTGATAAGATGATCTTGCTCGTCAATTTCAGTGAGCTTATAAACCGCTCTAGCGCGATAGCCCTCTTTTTGAGCCATCTTCACATAGGGATCGGATAGATGATCCTGCAACCAACTTTTATTAAATTTATTCTTTGCCACAACTTACCCACTTTCGCCCTCCATTTTCCTAGTTTCTGACCTCTAAAGCAAAAGGAATCGATCAAAATACAGGCAAATTCAAGCTAAAAGGGCTATTTTGACCCTCAATGCTCTATCATCAACCCCATGACTGCACTCACCATTACCCCTGCACAACGTAAATCCCTCAAAGCTGACGCTCACGACCTAAGTCCTGTTGTCATGATTGGTGGCGATGGCTTAACACCTGCTGTAATCAAAGAAGCTAAATTAGCCATTAATCATCACGGATTAATTAAGATCCGTGTTTTTGGTGATGAGCGCGAAGCACGCATTGCTATGTATGAAGAGCTTTGCGACAAACTTAATGCTGCTCCTGTTCAACATATCGGCAAGTTACTCGTGTTATGGAAACCAAAAGATATGGTGGATGAGGCCTTTAGTAATCTTGGTAGATCAAGTAAGCAAACTAAAAAATCTTTGCAGGCTCCTCGTACGAAACGCCAGCCAAATCGTGCTCCAGCAAAAGCTGGTGTGCGTACTAGCACTTCTGAAAGATCGGATCGTCGCTCTGCTTCAAATGCGGCACCATTTGCACGTGCTGCGGCAGTGAAATCGGCAACACCTAAGAAGCGGGTTTTACGCTCTGAAGCGGCGGAATCAAAAATTGGCTGGTCTTCTCCCGGCTACAGAAAAGCAGTTGCTGCACCAGCACCAATTAAGAAACGTAAAGTCAGAATGAGCAGCACTAAGAAAAAGTCACTTGGCTCTTAATTTAAGCAAGTGAAATAGAGAAACGCCGCTAGTCGGCGTTTTTTGTTGCCCGCCAAACTAAGGCTAGGCCGAGTACCGACTGAATCATAAAGATTGCACTAGAAACGCCATGTAGGCGAGCAAACATTGAGGCATTAGTTGACTCGCGAACTGACAAGCCTAAATAGAGCGCTTGATCCCTCAGCGAATCCATCCAAGGAATAATGATGAATGCTGCAGCAACAGTGCATGCGAGCATTCCCAATAAGATCCAACGAACGATGCGGTAATGGTCGCCACCCCGTCTTACTAGGTGATTTGCCATCACCATTAGAAATGCGCTTAAGGCGACACCGATATAGGCAGTGGTTTTGAAGAGATTTGCTGCAACCATGCCGGCAACCTGTCTGTCTCCCAAACTAGAGAACAGCACGGGCACCACTAGAAATCCAATGGTGATGAAGCTACCAACCCAAAGACCTGAAATCAGGCTAAATATTCTTTGGGTGCGGATGTGGGGCATTAGACGTAACGCACAGCCAAGATTTCAACTTCGCGATTGCCGCCTGGGGCTTGTACAGCAACAACGTCACCCTCTTCTTTACCTATTAAGGCACGAGCTATCGGTGAGCTGATGGAGATTTTCTTAACGGCAATATCCGCCTCATCATCTCCAACGATTTGATAGGTGAGCTTAGTGCCATCTTCTAAGTCCTCAAGATCAACAGTAGCACCAAATACTATGCGGCCAGCAACATCCAAAGTAGCGGGGTCAATAATTTGAGCTGCCGATAACTTGCCTTCTAACTCTTGAATGCGGCCTTCAATGAAGCCCTGCTTTTCTTTGGCAGCATCGTATTCAGCATTCTCAGAAAGATCGCCTTGAGCACGTGCCTCAGAGATGGCATTGATAACAGAAGGACGTTCAACGTGTTTAAGACGGTGCAGCTCCTCTTTGAGAAGTTCTGCACCGCGCTTAGTAATCGGAATTGTGCTCATGAAACTAGCCTAACTTAAATTCTTGCGCAAAATCGCGCGTATAAAAGTCAATTTTAGATTAAATGAGCTCGCGATGTAAGTTTTGCAAGGAATAAACCTCGAGGGAGTCGAGTCGGCCATTTTCAGAGGCTAACAAACCATCCATCACTGCTCGTGCTGCACTAATAGTCGTGTAATACGTAACGCCATTAGCCTGAGCGCTGGTTCGAATCGATCTAGAGTCAGCAATCGCCGTCCGGGTCTCATCCACAGTAGTAAATACCAATGAAATCTCACCATTCTTGATGAAATCCACAATATGGGGACGTCCATCCTTTACTTTATTAACTACTTTTACCGGTAAACCAGCCGCTTCAATTGCTGCTGCAGTACCTTTAGTCGCAACCATCGGGAAGCCCAGTTGATGCAACAACTTAGCAACTTCAATTGCTTTTGGCTTGTCACTATCTTTGACAGTCAAAAGAACCGTTCCGCTCTTCGGCAACTTGATGCCAGCGCCCAATTGTGACTTAAATAAAGCCTCACCAAAGGTCTTGCCAACACCCATCACTTCGCCAGTGGAACGCATTTCTGGTCCGAGAATTGGATCAATACCTGGGAATTTATTAAACGGAAATACAGCTTCCTTGACTGAGAAGTATGGCGGCTTCACTTCAGTCTTAATACCCTGCTGCTCTAGAGTCTGACCAACCATACAACGTGCAGCAATCTTCGCCAACTGCAGACCGGTGGCTTTTGATACAAACGGTACGGTACGAGAAGCGCGTGGATTTACTTCCAAGACATAGATGACATCTTTGCCATCTACATTCTGAATCGCAAACTGGACGTTCATTAAACCAACAACATTCAGTCCTTTAGCCATCGCCGCAGTTTGGCGTTTAATCTCCTCCACCGTTGCATCGGATAACGAATATGGAGGCAATGAGCAGGCTGAATCGCCAGAGTGAACACCGGCTTGCTCGATATGCTCCATGACGCCACCTATAAATACAGCTGTGCCATCGCTAATGCAATCAACGTCACATTCGATAGCATCATTCAAGAAGCGATCTAGAAGCACAGGAGAGTCATGGGATACTTTAACGGCTTCACGCATGTAACGCTCAAGGTCGCGACCATCATGAACGATTTCCATTGCACGACCACCCAAGACATAGGAAGGACGAACCACTAATGGATAACCAATTTCCTCGGCGAGCTTGAGAGCCTCTTCTTCAGTACGCGCTGTACGGTTAGGAGGCTGACGCAATCCGAGATCCTGTAGTAGCTTCTGGAAGCGTTCGCGGTCTTCTGCTGCATCAATCATGTCTGGTGAAGTACCGATAATTGGCACACCATTGCGTTCAAGATCTAAAGCCAATTTCAAAGGTGTTTGACCACCGTATTGAACAATGACGCCCTTTGGTTTTTCTTTAGCAACAATCTCTAATACATCTTCAAGAGTTAGTGGCTCAAAGTACAGGCGATCTGATGTGTCGTAGTCAGTCGATACGGTTTCAGGGTTGCAGTTAACCATGATGGTTTCGTAACCATCATCACGCATTGCTAAAGCAGCATGCACGCAGCAATAGTCAAACTCAATACCTTGACCAATGCGGTTAGGGCCTCCGCCCAAAACCATGATCTTCTCTTTATTGGTCGGCTGTGACTCGCACTCACCATGCTCTGCTTCATAGGTTGAATACAAATAAGCAGTGTTAGTCGAGAATTCAGCAGCACATGTATCAACACGCTTATAGACTGGAACAACTTTCAATCGATGGCGCGCAGCACGAAGGGACGCAGCGTCAACTTTGAGTAACTTTGCTAAGCGACGATCGGAGAAACCTTTTTGCTTTACAAAGCGTAACTCTGGGGCTGTTAGGCTATCGATCTTGCGCTGCTTAAGCTCAGTCTCTATAGTGATAAGTTCTTCAATTTGCTCCAGGAACCAAGGATCAACTTTAGTTTCACTATAGATCTCATCAAGACCCATACCCATGCGGAATGCGTCTGCCAAATACCAAATACGATCCGGACCAGGCTCATTGATTTCATTAATGATGTCATCAAGATCAGTGGATATTTCATCTAAGCCGTCAACACCAACCTCAAGACCGCGAAGCGCTTTCTGGAAAGACTCTTGGAAAGTCCGGCCAATGGCCATGACTTCGCCTACTGACTTCATCTGCGTTGTTAGACGGGAATCAGCCTGTGGGAACTTCTCAAATGCAAAACGTGGAATCTTGGTAACAACGTAATCGATTGAAGGCTCGAATGATGCTGGTGTGGCGCCACCAGTAATATCATTCTTGAGTTCATCAAGGGTATAGCCTACGGCCAATTTAGCCGCAATCTTTGCAATTGGGAAACCTGTAGCCTTTGAAGCCAAAGCCGATGAACGGGATACCCGTGGATTCATCTCAATGACGATCATGCGACCATCCACTGGATTAATCGAGAACTGAACGTTAGATCCACCGGTATCAACGCCAATCTCTCTCAGCACCGCAATCGATGCATTACGCATGATTTGATATTCTTTATCCGTCAAAGTTTGCGCAGGCGCTACGGTAATTGAGTCACCGGTATGCACGCCCATTGGATCTAAATTTTCAATTGAGCAAACGATGATGCAGTTGTCATTGCGATCGCGCACGACTTCCATCTCGAATTCTTTCCAGCCCAAGAGAGACTCTTCGATCAAGAGCTCACGTGTTGGTGATAAATCGAGACCACGTTTACAAATTTCTTCAAATTCTTCACGGTTATAGGCAATACCTCCACCCGATCCGCCCATGGTGAATGATGGACGAATGACTACCGGGAAACCTGAGCTGCCAGTTTGCTTCTGAATTTGCTGCTGAACCTCATGAGCCTCATCCATTGAGTGCGCAATGCCAGACTTTGCAGAGCCAAGGCCAATTTTGGTCATGGCCTCTTTAAACTTTTGACGATCTTCTGCTTTATCAATGGCTTCTGGTGAAGCGCCAATCAGTTCGCAGCCGTATTTCTCTAAAACACCATGACGGTGAAGATCTAACGCGCAGTTCAGTGCAGTCTGGCCACCCATAGTTGGCAAAATGGCATCAGGCTTTTCTGTAGCAATAATGCGTTCAACTACTTCCCAAGTAATCGGCTCGATGTATGTAACGTCAGCCATCTCTGGATCAGTCATGATGGTTGCAGGATTACTGTTGACCAAAATTACTTTGTAGCCCTCATCACGCAATGCCTTACAAGCTTGCGCTCCGGAGTAGTCAAACTCACAGGCCTGTCCAATCACAATCGGACCAGCTCCAATAATCAGGATGCTCTTAATGTCGCTACGCTTAGGCATTATTTGCCCTCCTTCTTGGCAGCATTCATTAGCTCCACAAAACGATCAAATAAATAGGCAATGTCATGAGGACCTGGTGAGGCCTCAGGATGTCCTTGGAAACACAGTGCTGGCTTGTCATTCCATGCCAAACCTTGTAAAGACCCATCAAATAAAGACACGTGGGTTACGCGAATATTGCTTGGTAAAGTATTGGCATCAACAGCAAATCCATGATTTTGAGAAGTAATGGCAACACGACCTGTATCCAAATCTTTCACAGGGTGATTAGCGCCATGGTGGCCAAATTTCATTTTTAATGTCTTGGCGCCTGCTGCAAGACCCATGATTTGATGACCTAAACAGATACCAAAGGTTGGCACACCTTTTTCAATAATTTCTTTTGCGGCAGCAATAGCGTAGTCGCATGGACCAGGATCACCAGGGCCATTTGAGAAGAACACACCGTCCGGATTCATGGCCAGCACTTCGGCTGCGCTAGTTTGCGCAGGCACAACTGTTAATTCACAGCCACGCTCAGTCAGCATGCGCAAGATATTGCGTTTCACACCAAAGTCGTAAGCAACTACCTTTTTGATTGGCTTGCTAGTATCTAATGTTCTATAAGCAGGCTTGCCATTTGGCCCGTGAAGATCCCATTCTGCCTCGCGCCACTCATAGGCTTTCTTGGTAGTCACTACCTTTGCAAGATCTAGGCCTGACATGCCAGGAAAAGCTTTAGCAAGCTCAAGAGCCTTCGCTCCCAAAGATTCATAGCTATCGCCTAATTTGCCAGCAACAATAGCGCCGGATTGCGCGCCTTTGTCACGCAGAATTCTGGTGAGCATACGTGTATCTATGCCAGCAATCCCTAAGACACCTGCTTTGGTAAGGTAGTCATCCAAAGAACCCTCTGAGCGGAAATTGGATACGCGTTTTGGAAGATCCTTCACCACCAAGCCTGCTGCATGAATCTGATCTGATTCCGCATCTTGAGCGTTTACACCGACATTGCCGATGTGCGGATAAGTTAAGGTAACAATTTGGCGTGAGTAGCTGGGATCAGTAATGATCTCTTGATATCCAGTCAATGCGGTATTGAATACGACTTCGCCAGTAGTTTCGCCAGGGGCGCCAATGCTAAAACCGGGAAATAATGTGCCGTCGGCTAGGGCCAACACGGCTGGGGGAAAAGAAGGAAGCAAGGGTGACAAACCATCTCCAGTCCCTGCTCCATCCGACGCTCAAAACCCCAAAAAAGACTAGCCCGGGGATATTTTTGCGGGTGGTGAGTGTCTTTAAGCGCTAGGGTATTTATTAAGTTTCGAACCTTGCAATCATAACATTTTTGCTCGTAAACCCTTGGATATACAGCCAAATGGGGGCTGGAAGGTAAAAAGCTCCCCTTGCCTAATGGCTGGGAGAGCAATTTATCCGAAAATGGGTGTTTTAAGCCTTGGCGCTTTGCTCAATGATGGTCTTAATTTGAGCTAAAACAGACTGGTCATCCATCGTGCTGATATCACCAGGATCACGCCCTTCGGCTACAGCCTGCAGTGCGCGACGAACAATCTTGCCCGAACGTGTCTTTGGCAACGCAGTAACTATATAAACTCGCCCGGGTCGCGCAATCGCTCCTAAAGTGGTATCGACAGTCTTCATGCACTCTGCTTCCAAAGTAGCAGTATTGGATGCATCTTTTGGAATCACAAAGGCAATCGCGGCTTGCCCCTTTAATTTATCTTCAATACCAACCACGGCAACTTCTGAAACATTCGGATGGCTAGAAATACTTTCTTCGATTTCGCGAGTACCAAGGCGATGTCCAGCTACGTTGATCACGTCATCCGTACGACCCAAGATGAAGAAATAGCCATCTTTATCTTTAATGCCCCAGTCAAAGGTGGAGTAAATTAATTTGCCTGGAATTGTTTCCCAATAAGTGCTAACAAAGCGCTTGTCATCACCCCAAACTGTTTGCATACAGCCAGGAGGCAATGGACCTTCAATAGCAATGACTCCCTTTTGATCTGGGCCCAGCTCCTCGGAGGTAGCATCATCAAGCAACTTCATGTTGTAACCAAATGATGGCACGCCTGGCGAGCCAAATTTATGTGGCATGACTTCAACGCCACGTTGAATAGCCAGCATTGGCCAACCTGTTTCTGTCTGCCAATAGTTATCCACGATCGGCTTATTAATTGCACCATGAATCCAACTTGCAGTTGGTTCATCCAAGGGCTCACCCGCCAGGAACAGAGCGCGCAATTTAGAAAGGTCATATTTGGTTAAGAACGCGGGGTCTTGTTTCTTCAGAACGCGAACTGCAGTTGGCGCAGAAAACATGACTGACACTTTGTACTTATCTACTAGCTCCCACCAAATGCCTGCGTCAGGACGCAAAGGGGTACCTTCGTACATGATCGTAGCCATACCAGATAGCAATGGCGCATAAATAATGTAGCTGTGGCCAACAACCCAACCAATATCGGACGTACAGAACATGGTCTCACCAGCATTGCCAGTAAAGATATGTTTCATCGAGGCGGCGAGAGCCACTGCATAGCCGCCTGTATCACGCTGAACACCTTTAGGCTTTCCAGTTGTACCGGAGGTATACAAAATATAAGAAGGATGTGTTGCATCAACCCACTCAACAGGCACAACATCATTTAAATGCTTTTGGCGTTCGCTTGCGTAATCTAAATCACGTCCGGCAACGGTGGTGAATTCAGTCAAACCGCGATTCACAATCAAGACCTTTTCAGGCTTGTATTCAGCCAGAGTAATAGCCTCATCCAGTAATGGCTTGTATGGAACCGCCTTGCCACCACGTGCACCTGCTTCTGCAGTAACAATCAGTTTTGGTTTTGCATCATCAATACGAGACGCCAGGCTGTGGGATGCAAAGCCTCCAAATACAACAGAGTGAATAGCACCAATACGGGCGCACGCCAACATAGCAAAACAAGCTTCAGCAATCATTGGCATGTAAATGAGTACACGATCACCCTTTTTAACGCCTGCCGCTTTGTAGATTGCTGCCATACGATTCACTTCTTCGTATAACTCTTTAAAGGTATATGCCTTCTCTTGATTGGTTTCTGTAGAAACCGCAACCAAGGCAATTTGATCTGGACGATCTTTTAAGTGACGATCTACTGCGTTGTAGCAAAGATTCGTTGAGCCACCCTCAAACCATTTAGCAAATGGAGGGTTGTCGTAATTGAGTACTTTGTTAAAAGGTTTTTCCCAATGTATTAACTGCGCTTGCTCACCCCAAAATCCATCTGGGTCTTTAATTGAACGTTCGTGGTGTGCTTTGTAGGACATGGTCAACCTGATCTCTTAAAAAGTTACTCAAATTACTGACTCTTGCTCACCCCTTTACTAGCGTTGCCGCTGGCTGAGGTAGGTGAACTACCATTTTTCGCAGATTTTGCAAGCCCTGTCGATGCGGATTTATGCTGAGATGCAGCATTTTTTGCAGAAGAATTACCCTTAGAGGTGCCCTTATCTACTGTTTTGGTGTTGCTGGGTGCTACACATTTACTTGATTTAGCCCCTTTTGCACCCTTTGCTGGTTTGGGGCATTTAGGCGCAGGTGGAGCTGGCTTTTCTAAGCTGAGGCTAGCATTTTCAGCCATAGCAGTTGAAACATCGCCCGGTCTACGACTGGTTTTGGGAATCAGCACGGTAGAGCCCGCCCGTATACGCATTCCCCTTGGAATGCCGTTGACCTCGCGCAGAGTATCTATATCCACCCCTAACGTTTTAGCTGCCTGATCAACACTTTCTGTTTTAGATACTTGAACAGCAGTCCACGACGAAAGAGGTTTAGGGTATTGCTTGAGGTTATCTTGAAAGATCTCAGCATGCGCAAACGGCAAAAGAATTTGCTGGTTAGCATTACTCAAAATAACTGGCTTATTAAAAGACGGATTCAGGCTATGGAATTCATCCGCTGGTATTTCGGCTAATTTAATAACTAGAGAAACGTCGATATCGCTACCCACATCAACTGCAACAAAATAGGGGTGATTTTCTAAATCAGGAAGCACAATGCCATATGCCTGTGGATCCAACACAATTTGACGATACGCCATTAATTTAGGAACGTAATTTCTAGTTTCGCGCGGTAAGGTCAAGCTCTCATAATCTATAGGCAAGCCTGCAGCGGCATTACGCTTTTGCGCTTTAGTAATGTTGCCAGCACCCCAGTTATAAGCTGCAAGTGCTAATTCCCAACTCCCAAATTGATTATTCAAACGTTGCAAGTAATCTAAAGCCGCATCCGTAGACTGGACAACATCTCGACGCTCATCCCTAAATACGTTTTGCGTAAGTCGAAAGTCTTTGCCAGTAGCCGGCATAAATTGCCATAAACCGACTGCCTTCGCACTTGACTTTGCATTGGTTACAAAAGCACTTTCAACAAATGGAAGAAGTGCAATTTCGGTAGGCATATTGCGCGCATTTACTTCTTGAACGATGTAAAACAAATAGCGTGAAGAACGCGTCATCGAGCGATTCACATAGTCCGGTCTTGCCGCCAGCCAGCGAACCTGTTCAATCTCTAGGGGGGTATTCATGGGCTCCATTTGAAAGCCATCACGAATGCGTATCCACAGGTTGTCAGAAGGCGCATAAACCTTGCTAACGGATTGATTTTTGAGGTTAACCCTTGCGGCCCTGGAAGCCTTTGAATTCGCTTTCGTTGGCGTATCGGAAGACCAATCGCCGGTGCCAGCGCAACCACTCAACAAAGCAGCAATCACTACTACTGCATACATCATCCGCATTAGAAGCGATCTTTCCAGCCACGAATGACTGCCAATACATGTGCAGGCGTTGGCAATGATGTCTGGCCTGAAACCTCTTTAGCCATTGCAATGACTTCGGCTTGATCGCAACGCATGAAAGGATTTACCTGGAGTTCTTGCCCAATAGTCGTTGGTAGTGTTGGCAAGCCTTGCTCTCGCAGAGATTTAGCCTGGTCCGCCCATGAGAGTAGATTAAGGTTGTTGGGCTCTACAGCTAAGGCAAAGCGAATATTCGATAAGGTGTACTCATGAGTGCAATACACCAAAGTATTTTTTGGAAGTGAGGCGAACTTACCTAGCGATTCCGTCATTTGCGTAGGCGTACCCTCGAACAATCTTCCACAACCCGAGGCGAATAAAGTATCCCCACAGAACAGCATTGGCTCAACAACATTTGCTTGCATGTTTGCAAAGTAAGCAATGTGGCTTAAGGTATGCCCAGGAACTTCGAGAACCTTCAAGCTAATACGTGGGGAAGCAATTTCAAATTTATCGTCCTGCATTACGACATTAGTACGACCTGGAATATCGTCACCAACTGGGCCATAAACAGGCAGATCTGCATTCAAACTTTGCAATAAGTTGAGAATGCCACCCGTATGGTCTGCATGGTGGTGAGTAATGAGAATGCCCTTGAGGGTCAAATGATTTGCGCTCAGGTACTCCAAAACTGGTGCTGAATCACCTGGATCCACCACTAAAGCAGAGCTGCCATCGTGAATGCACCAGATATAGTTATCATCAAAAGCCGGAATGGGCCAAACCTGCAATAAAGTATTCTTATCCATAGACCGATGATACCAACCCCACCCATACCCTCTCAGACACCTGCACCTCCCTGGAGCTCATGGGAAAAATGGCTCCAATCCCCTCCTGGACGCTATGTTCTAGCTTGGGAGCAACGGTGTTTTGACCAAATTGTTGCTGATGTCTTTGGCTTTCATGCTGTGCAAATAGGTCTACCTCAGATAAACACACTAAGTGAAAATCGGATGCCTTTGCATGCAATCCTGATTCACTCTAACGATAGCCGCTCTCATGCAAGTAATTACAACTGGCATTTAATTGAAGGCGACTCTACAGACCTCCCCTTTGCCAGTGAAAGTCTGGATCTGATTGTTCTACCCCATGTTTTGGAATTTGCTGCAGATCCCCATCAAATATTGCGCGAAGTCGATCGAGTACTTCGACCCGAAGGTCGTTTAATTATTTCTGGCTTTAATCCCGCAAGTCTGTGGGGTGCCAGACAATATCTCAGTAGATTGGTTGGAACCCCTTATCTCCCTAGAGATGGTCAATTTATTAGCCTCATCCGCATAAAAGATTGGCTCGAGTTGCTTAACTTTTCCTTAGACCGCGGTCACTTTGGTTGCTATAAATTTCCCCTGCAGGGTGAAACTGCTATGGGCAAGATGAATTTTCTTGAAAAAATGGGAAATCGTTGGTGGCCTATATTTGGGGCTGTTTTTTTAGTTTCCGCCATAAAGCGCCAACAAGGAATACGTCTCATTGGCCCGGCATCACTTGTTCGCATACCAGCCATTAAGCAGCTAAGTCCTGCTGCTGAGAGAAGCAATCTCCAAAAACGCCTCAAAAACGAGAATTCCAAGTAAATTATTGCTATGCCGCATTCGAAATCCCATCCTCACCACCCTCACATCGTGATCTACACCGATGGCGCCTGCAAAGGCAATCCTGGCCCCGGGGGCTGGGGGGCTGTTTTGAGATCAGGCGGTCATGAAAAGCATATCCATGGAGGCGAAAAGCTCACCACCAACAATCGCATGGAAATTTGTGCCGTTATTTTTGCCTTAAAAGCACTCAAACAACGCAGCACTGTCGAGCTATGGACAGACTCTCAATATGTCCAAAAAGGCGTTACAGAATGGCTAGAGGGATGGAAAAAACGGGGCTGGAAGACTGCTAGCAAGGATCCGGTCAAAAACGCAGATCTCTGGCAGGAGCTGGACTCCCTGCTCCCAGGACATGAGATCTCCTGGCACTGGGTTAGAGGGCACAACGGACACCCCGGAAATGAGTTAGCTGACCAATTAGCCAATAAGGGTGTTGGGGAGTTTTTGCCATAGGGCAAATGCATCTCAAGAGCCTCCTTTTCAGCCATCTTATGAGAGAATGATCCTGCTCTAATTAGCTTAGAAACAGTATAAAACCCACATAAAAACCTAGAAAAACGAGACTGTGTCAAAAATAGAATCTTCACTCGATAAGGCTTTTGCCAAACTCGTTCAATTTAAAGATATAGGCAAAGTTCGCCTGTGCGCCCTTTGGCAAATATATTCACCCCAATTAGACCAAGTCAAGAAACTAGATTTCGCGACAGTAAAATCTTTTGTAATCAGATTTAAATGGCGCTTGCTATTAATTCTGCTCCTACTCTATGCAGGCTCAAAGGCATATGATTATTTTTTCCCAGCCTCTGCTAAATCTGGCGGCCCAGTTACCATAACATCATTCGTAGCCCAGAAAAAAGATGTGCCTCTAATTATCGAGGCGACTGGCACTATTGTTTCCAACAGCATTGTTGATATTCGCCCAATGGTCACCAATACCGTCGCTACAATTCAGGTAAAAGATGGCCAAGAAGTCAAAGCTGGCGATCTGCTATTTACCTTAGATGACCGCAACGATAAAGCGAACTATGAGAAGCTCAAAGCCCTTGCTGATGATGCTCAAAAACAATATCTACGCGCCAAAGAATTAGTGGCTAAAAACTTTATTTCCAAGGCCGCTCTAGAAACTACATTGGCTAATGCCAAGTCAGCGCAAGCTGCAGCCCGCGCGGCAGAAGTGCAGCTCTCTTTTGATTACATTAAGTCCCCAATTGATGGTCGCGCTGGTATCGTCAATGTGTTCCCGGGCTCCTTGGTTCAAGCTAGCAATATTGTTTCCACTGCGACAAGCTCAACAGCTACATCTAGCGTTGGATCCATGGTGACCATTACCCAATTGAACCCAATTAATGTTCAGTTTGTCATTCCAGAAAAAGATATTCCCATCATCTTGGAGAACCAATTAGACGGTGATGCGATGAATGTTACGGTAACTGTAGGCGATAGCGGTAAAAGAGCTTACGAAGGAAAAGTGCTGGTTGTTGATAACCAAGTCGACCCTTCGATTGCGGCGGTACGCGTGAAAGCACAAATCCCGAATGACTCCAAAACACTTTTGCCGGGTGAATTTGCTCGCGTATCCCTAGTGGCCAATACTTTGAAGGATGCCTTAGCCATTCCATCGCAAGCAGTAGTGATCAACCCCCGCGGAAAACTTGTTTATGTTGTCGATAAAGATGACAAAGTGGCAGCCAAGCCCGTAAAAGTAGTTTATGACTACCAAGGATTGTCTGTTGTCACCGGTATAGATGCTGGCGATAGAGTGGTGGTTGAGGGCAAGCAGAATTTGCGCCCAGGAAGCAAAGTCCGCGAGGATAAATCAGCCGCACCACAAGCAACTGCTACCTCTACAACTCCAACAGCCCCAGAGAAAAAATGACACTCTCCGAATTATGTATTCGGCGCCCTGTAATGACGGTGTTGCTCTCGATAGCAACGGTCATCGCAGGGGCTGTTGCCTACATGAAAATTCCAGTAGCTGCGCTACCTAGTTTTAATACGCCAGTTATTTCTGTAAGCGCATCTTTACCGGGTGCGTCACCAGAAAACATGGCTGCCTCGGTAGCCCTTCCCCTTGAAAAAGAATTTTCGACGATTGATGGCATCACCGTAATTAGCTCCACCAATTCCTTGGGCAGTACGAGCATTACTTTGGAATTCAATAACGATCGAGATATTGATAAAGCCGCAGTTGACGTTCAAGCGGCCCTGTTGAGAGCCCAAAAGCGCTTACCGATTGAAATGACGGTACCACCGTCCTACCGTAAGATAAATCCAGCCGACACTCCTGTTCTAGTGGTGCGCATGAGTTCGCCATCAATCAGCCTCTCGGACCTCAATCAATACGCAGAAAATTTACTTTCACCAAACCTATCGACCATTAGCGGTGTAGCGCAAGTTCTTGTTTATGGTGCAAAGCGTTATGCGGTTCGCGTACGAGTTCATCCAGACGCTCTTGCTAATCGCAATCTCACTATTGACGATATCGCTGTTGCTATCAACAAAGCTAATTCCAATAGTCCTGTAGGGGTTTTAGACGGACCCCGTCAGGCCATCACCATTTATGCCAACCCACAATTAGTAAGACCTGAAGAGTTTGCCAATTTAATTGTTAGCCAAAAAAATGGTCTTCCGATCTACCTTAAGGATGTTGCTGACGTTATCGAAAGTTATGAGGACGTTAAGACATTAGCCAGCTCGAATGGTGAACGCTCAATTGCGATTGCAGTATTACGTCAACCAAGTGCAAATACGGTGGATGTTGTTAACTCCGTTAAGGCATTGCTACCTCAATTACAAAAACAGATGCCGGAATCTGTTCGAATGCAATTGTTGAATGACCGCTCGCTCTCCATTCTAGAAGCGATACATGACGTTAATCTCACATTAGCTTTAACGATCTTATTGGTTGTTATGGTGATTTTCTTATTCCTGAAACATGTTTCAGCAACAGTCATCCCCTCTATCAGTCTTCCAATCTCACTGATCGGGGCATTCTTTTTGCTCTATTTTTTGGGATACAGCTTAGATAACATATCGCTTCTGGGTATAACGCTTGCTGTAGGCTTGGTTGTTGATGATGCAATTGTGGTGCTTGAAAACATCATGCGTTATGTTGAACAAGGTATGGACCCACTCAAAGCATCCCTCAAAGGTAGCAAAGAAGTGGGCTTTACGATTATTTCCATTTCTATTTCTTTAGTGGCTGTATTTATTCCACTCTTCTTTATGGCTGGTCCTATTGGCCTTCTGTTTAGAGAATTTGCGGTAGTGGTTTCACTTTCTATTTTGGTGTCAGCAGTCGTATCGCTCACGGTTGTGCCAATGCTATGCAGTCGCTTCCTGCCAAAACCAGGTGAGCATGCCAAGGAATATGCGATCAATAAGAAGTTTGATCGCGTCTTTGACTGGATGCTAAAAACCTATATTCGCTACCTTGATCTGGCTCTTAATAATCGTAAAAAAGTGTTATGGGGCGCTCTTTCCACCTTTGTCATTACCGTGGTTTTATTTGTCTATAGCCCGAAGGGTTTCTTTCCAGAAGAAGATATTGGGCAAATTCAAGCAACCACTGAGGCATCTGAAGATATCTCCTTTAAAGCGATGTTGGCACTACAGGACAGAGCTGCAGAACTCGTCAATAAAGATCCGAATGTGGATAGCTCTATTTCAGTCATTGGCGGTGGTGCGAGCTCAGGCTACAACACCGGCAGGATTTTTATCATTCTTAAGCCCAAGGGCGATCGCGCTAAGATGGCGCAGGTCATGGAGGGGTTAAGAAATAAATTTAAAGAGATTCCCGGTCTTCAGGTTTATATGCGCCCGGTCCAAAACTTACAATTAGGCGGCAAAAATAGTAAAAGCCGCTACCAATTTACTTTGCAAAGCGTTGGTTTTGAAGGCGTGAATGAATGGGCGGATAAGTTGATGCAGAAGATGCGTGCTGACCCGCTTTTCCGTGACGTTACCAGTGACTCACAGCTAAAAGGTCTCAACGTCAAGATCAATATTGATCGTGAAAAAGCGGCTAGTGCCGGCGTTACGATTGCTGATATCCGTACCGCCCTCTACTCCGCCTACGGTGAGAAGCAGGTATCTACTATCTATACACCAGTCAATACTTATTACGTGATCCTGGAAGCTGCTGAAGAAGACCGTCAATATGAGACTGATCTCAATAAGATTTTTGTGAGGGGTCGGGCAACTGACAAACTGATCCCGCTATCCAGTGTTGCTAGCTTTACTCGCCAAATCGGCCCAACTGCCGTAAACCATCAAGGTCAAATTCCGGCCGTAACCCTTTCATTCAATCTTGCTCCCGATGTCTTCTTAGGTGATGCAACGAAAAAGATTGAGGAATACGCCAAGGAAATTGGCTTACCCGCTTCCATCATCACGAGTTACGGTGGAGATGCGGCAGTATTTAAAAGCAACCAATCAGGCCAGCTGGTACTAATTCTATCGGCTCTAGGCGTAATTTATATATTACTTGGCGTGCTTTACGAGAGTTACATTCATCCGCTGACTATTTTGGCTGGTTTGCCATCTGCTGCGATTGGCGCCATCCTTGCTTTGCGCATCTTTGGCTTCGAGCTAACCGTCGTTGCATCGATCGGCATTTTATTATTGATCGGCATTGTTAAGAAAAATGCGATCTTAATGATTGACTTTGCCTTAGATGCACAGCGTAACCAAGGCATGTCTCCTGAAAAAGCCATTCGCGAAGCATGCATCTTGCGTTTCCGGCCTATTATGATGACAACCGTTGCAGCCCTAATGGGTGCGCTCCCGATTGCTTTTGGATTGGGGGCTGGCGCAGAGTTACGTCAACCTTTAGGCATTAGTGTTGCTGGCGGTCTGATTTTTTCTCAGTTCGTAACATTGATCATTACACCCGTGATTTATCTCTATCTGGATAAATATGCCGGTAACGGTCCGATGGATATTCCACCTGCTGTTCTAGAGGGCACCTAATGCGTCAAGTTATTCTCGATACCGAAACTACTGGCCTTAATCCAGCCACTGGCGACCGGATTATTGAAATTGGTTGCGTTGAGATGGTTGGTCGTCGTCTAACCGATAGAACTTTCCATTACTACATTAATCCTGAACGCGATATTGATGCCGGCGCCTTTGCAGTCCACGGACTTTCTAGAGAGTTTTTATCTGATAAACCAACCTTTGCAAACATTGTTGAGCAGTTAATTGAGTTTGTAGATGGCGCTGAAATTGTGATTCATAACGCAGCCTTCGATTTGGGATTCTTGGATAACGAGTTTGCCCTTTTAAAGCGCCCGCCATTCAGAAATTTAGCCTCTAAGATTACCGACACCCTGCTCGACGCACGTCAAATGTTCCCCGGAAAGCGCAATTCATTAGATGCACTGTGTGAACGTTTTTCAATTAGTAATAAACACCGTACTTTGCACGGTGCTTTATTAGACGCCCAGTTGCTGGCTGAAGTTTACGTATCGATGACTAGAGGTCAAGAAGACCTTTCTATTGATCTGATTGACTACACAGTGGGAGCAGACTCTACTGGCCATGCCAAGGCATTGCCAACGAATCTGATGGTGCTTTCAGCCTCCGATGACGATCTACAAAGCCATGAAAAAATCTTGGCAGAAATTGCCAAGGCAAGTAAAAAGGACCCCGTTTGGAGTCCTTTAAATGCTACTGCCTAATTAGTAGATTACTAGTTAGATTGCTGCGGCAATCGCCTTACCCAAATCATCTGTCTTAGCGGTGCCACCAAGATCTGGTGTCAAAGGCGCATGTCCTGGACCAGATGCCAATACCTTTTCAATGGCACTAAATATTGCTTTACCAGCCTCTGGATAACCAAGGTGATCTAACATCATCGCCCCACTCCAAATCTGACCAATCGGGTTGGCGATCATTTTGCCAAAGATATCAGGCGCTGAACCGTGAACTGGCTCAAACAGGGAGGGGAATTTACCTTCAGGATTGATGCTGCCGGATGGTGCTACTGCAATGGTGCCGGTACACGCGGGACCTAAGTCGGAGAGAATATCTCCAAATAAATTGCTCGCTACTACAACGTCAAACCGATCTGGATTCATAACGAAGTGAGCAGCCAAAATATCAATATGATATTTGTCAGCCCTAACGTCAGCAAATTTCTTAGACATCGCCTCTACACGCTCATCCCAATAAGGCATGGTGATGGCAATACCATTTGATTTGGTTGCGGAAGTTAAATGCTTTTTAGGGCGACTTTGGGCTAAGTCAAAAGCGTATTGCAAAATTCGGTCAACGCCTTGTCTAGTGAAAACAGATTCTTGAATCACGATCTCACGATCGGTATCCGGGAACATCTTGCCACCAACGCTGGAGTATTCACCTTCAGTGTTCTCGCGAACTACAAAGAAATCGATGTCACCAGGCTTACGGTTGGCCAGGGGGCATGGCACTCCCGGCAATAAACGTACTGGACGCAAATTGACGTACTGATCAAAGCCACGGCGAAATTGAATTAAGCTTCCCCAAAGCGATACATGGTCAGGCAGAATGTCCGGCATGCCGACTGCGCCAAAAAAGATCGCGTCGTACTTCATGAGGATATCGAACCAATCATCCGGCATCATCTTGCCATGCTTGAGATAGTAATCACAGCTCGCAAAATCAAAATGATCAAACTGCATACCAAGATTAAATTTACGATTGGCCGCCTCTAGCGCGCGCACACCCTCTGGCATGACTTCCTTGCCAATACCGTCTCCGGGAATAACGGCAATCTTAGGATTTTTAAATATTTTCTTTGCGTTCATAAATGATGTGTCTCGTTTTATTTTTGTTGAAGATGAATTTTACAAATAACTAGCTAATAGCGCGACGGATTTCATCTGGCGCCTTCTTGCTACCCTTTCCAACTGATTCACTATCGTAATCAGTGGTATTTTCGATTGTCTCTGGAACATCTTCCAGCATCCGGATGTTGTCCTTGGGACAGATGGGTGCGCCATAACTGGCCCATTTCTTGAGCAAGGTCACCTCGTAGCCACATTGACCACATTTGGCCTTACTTCGACTGGCATTGCTAGGCCTTGGGGGTGGGAAAACAATCGCCTGGTGCGGGTAAGGGCCAAGCTCCTGACTAATCATCATCAGCCTTACAGTGAGCTCCTCAGTGGCATGAGCCATTCTGGCGGGGCCTTCCAGACCCACCGTTTGAGCGATTCCCTTGAAATCTTCGCCATGGCCGCTAAAGCAGTCATCCACCGCATGACAGAGCTCATGAACCAAGGTATCTAAAAGCTGTACGGGTTCGTCCAACTTAGGGGATATGAATATCTCATTCACGCCACCACCTGAGCGCTCACGAGGCCAACATTGCCCCAGTGTCGTTCTAGGGCTACTAGAGGCTGGGAATCCGCATGAGACCCTGACGGGAGGGATTGCATAACCTGCTTTTGAAAAGACCGGCTCAAGATGCCTTACTGCATCTTCAAGCCAGGCCTCACGGACTGTATGTTGCTTCATTTAACTTCTCTTCTATCGAAATCTAGGACAAAAACCATCAATTGCGATCATACGCCACCATAAGTAGAATGAGTCCATGAAAGATCTAGAAAGCCTAAGCGCTACCCAAGCCATCAAAGCCCTCTCTAAGAGGGAAATTAAAGCCACTGATTTACTCCTATCCTGCCTAGACCGCATAGGGCAAAAAGAGAGCGTTGTTAAGGCTTGGGCAAGCCTGGGTAAGGAAAATGCCTTATCTCGCGCCAAACAGCTTGATAAGGGCGCCTTTCAGGGTCTATTACATGGTCTCCCAATTGGGGTGAAGGATCTTTATGACACCTATGATTTGCCGACCTCCTATGGTTCACCCATTTACGCCAACCACTATCCAGTCGCTGATGCTGTGGCGGTTGCCCTGATGCGACAGTCTGGTGCCATTATTTTAGGCAAAACTGTTACAACAGAGTTTGCAACATTTAAGAGTGGCTTAACAACGAATCCACATAACCCAAAGCACACTCCCGGCGGATCCTCTAGCGGCTCTGCTGCTGCAGTAGCCGATTTCATGGTTCCACTAGCAACCGGCAGTCAAACTGCTGGGTCAATCATTCGCCCTGCTTCTTTTTGTGGTGTAGTGGGTTTTAAACCTAGTTACGGCAAAGTGAGTATTGCGGGAATTAAAAGTCTTTCTGTAACACTCGACACCATGGGTTGCTTTGGTAGAACAGTAGAAGATGTGGGGCTCGGTGTAGCAGCTATGAGTGGCGATCATCGACTAGCAAAAATTGAAGTCTTGCATAACAAACCTCGCATTGCCATTTGCAAAACATCTAACTGGCCGTTTGCACAAAAGGAAAATGCAACAGCTCTTGCTGTTGCCCGGCATACTGCCGAGATGATTGCCAAAGGCACTGTAATTGATCTGAAGTTACCAAAGACATGTGATGGACTCACCCAAGCCCAAACTCGCATCATGATCTCTGAAATATCACGCAGCCTTACTTTTGAACGAGTGCATTACGCTAAAAAGCTCAGCCCACAACTTCTAAAGCAACTTAGTGAAGGCGCTGAAATTAGCTACGAGCAATATGCAAAAGATTTGAGCCTTGCCGATAGATCAAGGGAGGCCATGGAAGACTTATTTAATAATGAAGTTGATATCTTGATTGGCCCAAGTGCAAATGGCGAAGCGCCCAACATCAAAGATGGTACTGGAGATCCTCTTTTTTCTAGAGCTTGGACTCTTCTAGGTTTGCCCTGCATCAATATCAACGTAAGCAGTGGCCCCAACGGATTGCCAGTAGGCGTGCAACTCATTGCAGGCCCAGGTAAAGATCATTTCTTATTAAGCGCTGCCCGGGCATTTACATTGGCATTGCCTGACCCCACCCTGCGAGATCAGGCTTAGCCAAGCTCTTAATCGAGAGTAATGTTTGCCGCTTTAATTGCTTTAGCCCAGAAAGGGATCTCTTTCTTAACTAGCGCATCGGTTTGGTTTGGTCCCAAGTAACGAAGTTCAACACCAGCAGCATCCGCACGCTCTTTAATTTCAGGCAATGCTAAGCTCTGCTTTACAGAATTAGTGAGCTTGGTAACGACTGGTGCAGGAGTTCCGGCAGGCGCATAGAGGGCCACCCATGATTCCAACTGAAATGATGGTAGACCAGCTTCAGCGGTGGTTGGTACGTTTGGCATACCAGGGTGACGATTTTTGCCGGTCACAGCAAGTCCCTTGAGTTTTCCACTTTGGACGTGTTGCATGACTGAGGGTGGCGTACTAATAAATACCTGTACCTGCCCCGCCAAAACATCCTGAATGGCTGGCCCAGATCCCTTGTATGGAACATGCACCATATCTACACCGGTAGTTTGCTTGAAGATTTCCGTACCAATATGCGATACAGAACCATTGCCCTGTGAGGCGTAATTTAATTTACCTGGATTAGCTTTTGCATATGCAATGAATTCCTTCAGATTATTTACTGGAACTGAAGGGTGTACTGCAATGACATTGGTTGAAACAGTCAGCAAAGCAATTGGCGAGAAATCTTTAATTGGGTCCCACGGAAGCTTATCGAATAAAGCGGGATTACCAACGTGATATCCAGAATAGGAAATTAATAAGGTATAGCCATCGGGCTTTGCTTTGGCAACATACTGATAGGCCGTGTTACCGCTTGCTCCCGGCTTATTGTCAACAATCACTGGTTGACCGATCACACGTGTTAATGGTTCACTCAATAGACGTGCCGAAGTATCAACCAGCCCGCCTGGTGGATTAGGCACTACTAAAGTAATTGGACGATCCGGAAAGGATTCAGCCATAACTAGGCATGAAATCCCAAGCCCCAAAATTACAAGCGCACTGCGTACCACTGAATATTTTTTCATTACTGTCTCCAACGTATGATTTTTGAGTACTTATCTCTGCCCTACTTTTACGTCACCAAATACGGCTTGCGCTTCTCGAGGTAAACAACGCCAATAACGCTCATTTGCGGTAACTGTGCCACCAAGGGCTGCTGCAGCTTCCCAACCCCAGCGAGGCTTGTATAGGAATGCTCTAGCCAAAGCTATGAGATCCGCATCACCCGCTTGCAAAATATCTTCGGCTTGCTGGGGCTCGGTAATGAGTCCAACAGTCATGGTTGGCAAACTAGATTGGTCTTTAACTATCTTTGCGAAAGGCACTTGGTAATTTGGACCAATTGCAATCTTTTGTTTTGGCGAAATACCACCAGAAGAAATGTGTACAAAATCACAACCCAAAGGTTTAAGTTGTTTTGCAAAATTCGCTGTTTCTTCCGGAGTCCAGCCACCCTCAATCCAATCGCTAGCTGAAATGCGTATGCCAAGCACACCTTGGTATGCCGCTCTTACTGCAGCAAATAACTCCAATGGAAAGCGAATGCGGTTTTCAAATGAGCCGCCATACTCATCAGTGCGTTGATTGGCGATAGGAGATAAAAATTGATGTAACAAGTATCCATGAGCACCATGGAGTTCAATCCCATCAATTCCAATACGATCTGCACGCTTTGCTGATGCTACAAAATCATCAATCAACTTTTTTAATTCAACCTTACTCAATTCATGAGGTAAACGCTCTCCATCTAACTGGGGGATCGCTGAGGGCGCTAGTGTTTCCCATCCACCCTGATCCGTTGAGAGCAATTGTCCGCCGTCCCAGGGTGTCGCACTGGATGCTTTTCGACCAGCATGAGCTAGCTGAATAAAAACAGGCGTAGCAGGAGCCAGACCACGCGCACGACTCAGTTTGTCCTTAAGGGCTGCTTCAGTGCGATCATCCCAAAGTCCCAAACATGCTGGCGTAATTCGGGCCTCTGGGCTTACCCCAGTGGCCTCAATAATGAAGAGGGCTGCACCGCTATTGAGTAAATTTCCCCAATGCATGAGGTGCCAGTCTGTTGCCTCGCCATTATTGGCCGAATATTGGCACATCGGGGCAACCACAATGCGATTTGCGAGTTCTAGAGGTCCCCGCGGGGAATTGAGGGTATAGCTCGAAAATAAAAGACTCATAAATGCCTTGAAAAGCCCAAAAATAGGTCAAAAATACGAAAATTGCCGTAAAGCGATAGAATACTTAAAAAGCAGAATAAACGAGACAGCGAAGTCGTGCAGGCTAATTGGCCAAACGGCTTTTTTAATAAAAACCTGAAAAATACTCACCACAAGAGATTATGAACGCACCTCAAGCCTTTGAATCAAAAGAAGATATTGGCCACTTTGTTGGCGGCAATGTAGTTAACCCTAAAGATGGTCGCTTTGCCGATGTTTACAACCCAACCAAAGGAACTGTAGCGCGCCGTGTTGCGCTTGCTAGCCGCAAAGAGGTTGATGCAGTTGTAGCCAATGCCCAAACAGCATTTACGTCATGGAGTCAAACCTCCCCATTGCGCCGTGCACGCATCATGTTTAAGTATCTTGAATTGCTAAACGCTCATCGCGATGAGTTGGCAGCCATCATTACAGCAGAACATGGCAAGGTATTTACCGATGCCCAAGGGGAAGTAACACGCGGTATTGAGATTGTGGAATTTGCTACTGGCATTCCTGAGCTACTCAAAGGCGACTACACCGAGCAAGTATCGACAGGTATCGATAACTGGGTTATGCGTCAGCCTTTAGGTGTAGTTGCTGGTATCACCCCATTTAACTTCCCAGTCATGGTGCCAATGTGGATGTTCCCGGTTGCGATTGCTTGCGGCAACACTTTCATTCTCAAACCTAGCCCTACAGATCCTTCAGCTTCATTGTTCATGGCGAAGCTCCTCAAGGAAGCTGGCCTACCGGATGGCGTATTCAACGTTGTTCAAGGTGACAAAGAAGCGGTTGATGCCTTAATTGAAAATCCAGATGTTAAAGCGGTTAGTTTTGTGGGCTCCACTCCAATTGCCAATTACATCTATGAGCGCTGCTCCCACTTTGGCAAGCGCTCCCAAGCTTTAGGCGGCGCAAAGAACCACATGGTGATCATGCCTGACGCTGATATTGATAAAGCAATTGATGCCCTAGTTGGCGCAGCATACGGCTCCGCTGGCGAACGCTGTATGGCTATTTCTGTAGCGGTGTTGGTTGGTGATGTGGCAGAGAAGATCATGCCAAAGCTAATCGAGCGCACCAAGACACTAAAAGTTAAAAACGGCATGGAACTTGATGCTGAGATGGGTCCAATTGTTACTAAAGCAGCCCTAGAGCGCATTACTGGCTATATTGAGGCTGGTGTAGCTTCGGGCGCAAAACTCCTTGTTGATGGCCGCGGACTCAAAGTTCCTGGCAACGAGAACGGCTTCTTCATCGGCGGCACATTGTTTGATAACGTCACACCAGACATGAAGATTTACTTAGAAGAAATCTTTGGACCAGTTTTGTCCTGCTTGCGTGTTGCTAACTTTACGGATGCCCTTAACTTAGTTAACTCTTGCGAATTTGGCAATGGTGTAGCCTGCTTCACAAGCGATGGCAATATTGCCCGTGAATTTGCTCGTCGTGTACAAGTAGGCATGGTTGGTATTAACGTACCAATTCCAGTACCTATGGCATGGCACGGCTTTGGTGGTTGGAAAAAGTCGATCTTTGGCGATATGCATGCATACGGCAAAGAAGGCGTACGTTTCTACACCAAGCAAAAGAGTGTGATGCAACGCTGGCCTGAGAGTATTGCCAAAGGCGCAGAGTTTGTAATGCCTACCTCCAAGTAATATCAGGAAGTGATTAGCAAAAAAGCGATCTTCGGATCGCTTTTTGTTTGCCAGGATGAAGTAAAAAATTACTGTAGTGTATTTTTAAGAGCGGGAATCATTGGCATCGAGAGGACATCGATGCCCTCTTCTCGTAAGGCTTCAGCCTCATCGAAAGTAGTTTGCCCACGAATACTTCGTTCAGGAGATTCTTTGTAGTGAATTTTTCTGGCCTCATCGGCAAAGGAATTACCAACATCCTCAGAGCGACCCATTAGCTCACGCATACCTTTCAAAAAGGCGGCCTGTACTTGAGCCTCGAGATGAGAATGGTCGCTACCAGTCAAAGCAACAACGCCCCCACTAAGACTTTCAGATTCAGCCTTAGGTAAAGCTAACTCAGTAGAGCTTGATTTGCCAATATGCGGAGCTGAGGGCATGCGGGTGATTTCTGTGCTGTCGCATACTGGACACGCAAGCATCCCCTTGTCCTGCTGAGCAAGGCAATCTTCTTCTGAAGCAAACCATCCTTCAAAGCGATGGTCTAGGGGGCAGGCTAAGTTATAAACTTTCATAAAACGTATATAAGGGCAAAAATGATAAATTCAATACCCTATTTTAATCGGGTTTGAATGCGCCCTATTCGATTGGATGCGGCTTTACTAAGCCCCTACGATAGCGATCAAGCCAATAGGTGGCTATCGTGGTTTTGACGTCCGTAATCTCGCCATCCTCAACCCAGGATATCAATTGCTCCAATGGAGTAGCAAATACGTCCAAAAATTCTTCATCATCTAGATGGCTTTTACCAGGGATCAATTCCTCTGCCAGATAGATATCAATGAACTCTGTTGAATACGAAATTACAGGATGAATACGACGAATGAAACTCCATTTTTTGGCCGTATACCCAGTTTCTTCTTTAAGCTCTCGCTGCGCACAAACTAGATGATCTTCCCTGGGGTCTAACTTTCCCGCAGGAATTTCAATACAAGCTTTTGCAATCGGATAGCGATACTGTCGCTCGAGCAACACACGACCATCATCCAAGATCGCAACAATAGCTACAGCACCCGGATGGGTTAAATATTCGCGTATCGCCTCTTCACCATCAGGCAATGACACTTTATCTCGCTTCATCTTTAAAAAGATGCCGCCGTAAATATCTTCGCCAGATAAACGCTCTTCACGTAAATGTTTATCACCAGTCGGTAGATCTTCAAATGATTTTTCAGTCATAGGTCTTAGTACATATTCCGTCTGTTATTGATTAAACAAGCTTAACTAAATTGAATGTCATTTTGATGGCACCTGAAATGATAAAGGCCCCTTACGGAGCCTTTAGGTAGATGTTAATTCCTTTTAAGATCCCAGTAAGGTACGGCGCATTGCATCTAAGCAAAGACTCATTAAACCCGCAGGAACAATGCCGATCACTAAAACCAGAATGCTATTGAGACTCAAGAGCCCTTTGGCAAAGCCTGAACCAGAAATTGCAATCTCATGCTCAGGCTCATCGAAGTACATGACCTTAACCACTCTGAGGTAATAGAAAGCACCAATCAAAGAGGCAATCACAGCAATTACAGCCAAGAATGTATGCTCCGCATCTACCAAGGCTTCCAAAACACCTAACTTAGCGGCAAAGCCAACCGTAGGCGGAATACCGGCCAAGGAGAACATCATTACCAGACCAATAAAAGCAAACCACGGATGCTTCTTATTGAGTCCTTTTAAGCCATCCAATGTTTCGCAGTCATAACCTTTGCGCGACAAAGCCATCAATAAGCCGAAGGTGCCAAGGGTTGTCAACACATAGGTAATTGCGTAGAATATTGCCGCACTAAATGCGTGATCATCAAAAACAGACAGCATACCCAAGAGAACAAAGCCCATTTGTGCAATGGCAGAATAAGCCAGCATGCGCTTGATGTTGGTTTGCGCAATCGCAGTCACGTTACCTACAACTAGTGATAGAACTGCGAGCAAAACCAGCATTGGCTGCCAATCGCCCAATAAAGGCAATAAGGTATTTACCAATAAGCGGAATAACAATGCAAATGCAGCTAATTTTGGAGCTGCAGCAATCATTAATGTCACAGCAGTAGGCGCACCTTGATAGACGTCCGGTACCCACATATGAAATGGCACCACACCCAACTTGAAGGCCAAACCGGCAACAATAAATACCAAGCCAAACGCCATCACCAAATGGTTTACACGAGGGTCGGCAACGGTTTTAAAGATTTCAATAAGGTCAAGCGATCCGGTGACACCGTAGAGCATCGACATGCCATAAAGTAAGAAACCGGATGCTAATGCACCCAAGATAAAGTACTTAATACCGGCTTCCACACTCTTTTCGCTGCTGTGACGCATTGCAACCAATGCGTATGTAGGTAAAGCCATCAACTCCAAGCCTAGGTATAGAGTTAATAGATTTGCACCAGAGATCAATACAAACTGGCCAAGCAAAGCAAGCAGAGCCAAGACAATGAAGTCAGGACGGAACAAGGCACGATCCATCAAATATTGCTTGGAGTAAATCAAGCTCACCAAAACAGCGATGCATGAACATGCCTTGAGCAAGTTAGAAAATGGATCAGACTGAAATAGGCCATTCATTGCCACTAGCGCTAGGTCTCCCATGCGGCCAATAAAAGCAAAAATGAGATACCCCAATAAGATCAGTGAGAAAAAGTACACGAAGCCAACTCCACGCGGAGTATGAAAGATGTCTTGCTCAACACCAGGGGTAGATGTCACTCTTTCGCGAACATAAACGCTAGCAACCAATAACAAACAGGTTGCTACAAGTAAAACAAGTTCCGGCAGGATGGCGTAAAGGTCGAATGCTTGCATTTGTACTTACTCAGAGTTTGCTGACAGCAACATGCTGCAACAGATTAATTACAGCTGGATGAATGATGTCCGTGAATGGTTTTGGATAGACACCCATACCAATTACACAGATAGATAAAACTGCCATCAAGAAATATTCGCGACAGTTCAAGTCCTTCAACTCTTCAACGTGAGCATTGTTAACGGTACCGAAAAATACGCGCTTCACCATCCACAAGGAATATGCGGCACCCAAGATCAATGCTGTAGCAGCCAGGATACCGATGACAAAGTCATAATCAACTGCAGCCAAAATCACCATGAATTCACCAACAAAACCAGAGGTAGCAGGTAAACCACAGTTGGCCATCGCCATTAGTACGGCAAATGCAGTAAATGCTGGCATGCGATGCACTACGCCACCATAATCAGCAATCTGACGGGTATGCATGCGGTCATAAAGGACGCCAATGGACAAGAACATCGCACCGGCAACAAAGCCGTGTGAAATCATCTGCACAATGCCGCCCTCAATACCCAGCGGACTAAAAAGGAAGAAGCCTAAGGTTACAAAGCCCATGTGAGCAACTGAAGAATAGGCAACCAGTTTTTTCATGTCTTTTTGAACAAGAGCAACTGCACCTACATAAATTACCGCCACTAAAGACAAGAAGATGACAAATGGCCCTAAGTACTGGCTTGCATCTGGGGCAATTGGTAAAGAGAAACGCAGGAAACCATACGCACCTAATTTCAGCATGATCGCTGCCAAGACCACTGAACCGCCTGTTGGTGCCTCAACGTGTACGTCTGGTAACCAAGTATGCAATGGCCACATTGGAACCTTAACAGCAAAAGCCATAAAGAATGCTGCAAACAATAGGATCTGCTCAACAATATCTAGTCGGGCATTTTGCCAAGCCAGAATATCGAATGTATTAGTCACGTTGTACAGATACAGCATGGCAATTAAGGTAAGCAATGAGCCAAGCAAGGTGTACAAGAAGAACTTGAATGCTGCATAAATACGGTTATGCCCTCCCCATACACCAATGATGATGTACATCGGAATTAATGTCGCTTCAAAGAAGACGTAAAACAGTAATGCATCAAGGGCACAAAATACGCCGATCATTAATCCAGAAAGGATCATGAATGAGGCCATGTATTGCGACACTTTAGTCTGAATCACTTCCCACGCTGCAATCACCACGATGATGTTGATGAACGCTGTTAAAACAATGAACCAAACAGAAATACCGTCAATACCGAGGTGGTAATTAATGTCGTAACGTGGAATCCAGCTGATCTTTTCAACGAACTGCATTCCAGAATTAGCGATGTCGAAATTAATCAGCAATGGGAGAGTTGCAATAAAGCTGAGAACGGCTCCAATGAGAGTCAACCAGCGCACACCAGCAGTTGATCTTTCAGACCCATAAAACAAAATAATGAGTCCAAAGACAATCGGGGTCCAAATGGCGTAAGAAAGAATCATAGTGGCTACTTAAGTAACAAAGGCCTAGCGAACAAAAGGCAGGTAAGCATACAAAACCCAAGCCAACAATACCGCTAGACCCGCAATCATTGCGAAGGCATAGTGGTAGAGATAACCGGATTGCAAATGACGGATTACTCCAGCAAAGCGCCCTACCGCATGCGCACTGCCATTAACAAAGAAACCGTCGATGATCTTTTGATCACCGCGATGCCATAAGAAGCTGCCGATCCAAATAAGGCCTTTAGCAAAAACAGCTTGGTTAATTTCATCGAGGTAGTACTTGTTATCAAATAATTTCTTAATTGGTGCAAATGTTTCGGCAACTTTGGCTGGTAGCTTGGGCGCCCAGAGATAACCAATCGCAGCAGTCAACACGCCAAGTACTACCAACAACAAGACTGGTGAAGTGAATGCATGAATTGCCATTGCAACCGGACCATGGAACTCATCTTCCAACTCTTTCATCACCGGATGCCGAGCTAAGTCAATAAAGATGGAATCGCCAAAGTAAGTTCCGAATAACAAGGGAGAGATGGTGTAGAAACCAATGATCACGGATGGAATTGCCAATAGAATCAATGGCAAGGTCACAACGAATGGTGATTCGTGTGGCTTTTGACCTGGAGCTAAACCATGATGTGCATGATCATCACCCTGCTCCGCATGATCATGATGATGGTCGTGAGCATGTGAACCCTCATGACCCCAACGTGCTTTACCGTGGAATACGTAGAAATATAAACGGAATGAATACAGAGCCGTTACGAATACACTAGCCATGACAGCAAAGTAAGCAAAACCTGAACCAGGGATATGACTTGCAGCTACCGCTTCAATAATGGAGTCTTTTGAATAGAAGCCAGAGAAGAATGGGGTTCCCACCAGAGCCAGATTGCCTAACAGCATCATCAAGCAAGTAATTGGCATATATTTCCAGAGACCACCCATCTTGCGCATATCTTGTTCGTGATGCATTCCAAGAATTACGCTACCTGCAGCAAGGAATAGCAATGCTTTAAAGAAAGCGTGCGTCATCAAATGGAAGATAGCCACTGGGTATGCAGATACACCCAAAGCGACTGTCATATATCCCAGCTGAGATAAGGTCGAATAAGCAACAACGCGCTTGATATCGTTTTGCACAATACCGAGGAAGCCCATAAAGAGTGCTGTAATTGAACCAATCACCAAGATAAAGCTCAGCGCGACATCTGAAAGCTCAAACAGTGGTGACATGCGTGACACCATGAAAATACCAGCAGTAACCATGGTTGCAGCATGAATCAATGCAGAGATTGGTGTTGGACCTTCCATCGAATCTGGTAGCCAAACGTGTAATGGGAATTGGGCTGACTTACCCATTGCACCAATAAATAAACAGATGCAGGTAACGGTCATCAAATTCCAGCTAGTACCTGGCAATGTCTGGGCTGCTAAAGCAGAATTCTGCGCGAAGATCACGTCATATTGCATCGAGCCAGTACTGGCCAACAGAATACCGATGCCCAAGATGAAACCAAAGTCACCAACGCGGTTAACTAAGAAAGCCTTCATATTGGCAAACACTGCAGACTGGCGCTCAAAGTAAAAGCCAATCAACAAATAAGAAACCACACCCACAGCTTCCCAGCCAAAGAAGAGTTGCAATAAGTTATTACTCATCACCAACATCAACATAGCAAAGGTGAATAAGGAGATGTAGGAGAAGAAGCGGTTGTAACCTTCTTCACCGTGCATATAGCCAATGGTGTAGATGTGGACCATCAATGACACAAAGGTAACGACGCACATCATGGTTGCCGTTAAAGGGTCAATCAGGAAGCCAATATCTAAATTGAGTTCGCCTAATTGCATCCAATGGTAAACAGTTCCATTGAAATAGAAGCCATCCATCACTTGAACTAATACATTGCAGGAAAGCACGAATGCAATGGTTACGCCCAAAATAGTCACAAACTGACTAGCCCCATGACCAATGCGATTGCCGCCTAATTTGGTGCCAAAGAAACCAGCGATGATGGAGCCGACTAAAGGTGCCAAAGGAATGGCGCAAAGTACAGGTATGTTTAAGGTCAATTGCATGACTAGCCTTTAAGGTGGTCAAGATCATCGGCATTAATCGTGTCAACCTTACGGAAGAGCACAACCAAAATTGCCAAGCCGATAGCCGCCTCAGCAGCTGCCACAGTCAAAATAAAGAATACGAATACTTGACCAGCCATATCACCCAAATAATGGGAGAAAGCTACAAAGTTCATGTTCACCGAGAGAAGCATCAGCTCAATTGCCATCAGCAAAACGATGACATTCTTGCGGTTTAAGAAAATTCCGATAACGCTAGTTGCAAATAAGATCGCACCCAGCACTAAATAATGAGCGAGAGTGATATTCATTTCTTCTCCCCTCTTGTATCTTGCTTTGCAGCCATGTCTGAACCCATTTTCACAATGCGCATGCGATCTGCTGCAACGACATTGACTTGCTCGTGAACATTCTGCGATTTAGAGTCTTTGCGATTACGCAATGTCAATGCAACTGCGGCAATAATCGCCACTAGTAAGATCACACCAGCAACTTCAAAGGCGTATACATAATCCACAAAGATCAACATGCCCAAAGCTTGGGTATTGCTAGCCATCATTTCTTCTGGCATAGGTTGCACTGGAGCATTGGTTCCGATAAAGCTACGAATAATCACAATCGAAAGCTCTAGAACAATAACGGCACCCATCAAGAAGGCAACTGGCAGAAACTTTTTAAAATCGCGACGTAAATGCTCAATATCTAAGTCCAGCATCATCACTACGAAGAGGAACAGGACCATGACTGCGCCAACATAAACTAGTATCAGGGCCAAGCTTAAGAACTCTGCCTTGAGCAACATCCAAAGGCCTGATGCGCAAAAGAACGCTAATACCAAAAATAGTGCTGCATGCACTGGGTTACGAGCCGTAATCACGCGAAGCCCAGAAATCACCAATAAGCCTGCAAAGCCATAGAAGAACATGGCAAATAAAGTAGATGGATCGAATGTCATATTAGTTAAGCTCGATTCGATTAACGGTAAGGTGCATCAGCTGCACGGTTAGCGGCAATATCTTTTTCGTATTTATCGCCCACAGCTAAAAGCATATCTTTGGTGAAGTACAAGTCACCGCGCTTATCGCCGAAATACTCAAAAATATTTGTTTCAACAATAGCGTCTACTGGGCAAGCCTCTTCACAGAAACCACAAAAAATACATTTAGTAAGGTCAATGTCATAACGGCTGGTACGACGAGTGCCGTCATCACGTTCAGCAGTTTCAATGGTGATGGCATAAGCTGGGCATACTGCTTCACATAACTTGCAGCCAATACAGCGCTCTTCACCATTTTCATAACGACGAAGTGCATGTAAACCACGAAAGCGACTAGATAACGGCGTCTTCTCTTCTGGGTATTGAACGGTAATTTTTGGCTTGAAGAGATAGCGACCAGTAATAGACATACCGACCAAGATGTCTCTTAGCATCAAGCTATCGAGGAATTGGGAAATTTTCTTAAACATGATTTATCAACTTATTTCCAAATATTCCATGGTGAGACAACCCACGCGCCGATAACAACCACCCAAAATACTGAGATGGGAATAAAGATTTTCCAACCCAAACGCATAATTTGGTCATAGCGATAGCGCGGTAATGTAGCGCGTAACCAAATAACGCAGGATAAAAGGAAGAATGTTTTACCAAATAACCAGAAGAACCCTGGAATATCACGCAAGATTGGCAAGTCAACAATCGGCAACCAACCGCCTAAGAACATGATGGATGCAACAGCTGCAATCAAAATCATGTTGGCATATTCAGCCAAGAAGAACATGGCAAAAGACATGCCTGAATACTCAACCATGTGTCCAGCTACGATCTCGGATTCACCCTCAACCACGTCAAATGGATGGCGGTTTGTTTCAGCAACACCAGAGATAAAGTAAATCAAGAACATTGGCAGTAAAGGCAGCCAATTCCACGAGAGGAAATTAAGGCCCATGCTGGCAAAGTAGCCCTGCTCTTGTGAGGTTACGATGGCACTTAAATTTAATGAACCCGAGGTAAGCAAGACGGTAACCAATGCAAAACCCATTGCAATCTCATAGGAGATCATTTGGGCTGATGCGCGCATTGCACCGAGGAATGGATATTTAGAGTTAGAGGACCAACCAGCCAAGATGACCCCATAAACACCAATAGAAGAAATAGCCATGATGTACAGCAAGCCTGCGTTTACATCAGCCAAAACCATCTTTGCCTGAAATGGAATCACCGCCCAAGCAGCAAATGCAGGCATGATCACCATGATTGGTGCAATGAAGTACAAAACCTTACTAGCTTGAGCAGGTGCAATGATCTCTTTCATCAAGAGCTTTAATGCATCAGCAATTGGCTGCAATAAACCCAATGGACCTACGCGATTTGGGCCAAGACGAATATGCATCCAGCCAATCAACTTTCTTTCCCAAAGGGTTAGATAGGCAACGCAACCAAACATCGGCAATACGATGATCACAATACGAATCAATGCCCAAACCAAGGGCCACAATGAGCCAAAAATAGCCTCACCTTGAGTGGTAATGAGGTTCAAGAAATTATCCATCTCGTCCCTTATGCCTTACTAATAGTTACTGGACCAAACATCGATCCCAATTTGGCACTTGCCATGGTGCCAGCAGAAATTCTGACAGCTCCAGGCGCTAAATTAACTTCTAATGTTGCCGGCATATCAACTGAATGAGAGTCTTGGGTAACGCGCACTGCATCACCCTCTTTGAGACCCAATTCAGCAAAAGTAATTTTATTTAGGCCTACCTGATTGCCGCGCTTAGCATCACGCGTTAAATGCAAGGCTGAAGAACGCCGTACGATTTGGTCGCCAGCATAAATATTGACATCAGCCAAACGCTCGAGACCATTGAAAGGCGCTAGATTTCCATTGGCAATCGAAGAGCTAGAAGCTTTGTTATTTAAGCGATTGCAATAACCATCGTCCAATGCTTCTCCTAGGACTTCCTCAGGAGCATTAAACAAGAAACCGTCTAAACCTAAGAGCCCGCCTAATACGCGCAATACTTTCCATGCTGGACGTGAATCACCTAAAGGCTTCACTGAAGGCTGGACAGTTTGAACTCTTCCCTCTAAATTCACAAAGGTAGAGACTGTTTCTGAGAAAACTGAAGTAGGCAGAATGACATCAGCTACCTCCATCAAGTCAGAACTCTTATAAGCGCTCAAAGCAATAACGGTGTTAGCCTTTTCCAGGGCTGCACGAGCAGCTGCTGGGTTTGGCAAATCTGAATCTGGCTCGATATTCATCAAGATCACTGCGCGACGTTCGCCAGATAAGACTGACTCAACACCCACGCCGTTAGCATTCACTAAAGATGCACCAACTGCGTTTCCGCCAACCGGCAGGAAGCCTAAAGTAGCACCAGTCTGATCAGCAATAAATTGCGCCATAACGTGCAAGTCAGAAGCATGGTGATGCGCAATAGCAGCAGAACCGAGCAATACAGCCTTTGACTCACCGGAAAGCAAGCTATCTGCAATCTTCTGCGCCGCAGGAGAAACGGTTAGATTAAATGTGCCAACTGGCGCTGTTACTGATTTTGCTTTTGCAACAGCAAGTGCAACTTCACTCAATGCATTCAACCATGCGCTTGGAACTACTGAAATACCGCTACTTGGAATCAACCAGTCATCACCACCCGCATCAATACGTAATACTTGTAAGGCGCGTTTGCTGGCAGTACGAATACGAGCAGCCAATACAGGCTGGTCTTTGCGTAAGAAACTACCAATAACTAATACACGATCCAATTCATTGATCTTGGCGATTGGCATACCCAACCATGGCGCTGCTGCTGCATTTTTTACATCCGTTTGGCGCAATCGAGCTTCCATTTGATTGGAGCCAAGGCCACGCACTAGCTTTTGCAAGAGGTGCAATTCCTCAGTAGAAGATATTGGGTGGGCTAAAGCACCAATGGACTCGGGGCCACTTTCTGCTGAAATTGTTTTCAGAGAATGAGCAACATAATCTAAAGCTGACTGCCAATCTGTTTCTAACCACTGGCCGCCCTGCTTCACCATTGGCGTGGTTACACGGTCAGCACTATTTAAACCTTCATAAGAGAAGCGATCACGATCACTAATCCAGCATTCATTAATGGCTTCGTTCTCTAGAGCAACTACACGCATGACTTTATTAGCTTTAGTCTGAACTGTAGTGTTGGCACCTAAGCTATCGTGCGGACTAACTGAACGTTTACGTCCGAGTTCCCATGTACGAGCTGCATAACGGAATGGCTTGCTGGTTAAAGCGCCAACTGGACACAAATCAATCATGTTTCCAGACAACTCTGAATCTACCGTCTGACCAACGAAGGTGGTGATCTCAGAATGCTCACCACGGTTGACCATACCCAGCTCCATAACACCGGCAACTTCTTGGCCGAAGCGTACGCAACGAGTGCAATGGATGCAACGCGTCATCTCTTGCATGGAGATCAATGGGCCAACATTCTTATGGAAGACAACACGCTTCTCTTCATCGTAACGTGAGTTTGATTTTCCGTAACCAACCGCTAAGTCTTGTAATTGACACTCGCCACCCTGATCGCAAATTGGGCAATCTAATGGATGGTTAATGAGCAAGAATTCCATGACAGAACGCTGGGCTTCTACAGCTTTGGCAGAATGCGTAAACACCTTCATACCTTGAGTTACTGGTGTAGCACAAGCGGGAAGAGGTTTAGGGGCCTTCTCTACTTCAACCAAACACATGCGGCAGTTAGCGGCAATCGATAACTTCTTGTGATAGCAGAAGTGAGGAACGTAGGTGCCGAGCTTGTTCGCGGCGTGCATCACCATCGAACCTTGCGGAACTTCTACAGTCTTACCATCTAATTCGATTTCTACCATGCTCACTTTTAGATATCCCGTGCTCTAAATCTTTATAAAGGTTGTGCAGAATCTAAGCAGCGCTTATGTTCTACGTGATACGCAAATTCATCCATGTAATGTTTCAACATGCCACGAACCGGCATTGCTGCTGCATCACCTAAAGCGCAAATCGTACGACCTTGAATATTGGCAGCTACGTCATTCAGCAAATCCAAGTCCTCTGGACGCCCTTCACCATGTTCAATGCGATGAACAATGCGCCATAACCAACCAGTACCTTCGCGACATGGTGTGCATTGACCACATGATTCTTCGTGATAGAAATAGGACAAACGCTCTAAGGCGCGGACCATACAACGGGTCTCGTTCATCACGATCACGGCACCAGAACCCAACATAGATCCTGCCTTTGCAATACTGTCGTAATCCATAGTCAGATCCATCATCTGCGCACCAGGAACAACCGGCGCAGAAGATCCTCCAGGAATCACAGCCTTCAAAGCCTTGCCATCACGCATACCGCCAGCAAGCTTTAAGAGCTCTGCAAATGGAGTGCCCAACGGAATTTCATAGTTGCCTGGATGAACTACGTCACCCGATACCGAGAATATTTTGGTTCCACCATTATTGGGTTTTCCAAGCTCTAAATAGGCTGGACCGCCAATGGCCAAAATGAATGGCACAGCAGCAAATGTCTCAGTGTTATTAATGGTTGTTGGCTTGCCATACAAACCAAAGCTTGCCGGGAATGGTGGCTTAAAGCGCGGCTGACCTTTTTTACCTTCTAAAGACTCAAGCAAGGCCGTTTCTTCACCGCAAATATAAGCACCCCAACCTGGGGATGCGTGTAACTGGAAGGAAAAATCGCTTCCTAAAATTTTGTCACCCAGATATCCTGCTGCTCGCGCTTCTTCAAGCGCCTCTTCGAAGCGAGAATACACATCCCAGATTTCACCGTGGATATAGTTGTAACCAACAGTAATCCCCATTGTGTAGGCACCGATGATCATGCCTTCAATCAAAGCGTGTGGGTTATAGCGCATGATGTCACGGTCTTTAAAAGTACCCGGCTCACCTTCATCGCTATTACAAACTAAATATTTTTGCCCCGGGAATTGACGGGGCATGAAGCTCCACTTCAAACCCGTTGGAAAGCCTGCGCCTCCACGACCACGTAATGAAGAAGCTTTTAATTCAGCGATGATGGCATCAGGAGAAACTTTGTCATTAATTAAACGACGTAATTGTTGATAGCCGCCACGACTTTCGTAATCCTTTAAACGCCAGTTATCTCCATTTAATCCAGCGAGGATTAAAGGCTTGATATGGCGATCGTGCAAGCTGGTCATGCTGCTTTCCCTTCTGCACGTAACTCACTCAATAAAGCATCAATCTTTTCTTTGCTCATAAAACTGCACATGCGCTTGTCATTCACCAACATCACTGGTGAATCACCACAGGCGCCCATACACTCACCCTCTTTCAAGGTAAACGTCCCACATGGGGTAGTTTCGTTGTAGCCAATACCTAAAGTCTCTTTGAGGTATGTTGCTGCGGTTTCACCATGAGTTAATTGGCATGGCAAATTAGTGCAAATCACCAATTTGTACTTACCAATTTTCTTGGTGTTGTACATATTGTAGAAAGTTGCGACTTCATCAACAGCAATGCTTGGCATTTCTAAAATCTGGGCAACCGTTTCAATAACTTCAGGAGAAACCCAGCCCACCTCAGTTTGAGCAGCAATCAAACAAGCCATCACAGCGGATTGCTTATGCTCAGCAGGATACTTAGCGATATTGCGATGAATATCAGCCAGTGTTTTATCGGATAGTTGCAGAGTCGTAGTCATTAAATATTCCTTGGCACGCCTATTAGCGGTCAATCTCCCCGAACACAATATCTTGGGTACCAATAATGGTTACTGCATCAGCCAACATGTGGCCACGTGACATCTCGTCCATTGCCGACAAGTGCGCAAATCCTGGCGCACGAATCTTCATACGATATGGTTTATTTGCCCCATCAGAAATCAGGTAAATACCAAATTCACCTTTAGGATGCTCAACGGCTGAGTAAGCCTCGCCGTCTGGAACGTGAATGCCTTCAGTAAATAATTTGAAATGGTGAATCAACTCTTCCATATTGGTTTTCATGTCCACGCGCTTTGGCGGGGAAACCTTATGGTTGTCACTCATCACAGGACCTGGATTAGCCTTTAACCAAGCAACGCACTGTTTGATGATGCGATTGGATTGACGCATTTCTTCCATGCGCACTAAATAACGATCATAAGAATCGCCATTCACACCAACAGGAATATCAAAATCTAAACGGTCATAGACTTCATATGGTTGCTTCTTACGTAAATCCCACTCGATACCTGAACCACGTAGCATCGGACCGGTAAATCCGAGCTGCAATGCACGCTCTGGAGTCACAATACCGATATTCACCAATCGCTGCTTCCAAATGCGGTTATCAGTTAAGAGGTTGCAGTACTCATCTACATTGGCATCAAAGCCATTAGTAAATTGCTCAATGAAGTCCAATAATGTGCCGCTACGGTTTTCATTCAAACGCTTAATGGCAGATGTACTACGAATCTTGTTCTTAGTGTATTGAGCCATTTGATCAGGCAGGTCACGATAAACGCCACCTGGACGATAGTAAGCGGCATGCATACGTGCACCAGATACCGCCTCATACATATCAAAGATATCTTCGCGATCACGGAAAGCGTACAAGAAAACAGCCATCGCACCAACGTCCAGACCATGACAACCAATCCAAAGCAAGTGATTTAGCAAGCGAGTGAGCTCGTCATACATCACGCGGATATATTGAGCACGCAACGGAACATCAACTTGCAGTAATTTTTCAATGGCCATGACATAAGCATGCTCATTGGACATCATGGAAACGTAATCTAAACGATCCATGTAAGGAACGTTTTGAATCCAAGTACGTGTTTCAGCTAATTTTTCTGTCGCGCGATGTAATAAACCGATATGCGGGTCAGCGCGCTGGATCACTTCACCATCGAGCTCAAGCACTAGACGTAATACGCCATGCGCTGCAGGATGCTGAGGACCAAAATTGAGGGTGTAGTTCTTAATTTGTGCCATGACTTAAACCGGACCTCCGTACTGCTCTTCACGAACAATGCGTGGAGTAATTTCGCGAGCCTCAATCGTGACCGGTTGATAGACAACGCGCTTCAACTCTGGGTCATAGCGCATTTCCACATTACCGCTGATTGGGAAATCTTTTCTAAATGGATGACCAATGAAGCCATAGTCAGTCAGAATGCGACGCAAGTCTTCGTGACCGTCAAATAGAATGCCGTAGAGATCGAAAGCTTCACGCTCAAACCAATTGGCTGCAGCCCAAACTGGTGTAATTGAGGCTACTAATGGGTAGCTATCGTCGGGCGCAAAAACACGAACACGTAAACGCCAGTTGTGTTGCAAAGAAAGTAGATGACTTACAACGCCAAAGCGCAGACCGCTCCATGCCCCATCACGAAAATCTTGATAGTCAACACCACACAGATCTATCAATTGCTCAAAAGCAAGTGAAGGATCATCACGCAACAACATGGCAGATTCAAAATAAGTGTCTGCATTAACAACTACAGTCACCTCACCTAATGCAATCTCAATGGATTTAGCGCGCTTACCTAAAACTTTTTCTAAGTTGGCTGCTAATTGAATTAAACGATCTGACATAACTTAAGCCTTCCGCGCAATCGTGCTCGTACGAGCAATCTTAGATTGCAGCTGAATAATTCCGTAGATGAGCGCCTCTGCAGTTGGAGGGCATCCTGGAACATAAATATCGACTGGCACAATGCGGTCACAACCGCGAACTACTGAATATGAGTTATGGTAATAGCCGCCACCATTGGCACAAGAACCCATGGAAATTACCCAGCGTGGTTCTGGCATTTGGTCGTAAACCTTGCGCAATGCAGGAGCCATCTTGTTGCATAGCGTGCCTGCAACAATCATCAAATCGGATTGACGTGGAGAAGGACGAAATACAACGCCAAATCGATCCAAGTCATAACGGGAGGCGCCTGCATGCATCATCTCAACAGCACAACAAGCCAGACCAAAGGTCATGGGCCATAAGGAGCCATTACGTGTCCAGTTAATTAGCTGATCAGCAGTGGTGGTTACAAAACCTTCTTTAAGTACGCCTTCTAATGCCATATCTATCACTCCCAGTCGAGAGCGCCCTTTTTCCAGATATATACAAATCCCACAATGAATTCCAATAAGAAAATCACCATAGAGGCGTAGCCAAGCCATCCAATATCACGTAGAGCTACACCCCATGGGAATAGGAATGCAGTTTCTAAGTCAAACAGGATGAAGAGAATGGCGATTAAGTAGTAACGCACGTCAAACTTCATACGCGCATCTTCGAATGCTTCAAAACCGCACTCATACGGAGAGAGTTTTTCAGCGTCAGGCTTCGAAGGAGCCAAGATTTTTCCGAGGAACATGGGGACTAATCCCACCCCAATACCTACGAGGATAAAAAGCAGAACAGGAAAGTAATTAGCGAGATTCAAAATAGCCCTGATTCGTTTGTCTGGTAAATCCTAAAAACAGCAAATTATTACTTATTCCACTACATAGGGCATTGATTTAGAGCAAAAAAATGCATATCAATACCCATTATTGGTGCCGACGGCGAGACTCGAACTCGCACAGCCTAAGCCACTACCCCCTCAAGATAGCGTGTCTACCAATTTCACCACGTCGGCATCTTGCAAAACTCATCAATTCTACTGCATTGCACAAGTGCACTACCCCAAATTCTGGGCTAGAAAATCTGTAAAAACCAACTGTTTTACTTAGGAACTGCTGGTTTGCTTGGGTCCTGTGTTGGGGCTACTGGAGCGGCTGGCGTTGCTGCCGGGGCTACAGTTCCGGAGAGGACACCAGGACTTACTTCCTTCTTGTTACCAATCCAAGTAATTCCTAAAGTGCAAAGGAAGAAAACTGCTGCAAAAACAGCCGTTGTATGGGACAAGAAATTAGCAGATCCACTAGCGCCAAAGAGGCTACCGGAAGAGCCCGAACCAAAGGCAGCGCCCATATCGGCACCCTTACCTTGCTGTAATAGCACCAATAGAATGACAGCCAAAGCTGAAATTACCTGCAATACGATTAATAAAGTCTTAAACCATTCCACAGCTTATCTCCAAATAAAAAATCTATGCCTGACAAATAGCTAGAAAGTCTTGGGGATTCAAGGATGCTCCCCCAACCAATCCACCATCTATATCTGGCATGGCAAATAATTCAACAGCATTGTCAGGCTTGACACTGCCGCCGTACAAAATTCCAACGTGAGATGCAACATCCTCATTAAATTCAGCCAATTGCAGACGAATAGCACGATGCATATCTTGCGCAACTTGGGCGCTGGCAACTTTGCCTGTACCGATCGCCCATACTGGCTCATAAGCAATTAAGCAATCAGCAAGACGATCTTGTAAAACACCCGCCTGCTTTGCAACTTGAGCACAAACAATCTCTTCCGCCCTGCCCGAATTTCTCTCATCAGCAGTCTCACCCACACAAATCACTGGAGTCATGCCATTGTCCAACACCTCGAGGGCTTTAGCAGCAACAGCCTCATCAACCTCTTGGTGCATTTGACGGCGCTCAGAGTGCCCAACGATGACATAAGTACAACCAAGTTCTTTGAGCATTGAGGCAGCAACCTCACCGGTATAAGCGCCTGAACCATGGGCTGATGCATCTTGTGCGCCTAGATTCAAAAAAGCCAATGAATGCTCTTTAATCAACTGCGCACATTGGGATAAATACGTAAATGGCGGGCAAACCGCATATTTACGTCCTGACGGCATTCCACTCTCCATGCCACGAGCAACGGTTTTGATCCAATCTTGATTACTTGCAAGACTGCCATTCATTTTCCAATTGCCGATAACGATGAGTGGTCGCATAGGGGTAATGAATATTTCTAAACAGTTAAAACAATTTTGCCAACGTGCTCGGATGACTCCATCAATGCATGAGCATCTGCCGCTTGATCTAGCGTAAACGTTTTATAAATGACTGGCTTTAGTTTGCCAGCATTGAGCAAAGGCCAAACATTCTCAAAAAGCTGTTTGGTAATTTGCTTCTTAAATGAAACTGGGCGTGGACGTAAGGTTGAGCCGGTAATCGTTAAGCGACGGCGCAGAATCTGATTGGTACTCACTTCTGCTTTTGATCCGCCCTGGATTGCAATAATCACAATGCGCCCATCATCAGCGAGACAGTCAATTTCTTTTTGCACGTAAGCGCCGGTGACCATATCAAGAATGACATTAACGCCTTTGCCATCTGTTGCCTTCTTCACTTCTTCTACAAAATCTTGTGTCTTGTAATTGATAGCGAGATCAGCACCCAATGCTACACATGCGGCACATTTTTCATCCGTACCAGCAGTTACAAATACTTTATGGCCTAAGGCTTTGGCGATCAGGATTGCAGTCACGCCGATACCACTGGAGCCACCTTGAACCAATAAAGTTTCGCCTTCGGCCAATTGACCCCGCATGAAGACGTTGCTCCATACGGTATAAAACGTTTCAGGCAAAGCTGCAGCTTCTTGATCAGTAAACCCCTTAGGGTAAGGCAAGCACTGGGCTACAGGCGCAGTACACAAGTCAGCGTAACCACCACCTTGAACGAGTGCACAAACCTTATCACCCAGCTTTAAGCCAAATACATTATCAGGATGAGATAAATCACCGCCGACGATTTCACCGGCAACTTCAAGACCGGGAATATCAGATGCGCCAGCTGGAACAGGGTAATGCCCCTTGCGTTGTAAAACGTCAGGTCGATTAATTCCAGCTGCCAGAACTTTGATCAAAATTTCACCAGTCCCAGCAGCAGGAGCTGCTGGATCAGGGCGAGTAGTTGGCACCAGCATTTCTGGGGCACCAAACTCCTTAATTTCAATAACGCGCATAAATACTCCCGAGGCTTCTTGCTTAGGCAGTTTCGTCAGATGCAGGAGTTGCTTCAACAGCAACGCCAGCCAAAGGAGCAATCGTGCCTCCTTCATCAGCCATCGCAGCTTTCAATGACAAACGTAAACGGCCACGCTCATCAGCAGCAAGCAATTTCACGCGAACCACTTGGCCTTCTGCCAAATAGTCTTTAACTTCTTTTACACGCTCATTAGAAATCTCAGAGATGTGCAAGAGGCCATCTTTACCAGGAAGAATGTTGACCAAAGCGCCGAATTCGAGCAACTTCACAACTGGGCCTTCGTAGATCTTACCTACTTCAGCTTCAGCGGTAATGCCTTCGATACGCGCTTTAGCTTCAGCCATACCTTCAGCGGAAGTAGAAGCAATTGTTACAGTGCCATCATCTTTGATGTCGATGCTGCAGCCAGTTTCTTTGGTCAAGGCTTGAATTGTTGCGCCGCCTTTACCGATTACTTCACGGATCTTGTCTGGATGAATCTTGAAAGAAACCATACGTGGGGCATGAGCTGACAATTCTGTACGAACTGAACCCATTGCTTCTTGCATTTTGCTCAAGATATGCAAACGGCCTTCTTTAGCTTGAGCCAAAGCGACTTGCATAATTTCTTTAGTAATGCCCTGAACTTTAATGTCCATCTGGAGCGCAGTAATACCGTTAGCAGTACCTGCCACTTTAAAGTCCATGTCACCCAAGTGATCTTCGTCACCCAAGATATCAGTCAATACAGCAAAACGATTGCCGTCAAGAATCAAGCCCATTGCTACGCCAGCAACGTGTGCTTTAACTGGAACACCAGCATCCATCATTGCTAAACAGCCGCCGCAAACAGAAGCCATGGATGAAGAACCATTGGACTCTGTAATTTCTGAAACCACGCGAATGCTGTATGCAAAATCTTCAGCACTTGGCAATACTGGAATCAATGCACGCTTAGCCAAACGGCCATGACCAATTTCACGACGTTTTGGGCTACCTACACGGCCAGTTTCACCAGTGGCGAACGGAGGCATGTTGTAGTGGAACATGAAACGATCGCGGTATTCACCTTCGAGCGCATCAATGATTTGTTCATCACGAGCAGTACCTAAAGTTGCAACAACGAGAGCCTGTGTTTCACCACGGGTAAACAAGGCAGAACCGTGTGTACGTGGCAATACGCCGTTACGAATTTCAATCGGACGGACAGTGCGTGTATCGCGACCATCAATACGTGGCTCACCGTTCAAAATCTGGCTACGAACAATCTTCGCCTCGATTTCAAACAAGATGTCGTTAACAGCTACCGCGTCAACATCACCCTCTTCTTGTAACTTAGCTACAACTTCTTTAGTAATTTCTTTGAGTTTGTCTGAACGAGCCCCTTTTTGACGAATCTGATAAGCCTCGCGCAATGGCGCTTCAGCCAAAGCAGTAACCTTGGCGATAAATGGCTCATCTTTAGGAGCAGCAGTCCAATCCCACTCTGGCTTACCAGCTTCAGAAACCAATTCGTTGATAGCGTTAATCGCAGTCTGCATTTGGTCGTGACCATATACAACTGCACCTAACATGACTTCTTCAGAAAGCTGGTTAGCTTCAGACTCAACCATCAATACAGCGGCTTGTGTACCAGCAACGATCAAATCAAGTTCGCTAGTAGCTTGCTCTGTACGAGTTGGGTTCAAGAGGTATTGACCATTAGCGTAACCAACGCGTGCTGCGCCAACTGGGCCAGCAAATGGAATACCTGAAATAGCCAATGCTGCAGAAGCAGCGATCAAAGCAGGAATATCAGAAGGAACATCAGGGTTGATAGACAACACATGAACAACTACTTGAACTTCGTTCAAGAAGCCTTCTGGAAACAAAGGACGTAATGGACGGTCGATCAAGCGGGAGATCAATGTCTCACCTTCTGATGGACGACCTTCGCGACGGAAGAAGCCGCCCGGAATCTTACCTGCTGCGTATGTTTTTTCTAGGTAGTCAACAGTCAACGGGAAAAAAGACTGGCCTGGCTTTGCAGACTTAGAGGCTACTACTGTGCCCATTACTACTGTGTCATCAACGTTAACAATAACAGCGCCACCGGATTGACGGGCGATCTCGCCTGTTTCCATAGTTACCTGATGATTGCCCCATTGAAAACTTTTTACTGCTTTTTTAAACATTGTCATTCTGATCTTCTCCAAATTGTTCACGCAAAACTCACATGAGAGTTGCGCTTGTCGTGGGATAAAGCAGTGTCACGACAACACTGGAGCGATTTAAGATCACAAGGGATGCCATTCCAGGGAGACTCTGAATCAACTTTCAGAAGCTCATTGGAATGACACAATCCCCTACACAAATAATCTTGAAGCGCCCAAAAAAAACATGCCATCTGCTTAAGACTGAATCCGCTAAGAAACAACCCTAAGATAGATGGCATTGCATACCGATAAGAATTACTTACGGAGACCTAATTTCTCAATCAATGCGCGATAGCGATCCAAATCTTTGCCTTTGAGGTAATCCAAGAGGCGACGGCGACGTGAAACCATCTTCAACAAACCACGACGGCTGTGATGATCTTTAGCGTTAGCCTTGAAATGGGGGGTTAATTCATTGATGCGGGCTGTGAGCAATGAAACTTGAACTTCAGGGCTACCCGTATCGTTTGCGCTGCGCGCGTTATCTTTGACGATTTCCGCCGTTTTAATATCAGCAACTGCCATTTTTAATACTCCTTACTTGCGAACACTTGAGCTTTCACCCAACCTGTGTCGTGCGTGTTTAACAAAATAAAACAAAAAAGCTTTATAAATCAAAGCCATCGAATTGTAGCAGACTGCGCCCTAAAAGATCGTGCAAGGCACCAGATATTGGTATGCTGTTGGTATAAATGACACAGAAAAACATTAAAAAACTATATAAATCAATAACTTATAAATAATGAACCCTATTTTCCGCTCCTTGGCGACCCTCGTTACCCTCTATTTTTGTCTAAACGGTGCTGTTTTGGCGCAATTTTCGAACCCATTTGGATCAGATAAAACGGTTGCCCAGCAACGCCAAGAAATCCTCAAAAAGAATGATGAAATTTTGAGGCACCTATACCAAGTACAACCCAAAGCCAAAGAGCTCATTGATAAATCCGTTGGATATGCGACCTTTAGCAACTTCGGCATGAAGATTCTGATTGCAGGAGGTGGAACCGGTAGCGGCGTTGTGATTCTCAAAGCAAATAAGAAGACCATCTATATGAATATGGCTGAAGTTCAGGCTGGCTTGGGTTTTGGCATCAAATCATTTCAGAATATTTTTGTATTTGAAACTGAGGCAGCCATGAACGATTTTGTAAATTCTGGATGGACGTTTGGTGGGCAAGTTACAGCAGCAGCCAAATACGAGAAAAATGGAGACGCCTATCAAGACGCTACCGTAGTTGCCCCAGGAGTTTTAATGTACCAATTGACAGACTCTGGCCTTGCTGCTGAAATCACCGGCAAAGGCACCAAGTACTATAAAAACACTGACTTAAATAAGTAAATCTCTTTACAGATGATTCAATGATTAAGGAGTCATCTGTGCATTGAGCTTAGCTTGACTCGGATCATGCAATTTGTTCAAAGCAGATAAATAGGCTTTTGCGGAAGCGGCAATGATGTCTGGGTCGGTACCTACCCCATTCACAATACGACCACCTTTTGCCAAGCGTACAGTAACCTCACCTTGAGACTGCGTACCTGAAGTAATGGCATTGACAGAATAGAGCAACTGCTCTGCCCCACTCTTAGCAATTTCTTCAATCGCATTCAAACTCGCATCTACTGGACCATTACCTTCTGCTTCAGAGCTAATCTCTTTATCACCCATGCGGAACGTCACGCGAGATTTAGGGCGCTCGCCAGTTTCGGAATGTTGACTTAAAGAAATAAATTTATAGTGTTCACCCTCTTCTGCCGCTGCAGAATCTGACATGATGGCAATAATATCTTCATCAAAAATCTCAGACTTTTGGTCAGCTAACGCTTTAAATCTGGTGAAAGCTTCGTTCAAATCAGCCTCGGCCTCAACAGTAATACCCAATTCTTGCAAGCGCTGTTTAAAGGCGTTACGACCGGATAATTTACCCAAAACAATCTTATTAGCAGACCAACCCACATCTTCTGCGCGCATGATTTCATAAGTGTCACGGTTCTTCAAAATACCGTCTTGATGAATGCCTGAAGTATGTGCGAAGGCATTTGCACCGACGACCGCCTTGTTAGGCTGGACCACAAAGCCGGTGATCTGAGATACCAATTTAGATGCTGGAACAATTTGCGTTGCATCGATGCCGCACACCATATCAAAGTAGTCTTTACGAGTGCGCAAAGCCATCACAATTTCTTCTAAAGCAGTATTACCTGCACGCTCGCCCAAGCCATTGATCGTGCACTCAATTTGACGTGCTCCGCCAATCTTTACACCCGCCAAGGAATTAGCAACCGCCATTCCCAAGTCGTTATGGCAATGCACTGACCAGACCGCTTTATCGGAGTTAGGCACGCGGGTTCGCAAAGTCTTAATAAACTCTCCATACAACTCAGGAGTGGCATAACCTACGGTATCAGGAATGTTGATAGTAGATGCACCTTCGTTAATAACCGCCTCAACTACCCTACACAAGAAATCCATTTCTGAGCGATAGCCATCCTCTGCAGAAAACTCAATATCTTCAGCTAAGTTACGCGCAAAACGGATGGAGCGTTTAGCCTGTTCTAAAACCTCTTCTGGAGACATGCGTAATTTCACGGCCATGTGTAATGGACTTGTTGCCAAGAATGCATGAATACGCTTGGCGTTTGCCGCCTGCAATGCATCGGCGGCTCGTGTGATGTCTTTATCATTCGCCCTAGCCAACGAGCAAACAATAGAGTCCTTAACAGCAGCTGCAACCGCAGATATAGCTTGGAAGTCACCCTCCGAGCTAGCAGCAAAGCCAGCCTCGATCACATCTACTTTAAGACGTTCTAACTGACGAGCAATGCGTACTTTTTCGTCTTTAGTCATGGATGCGCCAGGTGACTGTTCACCATCTCGCAAGGTGGTATCAAAAATGATTACTTTGTCGCTCATCACTACTCTCCGGTTTTAAATACTTCTGAACTTCTTCAGATAACACAATCTCATAAAACAAAAACCCCAGCAATTAGCTGGGGCTGGTATGTGGTGGTTAATGAATCTGCTTTATCTCATTAACTCAGGCCTTACCCGCCCCAAGCTTTAGGCTTAGTGCTAGCAGAAGGAGGCCAGTTAAAGGTGAGAAATTCATCAACATGGAATTAATATACCCCAAAAATAGGGAATTAGCTAAAACGTTTACCGCTGAGACGCTCCCAAGCCCAAATTACATAGCCAGAGATGGAATACACCACGAATAAACCAAACAGCGTTAAGGGTGGATTTGAGGATATCAAGACAAAGGTCAAGATCATTAAAACCATCACACCAAATGGCACGCGGTAACGGACATCCAGGGCCTTACCACTATAAAAACGGGCATTAGAAACCATGGTGAGTCCGGCGTAGACGGCGATAAAGAAGGTAATCCAAGGGATTGCAGTATCGCGAACTGGAATCTTATTGTCATCAGCCAACCAAATAAAGCCCGCCATTAATGCACCAGCAGCCGGACTTGGTAGTCCTTGAAAAAACTTCTTATCCACTACGCCAGTATTTACATTAAAGCGGGCTAAACGCAAGGCAGCACCAGCACAGTATGTGAATGCTGCTAACCATCCCCACTTACCCAAATCTTTTAAAGCCCACTCATAAGCAACCAATGCAGGCGCAACCCCAAATGAAACCATATCAGCAAGAGAATCATACTGCTCACCAAAAGCGCTTTGAGTGTTGGTCATACGGGCTACACGGCCATCCATGCCGTCTAATACCATTGAAGCAAAGATAGCGATTGCTGCAATCTCAAACTGGTGATTCATTGCGTTCACAATGGCATAGAAGCCGCAAAACAAAGCTGCGGTTGTAAAGGCATTTGGAAGAAGATAGATACCCTTGCTGCGTAAGCGGGGCTTTTGAGGATGCAACTCCTCTACTTCGTAATCAATACCATCACCTAAGTCTTCAGCCCATTGATCTTCTGAAGAAGTAACGCGCCTCTGGGAGAGACGGCTTCGGTCAATACGACCACGACGGCGAAATGTAGTCAAAGAATATCCCAGTGAATAATATTTCGAATCAATCCAAACCAGGCAAACGAGCCAAGGCTGTATTTGTTGCAAATACTTTATCACCAACGCTCACTAGCGGCTCTGCAGTCAGTGGCAAATAAATATCTACTCGCGAACCAAAGCGAATAAATCCATAGCGCTCACCTGCTTTGAGGCGATCGCCAACATGAATGTAGCAAAGAATACGGCGGGCAATTAAGCCAGCAACCTGGACTAAGGTAACTACTTGGCCATTAGCATCGATAACAACGGCGTTACGCTCGTTCTCAGTAGATGCCTTATCCAAATCCGCATTCACAAATTTACCCGGGAAGTATTGAATCTCTTTCACCAAGCCATTTACCGCACTACGATTAGAGTGCACATTAAATACGTTCATGAATACGCTGATTTTGAGCGCTTCACGGCCAGCATATGGATCATTAGTTTTTTCAACGACAACAATCCGGCCATCAGCTGGAGATAAAACAAGATCGCGACCTAAAGCAGGAATACGCTGCGGGTCACGAAAGAACTGCAGAACAAAGAAAAAAATGATCCAAAGAGGCCATGACCAAGCTATCCCACCTAAATAGTGAACTAGCAAAGTCAATGCCCCCACTAACGCTAAATACGGCCAACCTTCTTTCGCAATAATGGGGTGCGGATACATCATCTTTGTTCTGAGCCTTTTATTGAACTGCTATTAGTAGATGCTTAGTTCTTAGTCTGGTCAACTAATTTGTTCTTAGCAATCCAAGGCATCATGGCGCGCAATTTAGCACCAACAACTTCGATGTCATGTTCAGCATTCAAACGACGACGTGAAATCAAAGTAGGCGCACCTGCTTTGTTCTCCAAGATAAAGCTCTTAGCGTACTCACCAGTCTGAATATCTTTCAAGCACTGACGCATTGCATTCTTAGTATCTTCAGTCACAACACGTGGGCCAGTAACGTACTCACCGTACTCAGCGTTGTTAGAGATGGAATAGTTCATATTGGCAATACCACCTTCGTAGATCAAGTCAACAATCAACTTGAGCTCATGCAAGCACTCGAAGTAAGCCATTTCAGGAGCGTAACCAGCTTCAACCAAAGTCTCAAAACCAGCTTTGATCAATTCAACCGCGCCACCACAAAGAACAGCCTGCTCACCGAACAAGTCAGTTTCAGTTTCTTCGCGGAAGTTCGTTTCGATAATGCCAGCACGGCCACCACCGTTTGCAGTTGCATAAGACAGCGCAACATCACGAGCAGAGCCAGATTTATCCTGGTAAACAGCGATCAGATGAGGAACACCGCCACCTTGAGCGTATGTACCACGAACTGTATGACCAGGCGCCTTAGGGGCAATCATGATCACATCTAAGTCAGCGCGTGGCTGAACTTGACCGTAGTGAACGTTAAAGCCATGAGCAAACGCCAATGCAGCGCCCTGCTTAATGTTGCCGTGAACTTCTTTGCTGTAAACATCAGCAATTTGCTCATCTGGCAAGAGCATCATGACTACGTCTGCATCTTTAACCGCTTCGCCAACTTCTTTTACCGTTAAGCCAGCATTCGCAGCCTTGCTCCAGGAAGCACCATCTTTACGCAAACCAACAGTAACGTTACAGCCGGAATCTTTCAGATTCAATGCGTGCGCGTGACCCTGTGAACCATAACCAATGATGGTGACTTTCTTGCCCTTAATGAGGGACAAATCAGCGTCTTTATCGTAAAAAACTTTCATGCTCTTTCCTTGTATTGAAAATGTAATTAATGCAGTAATCAGTTAAAAAAATTAAACCTTGAGGATACGTTCACCGCGACCAATCCCAGAACCACCCGAACGGACGGTCTCCAGAATCGATGCGCGATCGATCGAATCAATAAAGGCATCCAACTTGGCACCATCACCTGTTAACTCGATGGTGTAACTCTTATCAGTCACATCAATGATGCGACCGCGGAAGATATCAGTAGTACGTTTGAGCTCCTCGCGTTCTTTACCTACCGCACGTACTTTAATCATCATGAGCTCCCGCTCAATATGCGGACCTTCGCTTAAATCAAATACTTTTACTACCTCAACCAAACGGTTTAGGTGCTTAGTAATCTGTTCAATGACATCGTCCGAACCAAAAGTGACGATAGTCATGCGAGATAGGGATGGATCTTCAGTAGGTGCAACACTCAAAGTATCAATGTTGTAACCACGCGCAGAAAATAAACCCACTACACGCGATAAGGCACCCGGCTCGTTCTCTATGAGTACAGAAATGATGTGTCGCATTAGAGATCCTCACTACCCAAAAGCATTTCAGTAATACCCTTGCCTGCTTGAACCATAGGCCAAACGTTTTCTTCTGGGTCAGTCTGGAAATCCATAAACACCGTACGATCTTTTAAGCGAATTGCCTCTTTAAGCGCACCCTCAACATCGGATTTTTTCTCGATACGCATACCAACGTGACCATAGGCCTCTGCCAACTTCACAAAGTCAGGCAAAGAATCCATGTATGAGCTGGAATAACGTTTGTTATAGGTGAGCTCTTGCCACTGGCGAACCATACCTAGGTAACGATTGTTCAAGGACACGATCTTCACGGGAGTGTTGTATTGCTTGCAGGTAGAGAGCTCCTGAATACACATCTGAATAGAGCCTTCACCAGTAATGGCGAATACATCCTTATCAGGAAATGCTTTCTTGATACCCATGGCATAAGGCAAACCTACACCCATGGTACCCAGACCACCTGAATTAATCCAACGACGTGGCTGATCAAACTTATAGAACTGAGCTGCCCACATTTGATGCTGACCTACGTCAGATGTGATGAATGCATCACCTCCAGTGAGCTCCCACAACTTTTGAACCACATACTGTGGCTTAACAATTTGTGACGCTTCGTCGTACTTCAAGCAATCTTTTTTGCGCCACTCATTAATCTGATCCCACCAAGCAGCAACTTTGTCGCCATTTTTGCGTGGGCCAGCAGCTTTCAATTGGGCAGTCATCTCTACCAATACTTCTTTGAGATTACCAACAATAGGAACATCTACTTTGACACGCTTCGAGATAACGGAGGGGTCAATATCAATATGAATAATCTTGCGCGGATGACTTGCAAAGTGCTGTGTATTCCCAATCACGCGGTCATCAAAACGAGCGCCAATAGCAATTAACACATCACTGTGTTGCATCGCCATATTGGCTTCATAAGTACCATGCATGCCGAGCATGCCCAAGAACTGAGGACTTGTGCCAGGAAAACCGCCCAAGCCCATCAAGGTATTGGTAACTGGATAACCAAGTAAGTCGGCAAACTCTTTGAGCTCTGGAGCAGCATCAGAAAGGATAACGCCACCGCCGGTATAGATGTATGGACGCTCCGCCTCTTGCAGTAACGCTACCGCTTTACGAATCTGACCGCTGTGACCCTTTACAACAGGGTTGTAAGAGCGCATCTCCAAAGTCTCTGGATAAACAAATGGTCCTTTAGCAGCTGATACGTCTTTAGGAATATCAATCAATACAGGACCAGGGCGGCCTGTCTGCGCGATATGGAAAGCCTTCTTCAATACCAGCGGAAGATCTTTAACATCTTTTACTAAGAAGTTGTGCTTCACCACCGGGCGTGTGATACCAACGGTATCTGCCTCTTGGAAAGCATCTTCACCAATCGCGTACGTTGGGACGTTACCGCTGATGATCACCATTGGGATCGAATCGGTATAGGCGGTTGCGATACCGGTCACCGCATTGGTAACACCAGGACCGGAGGTAACTAATGCAACGCCAACCTTACCGGTTGCGCGCGCATAACCATCGGCAGCATGAACTGCTGCTTGCTCATGGCGAACCAAAATATGTTCGAACTTGTCTTGTTTAAAAATTTCATCGTAGATGAAGAGAACGGATCCGCCTGGGTAACCCCAGACAAATTCAACACCCTCTTTGTGCAATGCATGCACGAGCATTTCAGCACCAATCATTTCTGGAGGCGCTTCTACGAGATTTGTATTTGCTGTGTCTTTGTTAGCTTTAGTAGCTAAAAATTCGGCGCTGCTTGTATTCATTTTCCTTCGTCCTTTGCAATTTTCGGCAAAAAATTGTTTGGTCTGTTCTATCTCTTGCTTTTGGCCTGAGTTCGAACGGCGCTGCTACCGGAAAAAACCACTTCTTGAATGAGATTCTAGGTAGTAAGCCCTATATTCTATAGCAATCCCCTAAAATGACTCAATTCTTACAGATTCAGGTCTAATCCATTGCATGGCATCAGCCCAAGAACTATCCGACTTTCTCAGTAGTGTTGAGCAGCGTGCTTTTAAGCAGGCGGTTTACGCCGTGCGTGACGACGATGCTGCGATGGATATCGTGCAAGATGCCATGATCAAATTAGCCGAGAAATACGGTGATAGACCAGCAGGAGAACTTCCCCTGGTATTCACCAGAATTCTGCAAAATCGCATTCATGATTGGTTTAGAAGGCAAAAGGTTAGAAATACCTGGGTCACCTTGTTTTCCAATATGGGCAAAAAATCCGATGAAAGCGATGATTTTGACCCTTTAGAGTCCCTTGCAGCCCCTGATGACAGTGAAATTCACCAAGATGGGGCTCAAAAGCTTGAAAAAAGTCAGCTTTTACAGGCCCTTGAGTCAGAAATATCTAAATTGCCTGTACGTCAACGAGAAGCCTTCCTGATGCGTTATTGGGATGAGCTAAGCATTACTGAGACGGCCAAAACAATGAGTTGTAGTGAAGGAAGCGTCAAAACGCACTGTTCTAGAGCCACCCAGACATTAGCTAAAGCATTGAAATTAAAAGGAATTACGCTGTGAAACACTTTGATGACCAATTTACCCAGACCCAAGTCGACCAATTTGGCCAGGCTAGCGCTGCCCTGCTTCGTCAAGGTACTCAGAGCATTCCCAAGCATCTGAAAGATCGCCTATATGCAGCACGTATGAAGGCCCTTTCAGTTAGAAAACCTGAAAAAGTACGCATTCAGAAGCAAGTATTTGCTGGTTCATCGCGTAATTGGACCTCTGGATCTAATAGCCTCTGGGATAGCGTTGGCTGGATTGCTCCGCTAGTGGTCCTCGTATTTGGCCTGATTGGCATTGCCCAATGGCAAGATGATTCTCGTATTAATGACATTGCCGAAGTGGATGCCGCTCTTTTGTCTGATGATGTGCCTCCTGATGCATATGCAGACAGTGGATTTATGGCCTTCCTCAAAAACGGCCCTCTCTCCGAATCTGATAGCCAATCCGACTTAGTACGCAGCAAATAATCTTGACTCGTTTGATGTCTATGAGAACTAGAACAGGTCAAGTTTGTGGCGCTGCCCTATTGGCATTTTTCTGCGCCGCCCAGGCGAGTCCAGCACTTGCGCAAGGTGCGCCTAGCGCTCCGCATGGAAAGGCTACGGCCATTCCTGAAAAGAAACCTGATGGTACTTGGGATGGTTTAAAGCCAGCACAACAGAAAATTCTTGCGCCGCTAGAAAGCGACTGGGATTACATGTTGCCCGATAGTCGCAAAAAATGGATTCAGGTTGCCAACATTTATCCCAAGATGAGCGCACAAGATCAAGAGCGACTTCAGTCTCGTATGACAAGCTGGTCCAATCTTTCGCAGAAGGATCGTCGCATTGCCCGCGAAAACTACCTCACCAGCCTAAAATTCCCTGCAGAGAAAAAAGCGGAGGCATGGTATGCCTACCAAAAGCTGAGTGATGAGCAAAAGAAGAAATTGGCTGACTCTGAACTAAAGAAGAAGCCTACTGCCGCTAATGCCCCAACACTTCAGCAACATCCTATTTCACCTAAGGCTGCTCTCCCCGCCGCCGTCATTGCTCCGAGCGCACCTGCGCCAGCAGATGGTGCCGGTTCTAATGCAGAAGCCGGCTCCCCTTATTAAGCGGTCGCATGACACCTGCTGAATTAGACGCATTACCCTCACCTCAATTTTGGCGACGAGTATCTTGCTGCCTCTATGAACAGCTCGTATTGCTTGGCGTCATTGCCTTTACTTTTCTAGTCCCTAATCTTGGCTTGGGGATGCTATTAGGTATCTCATTACCCAGCTGGCTGACATTTATATATCTCTACGCTGTGCTGGGGATTTATTTTGTTTGGTACTGGACTAAATCTGGTCAAACTCTCGCCATGCAAACATGGCGGGTTCGCCTTGTTGGACGCGGCGGTTTCAATCTCACTAAACGACAAGCCTTTTGGCGTTATGTCTATGGCTCGCTCTGGCTCATTCCTTGTGTACTATTGCAATGGGTATTTCATTTAGAGAAATGGCAAATTATTGAAATGCTATTCACTGTAGCTTTGTTAATTTGGCCACTGAGCATCTATTTAGATCGTCAGAGTTTTCTATATCGACAAAGCCTTCCAGACCGCTTCGCTGGCACACGATTGGTTGAGCTCCCCAAAAACCTCGTTACCTTGAATTAAGAGCTGCGTCTTGATTTTCTAACTTAGGCTTCTCGTAAACATTCCACTGCAGTCGCCTTCTGAATTCTTCTCTGAAAGCGATATCCAGAAGCAAGGCAAGCGCTAATCCCAAATGCAACACCCATGAATAAGGCCTCTCCAAAGGCATTAAATGGAATCTCCATCACGAAATAGCCCAAAGCCCAAGCTGCGGCACCAGAGGCTAGGCCTGCTAGAAACCCCGCTATCAAGCCAATCATGACTAATTCAATATTCGCAATCTGAGCTAAGGTATTTTGAGAGGCTCCCAAAGCTTTTAATAGGGCCGCATTTTTATAACGCTCATCTTGAGTAGCTGCGATCGCTGACATTAAAACCAAGAACGCTGCTGCAATCGTAAATGCCAATAGCAAACCCAATACTGAGGAAAGCTTATTCAATACTTCCTGTATTTGTTGCAGCGAGGCTGAAACATCCACAATAGTTAAATTGGGGTAGGCCTGGCTCAGATCAAAATCCAAAGATTCTTGTTTGGGCGATTGGTAATAAGAGGTAATCCAAGATTGCGGCAATGATTGCAACTGTACAGGCGGCATGATCACGAAAAAGTTCACGCGCATCGATCCCCAGTCAAGCTTTCGCAAGGAAGTAATTGGGGCAACAATTTTTTCTCCGGCAACCTCAAAGGTTAACTGATCACCCAATTTCAATTTCAAGGTTTTGGCGATGCCGGTTTCCATCGAAATCTGCGGCGCATCGCCCTCAATCCACTTGCCCGTTAGGATTTGATTGCCTGATGGCAACTGGTCGGTATAGGATAAATTGAACTCTCGATCGATTAAGCGCTTTGCATTTTCTTCTACATAGTCGTTAGGCGTGATGTCTTTGCCATTCACCTCAATCAAGCGGCCACGTACCATTGGATAAAACTGCGGAGCTGTAACGCCTGCATTCTGAAGAGACTCTGTAAGCCCCTGCTTCTGATCGCCTTGAACATTAATCATGAAGCGATTAGGCGCATCACTCGGTATATTGCCTTGCCAGGCACTTAAGAAATCAGCTCGCAATAGCAATACCAATAAGAGCGCCATTAATGCAATACCGAGCGTTGTAATTTGCACCACTGCGAGACCCGTTCTTCGACCTTGAGCAAGAATGACAAACCCCAGAGAAAAACCTTGAGTACGTATCCTGCAAAGCAGCTTCAATATGCCCCAAGATGCAGTGGCAAAAATCAGGATGGCAAGACCAAAACTAAGGCTTGTCCATAACGCTAGTTTCCAGTCGCGTGCCGCAAGCATGATCAATATCACTGCCGCAACTAATCCACATACAGCAGTCCAAATAGTGGAGACGCCGATGCCATCAAATTCTTTTCTAATCAATCTGATTGGGGAAACTTTTACCAAGCTGAACATTGCCGGGCCAGCGAAACCAAATAATAAGAACCAAGCCACCAGCACACTCCAAAGGACAGGTCCAAAAGAGACGGGCGGCAATTCTGTTAAGACTAGATTACCCAAAAGAAGAGTTAATACAAATTGGCCAAGGTAACCCAAAATAGAGCCCATCAACGCGGCTATGAAGCCAAGCGCTAAAAGAGTCTGCCCTTGTCGTCTAAGGATCATGGTGGAGCTGGCTCCAAGACATTTCAGAACAGCACAGGTATTTGCCTGTTTGCGTGTGTAGCGATGAGCCGATAAAGCAATGGCAACCGCAGCTACCATCGCAGTTAATAAAGCAATCAAGGAGAGAAAACGATCTGCGCGCCCAAGTGTTTTGCGCATCAAGGGTTGTGCATTCTCTAAAGTTTCAATGCGAACACCTTTAATGCTCTCGGATTCAATATATTGACTTGCCCATTGGCCATAAGAATGAATTTGCTCATCAGAACCAGCCAATAACAATCGGTAGGTTACTCTGCTACCAAGACCAATCAGTCCAGTATCAGCAAGATCAGACATGGGCATCATGACGCGGGGTGCAAAGTTCATAAACCCTGCCCCACGATCGAGTTCACGCTCTAAAATTCCACCGATCACAAAGACTTTTTGACCAAGCTGAATGGAGTCGCCTTCATTTGCATGCAGGCTCGCCAACATAGCGGGGTCAACCCACACTGATCCCTCATGAGGTCCGGTAGTCAATGTCTTGTCTTGAGACATGGATTGAACACGCAAAGCGCCACGCAGGGGATATTGAGGGCTTACCGCCTTAAGTGAAGCAAGCTTGCTGTGTGAACCTACAGTTGCCATGCTCGGAAACACGATTGTCTGAGCTAGCTGTAGGCCCCTGCTCTTTGCCTCATCTAAAAAGAGATTGGGTAAAGGCTGGTCAGAAACGATCAGCAAGTCCGAAGCTAAGAGTTGGCGGGCATCGGATGCAAAAGCCCTTTGCATTCGATCTGCTAAAAAAGTGACACTAGATAACGCTGTTACCGAAAGAATTAAGGCAACGAATAGCCAAGCTAACTCGCTTGAACGTAAATCACGTCTCAAACCACCCAAGAAACGAAGTAATGATTTAATCAAATGGCCTGAATTTGACCGCCATCAATACGCATGACGGTACCAGTAATAAATGAGGCATTTTGGCTAGCTAAAAATGCAGCGGCATCACCATACTCCTTGGGATCGCCATACCTACCCATTGGAATTTGTCTTAAGCTGGCTTTAACGACATCTTCATAGCTAGTGCCTTCCCGCTTTGCGCGCGCTTCATCCAACTGACGCAGACGAGCAGTTGCAATTCTTCCAGGCATGATGACGTTAACAGTAATGGCTTCGGCAGCCACTTCTGCAGCCAATGTTTTCGACCACGCCAGCAATGCAGCACGCAAGGTATTGGAAATGGCTAGATTTTTAATCGGCGCAATAGCGCCTGAAGTGGTGCTGGTAATAATGCGGCCCCACTTACGCTGGCGCATGCCAGGAAGTATTCGATCGGTAATAGCAATGAGCGATAAAACCATGTCGTTAAAGCTCTTTTGCCAAAGCGCCGGATCTTGGCCGGCTGCTGGTGTTGGCGGCGGCCCACCTGTGTTATTAATCAAAATATCGATGGGTCCAAGTTCCTGCTCTACTTTTGAGACCAAGCTATCAATAACCGAAGAATCCGCTAGATCCCAATTAAGTGCCAAAGCCTGTCCACCTGCAGCCTCTATCAACCTCACCGACTCACTCAAGCCCTCAGCATTTCTACCGGTAACAGCTACCTTGACACCCTCTTTGGCCAATGACACTGCCATTGCCTGACCCAAGCCACGGCTAGAAGCCATTACCAATGCAACCTTACCCTTTAATCCTAAGTCCATCTCATCTCCAAAAACTAATTTTTATATATTTAATCTAACTGCAATTTCTGCTTTGCAACCACCTCTTTATAGACGGTGTACTCAGCTTTAATTTCTTTTGCAAACGCCTCAGATCCATTCACGTTGATGATTGAGCCAGTATCTTCAATACGCTTCTTAACCGCAGGATCAGTCACTACTTTTTGTAAAGCGGCGGTATATTTATCCACGATATCTTTTGGCATTCCTGCAGGCCCCAATAGACCGTAATAAGCCATCCGATTAACTGGCGCTAAACCCACTTCAGCAAAAGTAGGTACATTGGGTAATTGAGCCAAGCGCTTAGGTGCAGCTACCACAATCGGCACAAGCTTACCGTCTTTGATGAAGGGTAAAGACGATGGCAAATTGTCAAAGATCATAGAGACCTGACCGCCCACTGTGTCGGCTAATGCTGGACCAGCTCCACGATAAGGAATATGAACAATAAATACCCCAGTCAAACTCTTGAAAAGCTCGGTTTGAAGGTGTCCAATACCGCCAGTACCGGAGCTTGAATAAGAATACTTTCCAGGGTTGGCTTTCAAAACCTGCATAAAGGTTTTGAAATCCTTTGCCGGAAATGATGGATTTACTGCAATGATGTTCGGTGTCGCAGCAATATTGCTAATGGCCGTGAAGTCCGTAACAGGATCGTAGCCAATCTTTGGGTTAATCGCTGGATTGGCTGCAGTAGTAGAAACGGTAGCCATACCAATGGTGTAACCATCTTTCGGTGAGCGCATCACTTCCAACGCGCCAATAGAACCACCACCGCCTGCTTTATTTTCGACAATTACCGGTTGACCCAACTGACGACCCAAAGCATCACCAACGGCTCGCGCAATGATGTCTGTACTGCCGCCGGGTGCAAATGGAACAACCAGGCGAATCGGTTTATTCGGAAATGTATCTGCGTGGACAGCATTCAGGGAACTTGCGGCAACAAGGAATGCTGCTCCAACGAATTTGAAGATGTTTACTGAGTTGTATTTCATAAAATTACTGACCTAAAGGTTTTGGTAAATTGCCGGCGTATTTATAAAGTTGCGCCTCATACTCTTGGAAAATCTGAGCCAGTGCTTCTTGCAGGCCCAATACCAGCGCTTCAGGAGTATTGTCTTTGAGGGCTACGCGCTTGGTATAGCGGTTTGCACCAATCAAGGGATTTGCTTTGCCGGCATTAGTTGCACTCAAGAAAAACTCTACACTCACTACCGCCTCTGGTTGTTTACGATAATCACCATAAAACTCCTCTACAGTTGCCTGTAAATAATAGTAAGGAAAGAAGCTATTACTTTGACCTACTGTTGAGGAGAAAATATTCGCCTTATTCATCCACTGGCGTTCAGCGTTCCCAATCATTTCAGCAGGAATAGTCGCGTACACGTTATAAAAATCTTTTTCATAACGTTGATCACCAGTACGGTAGACCAAAGACCTGCCATCAAAAGGCGGCGTCACCGAGACAGAGCCCATCTTTAGCCAAATATCTGTGCGGGCTTGACGCGGTGCCGCGGTTCTATCTGGAGATACCATCCAGGTAGTGGGCCCTACTGGGGGTCTGGTAGGCAAGGAGCAAGAGGTTAAGCCCAAGATAGCAAAGCCAAATAAAATTCGCTTGATCATTTCTGAGCTCCAGACTGACCGCCGCTACTAGTGGGTGTAATTTTCTTTGGTGGGTCGCTCCAAATTAAGCTTGATGGCGATTGACTTGCAATACGGCTAAATTCATTTAGATTCTCGCTCGCCTGCTTAATATTTTCTATTGTCAACACGGTATCGCCCTGCACACTCGTAATAGTTTGGCGCAAAGAGGAGGTGGCCGCTACTAATTCACGCATCAGAACACCGAGCTCTTCTTTATCGGTTGCCTTATTAATGCGAGCCATGATGACGTTTAACTGCTTAACCGATTCAATCATGCCTTCATTACCCCTGCCATCTCCTGCCATCATCACATTAAGATTACCTAGCAAGGCATCCAATTTTTTCTGTGTGCCATCGATATTCATATTATTTAAGGCACCAATCAGATTCTGAATACCCGAAATAATTTCATCCGCTTGGTTTGGCATAGATGGGATTACTGGATACTCGGGCTTCCAAGAAAAAGGGAGAGCGGGAGTATCGGATGCATGAGCAATAAAATCAAACTCAACGTAATTTACACCCGTAATGCCCATAGATTTGATGCGAGCTCGCAAATTATTTTTTACAAACTCGCTAATTTGATCTTCATTTACTTTGTCACCAAAAATTTGCATTCTGACGACAACATACTGACGGCGATCATGAAAAGGTAAATTTCGTTCGTAGATATCACCAGATAGGCCGATCGATGTGACCTGACCAATCTTAACTCCACGAAACCGTACAGCCGCCCCTGCATCTAAGCCTGTTACAGACTGCTTGATATAGGTTTCGACCATAAATGATTTTTGGAAAAATTTGCCTCCGCCAAAAATGAGAATCACAGCAATCAGTGCACCAATTGCGGCAAGCACAAAAGCGCCTAAGCGAAAATAATTGGGATTTGAGTTATTACTCATGCTGCGTCCTTGCTCATAATACGATTGAAGAATTGATGCACCCGTGGATCTTTACTGGTATCGCGCAATACTTTTGGATCACCCTCAGCAATAATTCCCTTAGCCCCTTTATCCAGCATGATTACTTTGTCAGCAATAGCATAGATGCTGGCAAGTTCATGGGATACGATGACAAAGGTGATGCCTAGGTTTTTTGATAAATCCTGGATTGTGCTGTCGAGATCTGCAGACGTAATAGGATCCAAGCCAGCAGATGGCTCATCTAAGAATAATATTTTGGGATCTAGCGCCATGGCCCGAGCGATCGCCGCCCTCTTTTGCATGCCTCCACTAATTTCACTGGGCATATAAGACTCATAAGGCAACAGACCGACTAAATCCAACTTGCAACGCGCCAGTAAATCCATTTGCGCTTGGGTTAGCTGGGTATATTCCTGCATAAACAAAGTCACGTTATCGAGCAAGTTCATGGAACCAAATAAGGCACCTTGTTGATACATCACGCCAAAGCTGGTCATGATCTTCTGGCGCTCCGCTCCAGCTGCAGTAGTAATGTTTTGCCCTTCAATCAGAACATCACCAGATAAGGGCTGATAGAGACCGAACAAGTTTTTTAACAAGCTAGACTTGCCGCAACCTGAGCCGCCCAGAATCACAAAAATTTCACCGTAATTCACCGTGAAATTCAGATTTTGCATCAGGACGTTAGAGCCATAACCTACAGTGAGGTTTTGAACATCAATTGCGCATTGTGATTTATTTGGCGTGTCCATCAGAAACCTGTCTTATAGGAAATGAAGGCAAAAATACCATCAACTAGCACAATCAAAACAATACTACTAACGACTGCTCTTGTAGCTGAAATACCAACTGCAGCCGCACCATTTCCCGTTTGCATGCCACGCAGGCAACCAACCGCTGAAACAACCACGCCAAAAAGCGTCGCTTTAATTAAACCTGAGCCAATATCTTCGATATCTACAGCCGAGAGCATGCCGTTGTAGAAGTTAATAAATGGAATGCCGTAAATCAACATCGTCAACATCGAGGAAAAAATACTGACGATGTCAGCAAACAAAGTCAAAATAGGCGCAACCAAAATACCCGCCAGAACACGTGGAACAACTAAAAAACGAATTGGGCTTAAGCCGCCAGAAACCAGCGCATCTACCTCACTATTAACAGTCATCGTGCCAATCTCGGCAGCAAATGCTGCTGAGGAACGTCCTGCTAACAAAATGGCGGTAATTAATGGGCCCATTTCTCGCACAATACCCAAAGCCGCCAACGGGCCGACAAAGGATACGGCGCCAAATTGCTGCATACCAATAGCAGCCTGAAAAGACAGGATGACGCCAATCAAAAACGCGACTAGTCCAACGATAGGTAATGCTGCAATACCCGCTTGCACAGCAGCGTTCACAAAATCACCCCAGCGCACTTGCTTGGGGTAACGAATAGACCAAGCTAAATCAGCCGCAAGATGTCCGGTAAATGAAATTAATCCAACAGCATCATCAATTAAATTTTGTGTTGCCATTCCTGTACTGACAACAAAACTTCTTTTGGGCTTTACAACTGGAACGGGAAATAAATTACCGATCGGATTGAATTCAGTTAGTAAAGGTTCATAGCGAGGATCTAAGCCCACGACATCAAACTTTGCACCCGCTGTTGTTTGCGCCTCTTCAATCCCAATCAGAAATGCGATACCAGCCCCATCTAAAAAAGTGACTTTGCTTGCATCAAAAGTCAGGGACTTGCTTTTGCCATCACCCTGCTTGAGCCACACATCTTGAGAATCACGGATTTGAGTCCAAACACCGCCCAAGGAATAGACGTTCACATTGCCACTCATTAGTACTTTGGCGTTATTGGCATCTATCTGTGACCAAACAGCCACTGGGGCGTCAGAAACGGCAGAAATGGTGTCAGAAGTGCTCATAAGCAGACTATAAGGTATCTCTGTGAAAGATCTGAGAAAAGCCTATAAAGAGAAAGGGCCCAGTCTTTCAACTAGGCCCTCATATAGTTTGGTGCGGCTGGCAGGAATTGAACCCACGACCCCTTGGTTCGTAGCCAAGTACTCTATCCAGCTGAGCTACAGCCGCAACAGCCATAATTATGCCATGGAAGAGAAGAACTACATCACCCCCGCTGGTCACGAACGCATTAAGACCGAGCTCCTTCAGCTCTTAAACCTTGATAGACCGGAGGTTGTCAAGGTTGTGCACTGGGCTGCCAGCAATGGCGATCGATCTGAAAATGGTGACTATATCTATGGGAAAAAGCGCTTAAGGGAGATAGATAGACGGATCCGCTTCCTTAATAAACGTCTAGAATTTGCCGTGGTTGTCGATAATTCTGCTCGAAAATCAGGGGAAAATGACTCTGAGCAGGTGTTCTTTGGGGCTACTGTGACCTACGCAACCCTGGAAGGACCCGAAGCCAACAAGAAGACCCTAATCACAATTGTGGGCGTTGATGAGGTTGATCTGGATAAAGGGCATGTCAGTTGGGTCTCACCTATAGCCAAGGCCTTAATCAAGTCTCGGATCGGAGACTGTGTTTTTATACAAACACCCACAGGCCCCGCTGAAATTGAAATCTTAGACGTTCAATACTTATAGAGTTCAAACAGCGCGAGTACGGGTTACCCGCATGACATCGGGATTGGCGCGCAAACTGCGCATCACCTTAGAAAGGTGCAATCGGTCATAAACTTGGATCGTAAAGCGAATAGTTACCGAGTCTTCTTTGAAGCGATCTTCCATGGATACATTCATGATGTTGGAGTCTGCCGAAGTAACACTACTCGCCACCCTAGCCAAAACTCCCTTACCTTGGCGCGTGTCGATCGCTAGGTCCACTTCAAACTCACGATTTAGCTCTTTGCCCCACTCAACCTCAACCCACTTATCACTATCCTTAGAGAGCATGCGCAATGCCACTGTACAGTCGTTGGTGTGAACTTGTAATCCTTCACCCTTACCAAGATAACCAATGATGTTATCGCCTGGTATAGGATGGCAGCAAGTTTGGAAATGAATCGAATTACCCTCACGCCCATCAACTAGGATAGCTTGGCGTTGATGATGATGATAATGGCTTGCCTCTTGATTCGGCGCGACCCAATCCGCAACTCCCAAACGCATTTGCTCGGCACCGCCTTCATCATCGATCAAAATTTTCAGCCGAATAGCCAGCTCCTGGGGAGAGCGTCGTCCTAAAGCAATGTTGACACATGCTTCTTCGCGGGTTTTATCACCCGTCCAATGCGTTAGCTTTTCCCAAATTTCTGGACTTAACAAGGCAGCATCAACGCCCTGCTGACGTAAAGCGTTTGCTAAAAGTCGCTCACCTAGTTGAAGCGATTCAGAATAATGTTTTGTTTTAAGGGAGTGTCGTATAGAAGCACGAGCTTTGCCAGTCCGCACAAATGCCAGCCAACCTGGATTGGGTTGTGAGCTTGCTGAAGTAATGACTTCAACAATGTCACTATTCTTCAGCTCGCTACGTAAAGGCAATTGCAAGCCATTGATTTTGACTGCTACGCAGGTATTACCCAGATCACTATGGATAGAGTAAGCAAAATCTAGAGCAGTTGCGCCCCTTGGTAAGGCCCTAATCTGCCCAGTGGGTGTAAACACATAAACTGCATCTGGGAACAAGTCAATTTTGACGTGTTCTAAAAATTCTTGAGAGTCACCGCTGCTATCCTGAATATCAATCAAGGACTGCAGCCATTGGTGGGCTCTGTTTTGCACCTCACTCATATCAGGGGAGCCGTCTTTATAAGCCCAATGCGCAGCTACCCCAGCCTCAGCTACCGCATGCATTTCCGTTGTACGAATCTGAAACTCTACTGGCACTCCTGAAGGACCCAATAAAGTGGTGTGTAAGGATTGATAGCCGTTTAATTTGGGGATCGCAATGTAATCCTTAAATTTCCCTGGCATGGGCTTGTATAGAGAATGCAAGATACCGAGTGCGCGATAGCATGCATCAATCGAATGTACGGTAACCCGGAATGCATACACATCTAATACCTGCGAAAAGCTTAAATGCTTTGAGCGCATCTTGGTATAGATACTGAAGAGTGTTTTCTCACGACCGCGCAGATCTACCTCTAAATTGGCTTTAGCAAAGGCCATGCGTGAAGCCTGCAAAATCTTTTCAACCATTTCCTTGCGGTTGCCGCGTGCACGCTTAACGGCTCCCTCAATGACTCGGAAACGCATGGGCATAGAGTAACGGAAGCTGAGATCTTGTAGATCACGGTAAATGATGTTCAACCCAAGACGATGGGCGATTGGTGCGTAGATTTCGATTGTTTCAGCGGCTACACGACGGCGCTTCTCCATGGGTACAGCGTCCAGGGTGCGCATATTGTGGGTGCGGTCAGCAAGCTTGACCAAGATGACTCGAACGTCGCGCGCCATGGCCATGAACATCTTGCGAAAGCTCTCTGCTTGCGCCTCCGCATGACTTTGAAACTCTAATTTATCGAGCTTTGTTAAGCCTTCAACTAGCTCAGCTACTTTATTACCGAACTTTTCAACTAAGTCTGCCTTTGTACAGCCAGTATCTTCAATCACATCATGCATCAACGCAGCCATGATGGATTGCGCATCCAAGCGCCACGTTGCGCATAGTTCAGCTACAGCAACTGGATGGGTAATGTAAGGTTCGCCGCTATGACGGTATTGGCCTAGATGAGCAGCATCAGAAAACTGAAATGCTTTTTTGATTTGTGCAATTTCTTCAGGCTTGAGATAGGAAAGCTTTGCTAGCAATCCCTCAATAGAAACCACCTGGTGTTTGAGAGGAAGAATGGGCGCTGATGTCGGGCCGAATAAATGCCGACTCGATTGCGCCAACAAACTCGCAATGATGGATTTTTTACCGCTTTGAATTGGTGTGTCGGAATTGATATCCAACAACTGTGCTTGAGTAGGGTCAAGCGAAGCATCCTTAGACGAGATGCCTCCTACTTTATCCGATGTATTGACTAGTCCTAAAGGGAGCTCCACACCGGAACCCCTTAATTACAAAGGTACTTTGGTCAACATGTCACGGTCAGTCACGCCAGCAGCTACTTCGCGCAATGCAACTACGGTAGCTTTATCTCTGGACTCAACACGTGGGGAGTGACCTTGCACCAATTGGCGGGCACGATATGTCGCGGCCAAAACCAATTCAAAACGATTAGGGATAGTTTTAAGGCAATCTTCTACAGTAATACGTGCCATGCTGGACTCACTTAATTTAGCTTCAATACCTATAGGATAACTGATTAGACCCCGAGGCGCTTCAAAAGGGCTGGATTTCTGGCCATACTGGGCCCAGAACGCAAGCGGCTCGAAGCCAAGATATGCTTTAAATCGATCAATGCCTGATCAAATAAATCATTCACCACGATGTAATCAGCCTCATGAGCATGCAGAAGCTCTACGTGGGCAGCTGCCAAGCGACGCTGGATTGTGGCTTCATCATCCTGACCGCGCTTACGTAGCCGCTCTTCTAAAGCCTCTATCGATGGCGGGAAGATAAAGATCCACTGCACAGAAGGTATTAACTTCCGAATTTGTTGAGCGCCCTGCCAATCAATCTCCAACATGACATCGCTACCCGCCTGCATTTGAGACTCAATCCAAGGTTTTGAAGTCCCATAAAAATGACCATGGACTTCTGCCCACTCTAAAAAATGTCCCTGATCACGTTCTTGCAGAAAATCTTCTTTTGTCAGAAAGCGGTAATCCTTGCCATCTACTTCACCAGGTCGCGGTGCTCGCGTGGTAGTTGATAAAGATAACTTCAATCCGGCCTCGTCTTTAAGTAAGGCATTCACTAAAGAGGATTTACCTGCGCCTGAGGGCGCAACAATCATCAACATACTGCCTTGGTAGGATGGTGTCGGAGTGGAGTTAGTCATAAATCAATAATATGGATTACTCGAGGTTTTGAACTTGCTCACGCATTTGCTCAATGAATAACTTGAGCTCTAGAGCTGCTTGTGTGCATTCTTCTGATACAGACTTAGAACTTAGGGTGTTGGCTTCGCGATTCAGTTCTTGCATCAAAAAATCTAAACGCTTACCAACAGGGCCTTTGCCTGCAAGTGCGGTATCTACTGCCTGAAGGTGAGTCTTTAAGCGTGCGAACTCTTCCGCCACATCGATGCGCACCGCATAAAGCACAACCTCTTGACGAATACGCTCCATTAGTTCGGCACCCGCCTTGGCTTGTTCTTGAGCAGCTAATGCTTCAGCCAATCGCTCTGTGAGCTTTTCTTGATACTGAGCCACGTACTCTGGAACTTTAGGTTCAATCACCTTAACGATGTCATGCATCTTGCCGGTAATGCTAGTTAGAACGGCAACCAGGGCCCTGCCTTCTGAATGGCGACTCTCCATGAGAGCTACAAGCGCTGCGCGCCCAGCTTCAACTGTGGCAGTGATCCAGCTATCTTCTTCGCCACGAGGCTCAGAAACAATGCCAGGCCAACGCAACACTTCAGCAATACTCAATTCTTGCGCTTTCGGAAAAGCTTCTTGGGCTTTTTCCTGCAGGGTATACAGGGCATCAAGGCGATCTCGACTTATGGCACCCAAAGCATGTGGATTACTTTTGGCAGCACCTGCTACTGCGCTATTGACCCGCCATGCCGCCCTAAACTCGACTTTTCCGCGCGATAGGCTTTGGGTAGCCAGCTCTCGCAAGGCAGGCTCTGCCCCACGACACTCGTCCGGAAGACGAAATCCTAGATCCAGAAAGCGGCTATTAACAGCCCGACATTCCACCTGCAGATCAGCAACTACACCAGCTCCTAGGGAGACTTGGCGAGAAGCGCTGCCATAACCAGTCATGCTCGATATCATATGGACATTGTAGATTCATTATTGAACTAGACCCCAACCCCACAGGACCCCCTTTCCATGAGCACAGCAAACCCAGTCAACATTGCCCGCCCTAGCGGCCGTAAGCCCACCGATTTGCGCCCAGTAACCATCTCTAGAGCCTTTACTAAGCATGCTGAAGGATCAGTATTGATCGCCTTTGGAGATACCAAGGTTCTGTGTACTGCCAGCATCCTGGAAAAAGTGCCTCCACATAAGAAAGGCTCCGGAGAAGGCTGGGTTACTGCTGAATACGGCATGCTGCCCCGCTCCACCCATACCCGCAGCGATCGTGAAGCTGCCCGCGGCAAACAATCTGGTCGCACTCAAGAAATTCAGCGCCTCATTGGCCGTGCCATGCGTAGCGTCTTTGATTTAAAAGTATTAGGTGAGAGAACCATTCACCTCGATTGCGACGTGCTGCAGGCTGATGGCGGAACACGTACTGCATCTATTACTGGCGCCTATGTTGCGGCTCGTGATGCAGTAAACCAACTTCTTAAAAGTGGCGTCCTCAGCAAGGATCCCATTATCGATAGCGTTGCTGCAATTTCCGTTGGCATTTATCAAGGCGTTCCAGTGTTGGACTTGGATTACCCAGAAGACTCTTCATGCGATACCGATATGAATGTGGTCATGACCGGCAAAGGCGGAATGATTGAAGTTCAAGGCACAGCAGAAGGTGCCGCTTTCTCTCGAGCAGAACTCAATGCACTCCTGGATCTGGCTGAGCAAGGTATTCAAGAGCTCACCCAAATGCAAAGTGATGCATTGAAATAAAGATCGCCATGCAAAAGCTCGTTCTCGCATCTAACAATGCCGGTAAGGTAAAAGAGTTTCAGGCGTTATTAGCGCCCTTGAGCTTTCAAGTGATCCCCCAAGGTGAATTGGGCATTCCTTCTGCAGAAGAGCCACACTTCACCTTTGTGGAGAATGCTCTTACTAAGGCAAGGCATGCAAGCGCTGCATCAGGCTTACCGGCGTTGGCCGATGATTCCGGTATATGTACACATGCATTAAACGGCCAGCCTGGCGTTTTGTCGGCGCGCTTTGCTGGTGAGCAAGGCGATGATGCAGCCAATAATCAAAAACTCATTCAAGATTTAAAAGATCAGGCAGATCGAAGTGCGCATTATGTGTGCGCATTGGTTTTTGTAAATAGCGCAAATGATCCTGAACCCATCATTGTGCAAACACGTTGGTATGGGCAGATTGTTGATGAAGCTGCTGGTAGCAATGGTTTTGGGTATGACCCCTATTTCTTTTTGCCAGATCAAAAATGTACTGCTGCTGAGCTAGAGCCAGAAAAAAAGAATTCAATCAGTCACCGGGGTCAAGCGCTACGTGAATTGATTGCACAACTCAAAAGCCGTGCTTAATTCCAGCCCCAACAAAGTAACGCTGACTACATTGCCTCCATTGGCTTTGTATATTCACTTTCCCTGGTGCGAAAAGAAATGCCCCTATTGCGATTTCAATTCACATCAAATTAAAGAGGGTATTACCAAGGCGGGCTTTGATGAGCAGCGCTATATCAATGCACTGATTGCTGACCTAGAAACTGAATTACCTAATATTTGGGGGCGTCAGGTCCATAGCATCTTTATTGGTGGTGGAACGCCAAGTCTGCTATCTGCCCAATGCATGGATCAATTACTTTGCGCTATCCGCGCTCGAGTAAATCTTGAGCCCGACGCTGAAATTACGATGGAAGCTAACCCAGGATCGATCGAAGCCGATAAATTTGCAGGATTTGCAAAGGCAGGCATTAATCGAGTGTCGATCGGAGTTCAGAGCTTTCAGGATGAACAGCTCAAAGCCTTGGGCCGCATACACAATGGCGAGGAAGCCAAGCGCGCAATAGCAATTGCCCTGAAACACTTCAAATCGGTGAATCTGGATTTGATGTACGGACTCCCAAAGCAGACTTTAGAGTTAGCCAAGGCAGATATTGAGACAGCCCTTTCTTTTAAAACGCCCCATCTGTCTTTTTATAATCTCACGCTAGAACCGAATACCTACTTTGCAAACTTTCCTCCGCAATTACCTAGCGATGATGAAGTGGATGCCATCTTTGAGCAGAATTTAGATTTGCTCACCAAGGCAGGCTACAAACGTTATGAAGTCTCTGCCTATGCGCAGAGAAACCAAGAGTGCAAACACAATTTGAACTATTGGCGCTTTGGTGATTACATTGGCATTGGAGCAGGCGCTCATGGAAAGATTTCTTTTCCAGACAAAATTACTCGCCAAGTAAGAGAGCGCCATCCAGAAAGTTATATGCAAGCAATGGAGTCCAAGGGAAATGCGTTGATTGAATCTCGGGTTCTTGAGGCTAAGGATCTGCCTTTCGAATTCATGCTCAATACCCTCAGACTGACAGATGGCGTTGCCACCAATACTTTCAGCGAGAGAACTGGTCTGCCTTTAAACGTGATTAGCAAAGGCTTGGCAGAAGCTAGTAATAAGCAATTACTAGATGAGAATCCCAGTCAGCTGAAAGCCACACCACTAGGAATGCGCTACCTCAACAATCTTCAAGAGATGTTTTTGGATTGACTTGCCTTGAGTGCTAGTTACCAGTCCAAATCGGTGGCTCGCCCTTTAAAAAAGCAGCAACTCCGTTTTTGAAATCATGACTGCCATAGGTTTCACTGATGAGATCATTGCAGTCAGGCAGATTATTTTTTATTAATCTTGCTAATACTAGCTTGCTTGATTTTTGGGTGATGGGAGCCAATTTACTCAATCGCTCTGCAAGAACATCGGCCTCATGCCCTAACTGATCTTGTTCGTATGTTGCCAATAGAAATCCCTGCTTTAGTAACTCTGGAGCTGAAATCATTTCTGCCAATAGCAACATCCGCTTCACAATATTGATATTCAGATGCACCACCAACCAAGCAACATTACCTGCGGATAAACAGTTGCCAAGTGTTTTAGCAATGGGTACGCCATACTTGGCATCAGGAGTTGAAATTCGGAAGTCGCAGCAACTAGCTATCGCTAATCCGCCACCAACAGCCATGCCATCAATCACGGCAATCGTCGGAATGGGCAAGGTAGCGAGCGGACTTAGGTAGTCATCAATCCCCTTTTCGTAGAGAACGCCATCTTGACCATCTTTAAAACTAGCAAATTGCGCTATATCGCTGCCGGATATAAAAGACTTACCGCCAGCGCCGCGCAAGATGGCTACTCGTATCTTTGGATTCTTGGCAATATCTTCACAGATGGACTTCAGGCTTTGATACATCCCTACTGTCATTGCGTTGCGTGCCGCTACATGATCAAAGGTAATGTGGGCAACATTGCCGCGTATCTCTAGCGAGACTTGTGCAATATTGCCCACCTTATTTTGTTGTGTCATAAAAAGCTTATTCAGCTTTGATATTTAAGCTCTTTACTAAACGCTGGTATTTAGCCAGCTCGCCAGCTAAGAACAAACTAAATGCTGCAGGTGTTGCAGGCCCTTCAGGTTGTAAGCCCTGAGAGTCAAGTGTCTTTTTAATTTGTGGGTCGGCCATGGCGGCTTTAACAGCCTGGTCAATCTTGTTGACTACCGCTGGATCCATACCCTTTGGACCCATGATGGAGTACCAGTTGGTCACATCAAATCCTGTAATGCCAACTTCGTTAAACGTTGGTACGTTTGGAAGTATGGATAAACGCTTTGGGGTAGAGATTGCCAAAGCCTTCAAACTGCCGTCTTTAATTTGCTGCAAGTTCGGCGGCAAGGTATCAAAGTTCATCGTAATTTGACCACCCAGCAAATCAATGATGGCCTGACCGCTACCTTTATAGGGCACATGGTTTAACTGAATGCCGGCAATCTTGGCAAACAATGCACCTGCTAAATGTTGAGTACTGCCAATGCCAGAGGATCCATAAGTCATCTGACCTGGATTTGCTTTAGCAAGAGAAATCAATTGTGAGACTGAGTTCACAGGCAACGAAGCTTTCACCACCAAAACGTTAGGAACGTATCCCAAATAAGTAATGGGTGTGAAATCCGTAGCGGGGTTGTATTGAACGTTAGTCAGCACAAATGGCGCAATTGCATTGGAGTTAGAGTGGCCTACTAACAAAGTGTAGCCATCTGGATTCGCCTTAGAAACTTGATCAGCTGCAATTGTCCCCGCCGCACCCGATTTATTTTCCACAATAACGCTTTGACCCAAAATCTCACCCATTTTTGGAGCAAGGGCTCGAGCAACAATATCGGTACCGCCGCCAGGTGCAAAACCCACGATCAGTCGAATGGGTTTAGTTGGATAAGACTGCTGTCCTAATGCAAAGAAAGAACTCGTGGCCAGCGTAATTGCAAGCAAACTACGAACGGCCCACTGAGGCGATTTAAGCAACATAAAGTCTCCAAAATTGTTTTTATTGTGTTTGATACTATTAAAGGCTAATTCTAAACATATAAAAACAAACGAGACAATGACGAAAACACCTATAAATGACGCTTTAAATGGTGCGCATGATGGATCTAGGCCATTACCTCTCTCAGGAGTGCGTGTACTTGACGTCAGCCAGGTCATGGCCGGCCCTTACTGCTGCATGCTGTTGGCGGACTTGGGTGCGGATGTTATCAAAATCGAGCCTCCGGGCACAGGCGATCAGACCCGTGGCGCAATGGGTTTCAAGATGAAAGGTTCAGATAGCATGGGCTTTCTGAACATGAACCGCAATAAACGTAGTCTCACCTTAAATCTCAAAACTGAGGCCGGCAAGAAAGTATTCTTCGAGTTAGTCAAAACAGCCGATATTTTGGTTGAGAACTACCGACCCGGCGTTATGAAAAAACTCGGGATTGATTACGCATCATTAAAAGATATCAATCCTGGTTTGGTCTATGCCAGCATCTCTGGCTTTGGCCAAACTGGTCCATGGGCAGATCGCCCTGGTTTTGATCTCATGGCTCAGGCAATGTCTGGCGTTATGAGCGTCACTGGCTACCCTGACGGACCTCCAGTCAAAGCTGGTGTCCCGGTAGCGGATATTGGTTGCGCACTCTTTGCGGTCTATGGAATATTGTCGGCATACATTGGTAAAACCAAAACTGGTGAAGGTCAATTTATTGACGCCTCACTCTTTGATTCTGCTTTGGCATTCTCCATCTGGGATACCGCTCAATACTGGGGTACTGGCGTTGAGCCCTATAAGCTTGGAACAGCGAATCATATGAGCGCGCCCTATCAAGCCATGAAAGCTGCCGATGGTTATTTTGTGATGGGCGCAACCAATCAAAAACTCTGGAAGTTACTTTGCGACAAGATTGAGCGCCCTGAATTATTTGAAGATGCCCGTTTTAAAACCAATCCACTGCGCTTAGCCAATCGCTTAGAGCTTGCTTCTGAACTTGAAAAAACATTTGTTACCAAAACTGCAGATGAATGGGTAGACACCTTATTGACCGCAGGCACCCCAGCCGGCCCGATTAATACCTACCCAGAAGCATTTGATAGTGAGCATGGCCGCCATCGCAAGATGCGGATGGACATTGATCATCCGGTAGAAGGCAAAGTTCCTAATATTGGCTTTGCCGTCAAAATGAATGGCACGCCACAGCAGGTCTATCGTCACCCTCCTTTGTTGGGTGAACATACCAATGAGCTTCTTGCCGAACTAGGTATTGCAGGTGATGAACTGAAGTCTCTTGAAGCGGGTGGCGCCTTTGCCCCCTAGTTTTTAGCTTAATAAACAAAAAGATTTAGTAATAAGATAGTTAAAAAGGACTCCGCAGGGTCCTTTTTAACTACTAAGAGGCGTACTCCTTAATTACTCACCAGCAGTAATTGCCATCTCCTGAGCTGAGAATGGATCCTTAGCGGGAGCGGCTGGTTTTGGAGCAGCCTTACCTTTGGTACCTGGCATTAGTTCAAAATCAGGTACAAAGACTGTCAGGGTGCCTCTAAGTTGGTCGAATGATTTGCGATCGCCATCGAACTTCACCTTACCTTCAGCTAGCAACTTTTCAAAAGTTAATTGTCCACCCATCACCTGCTCAAGATCACTCCGATTAAGTGTGATGGTCAGATTTGGGTTCTTGGCCTGCTGACCTTTAATGTTGGTTAAAGCAGAATTGCTCATCTCAATTACAAATTTTTCACCATTGTCTGGAGTAGAAAGATTGATCACAAAGTTCATGTCCGCAGCTTTTTTACTATCCATGCTGATTGCCAAAGCATTGAGCCAGAGTTCGGTTGTCATGCCTTTAATCATGTCAGGACCATTAGATTTTGGAGAAGCGCCTGTTGGCATGCCATGACGTAGTTCATAAGCAGCTCCCAAGAAACTATTGCGCATGCTTGGGCTTTCTTTTTGGTAGCCAATCTGCTCAAAAATATCAGCCAGTAAATCTTTGGCAGCCGTATTGTTTGGCTGTGCATAAACTAATTTATTGACGATCTCCATAGCTTCGCGGTATTTTCCTTGCCTATAGAGATCTTTGCCCTTAGCCATAATCTTGGCAGAGCCGCCCATCATCTCCACATATAAAGGTGCGGAATTTTTTGGTGACAACGGCGCTAATGTTGCTGGGTTGGCATCCCAGTAACCAAGGTAGCGATTAATCACAGCGCGGCTATTGTGCTCCTCAGAGCCATGATAGCTATGGGCAGCCCACTGCTTCTTCAAGCTCTCAGGCTGCTTGTAAACGTTCTGAATTTCATTAATAGTGACGCCATTGTTTGCTAGGTGGAGCACTTCGTTATGCAGGTGAGCATAACTATCGCGTTGTGTGCGCATTACTTCCTGAATGCGTTCATTACCCCAGCGTGGCCAGGTATGCGATGCAAACATCACTTCACTCTCATTGCCATAACGATATAAAGCGTTATTAATATTCTTAGACCATGCCAGCGAGTCGCGAACTAAGGCACCACGTAAGGTGTAGATGTTATGAATGGTGCCAGTGATATTTTCTGCCGCCCAGAATGCTTTAAATTGCGGGAAATAGGTATTCATCTCCGCAGGAGCTTCAGTGCCTGGTGTGTTTTGGAACTCCATTTCTACGCCATCAACCGTCATTTTTTCATACGGTTGGTTGATATAGACGTTAGGCTCGATCAACCCTAAATTACCAGCAGCGGTATTTTTACCGATGGATTGGTCGACGTGACCAAATGGGCTGCGAGGCAATAACACACCATACTGGAAGTACATTCTGCGGGTCATAGCATTGCCTGCATAGACGTTTTCAGCAATCGCATGATCCATAAAACCAGCCGGCGCAATGACCTTGACTTTTCCGCTCTTCACATCGGCCTCATCGACTACACCACGCACACCACCGAAGTGATCACCATGCGAATGCGAATACACCACCGCTACAACAGGACGCTTACCAAGCTTTTCATTTACAAGCTCTAGTGCAGCACGAGCTGTTTCTTTAGCAGTTAATGGATCGAAAACAATCCAGCCAGTATTCGTCCTGATAAAGCTAATGTTTGCTAAGTCAAAGCCGCGTACTTGATAAATTTTTCCTGGCACAACTTCATATAAGCCGTAGCCCATATTGAGGATAGCTTGACGTTGCAATGAAGGATGCACGCTATCAAAGTCTTTACCCTGCAGGAGAAATTCATAGCTACCCATATCCCAGGCAACGTTGCCGGCATCTGCCATGATTGTTTTATAAGGCGGGGCCGCTATGAAGCCCTTTTTAGATTCCTCAAAATCACGCTTATCCTCGAAAGGCAGCGTCTTACGCAATCCATTTTGCAGCTCAACCGTATAGCTTGATGGCGCCTTACCTTTTGGATCGAAATGCTTCCCCTGCATAGCGCCTGGATCCGCAACCACACCACCACCCCCTGCCGCCATTGCTAACCCAGAGGTCATTAATGTTGCTGCAACCGAAAACTGTGTGAGTTTGATTTTCATAAAAGCCCAAAGTAAGAGTGTTTTGATTACTTCAATGATATGTTTGAGCTAATCAATGGCAATTAGCCCCACAGCTAATGTCAGCCTATTCAGGATATTAAATTGCGTAGACTGCAACTACAGGTAAACCAACGAAAAAGGTAGTTCCCTTACCTGGGAATGACTCAAACCAGATAGATCCGCCGTGCCTCATCACAATATGCTTACACAACCAGAGACCAATTCCCATACCGGAGCTTTTGGTGGTTGAAAGCAGCTCAAACATGTGGGCCTGTACTTGTTCATCAATTCCTGAGCCTGTGTCTGCAATCGATATTTGAAAACCAGCACTACTGTGCTCGCCTCGAATCGTAATAGATTTATTTAAATTTTCAGTCGACTTCAATGCATCAATTGCGTTGATGACCAAATTCAATAGGACTTGTTGAAGTTCCCCCTTATTAGCAGTGATAAACAAGTTTTCCTCTAACTTGAGAATCATCTGAATATTCTGATTAACAATTTCTGGGCGGGCAATGGTGAGTACTAAATCAATTAATTCAGCAAGATCAACTTTAGCAGATGCCATCTTTTCATCAGCGAATACCGATCTAAGGGAGCGAATAATGCTTGCTGCACGCTGATTGTCTGCCAACAAAGAATCTAAAACTTCTTTCTGTAAGTCAGGATTTAATTCGCCTTCAGAAAGTTTCTTTTGCAAAAATTGAATATTCAGACTTGAGGCCCCCAAGGGCTGATTAAGCTCATGTGCAATAGAGGCCGATAAAGCTCCGGTACTGGCGGTCTTATTGGCCTTTAATAGCGATGCGATGAGGAGCTCTCGCTCATGTAAATGGGCTTTAGTAGCTTCACTTTCATTCGCTGTTTCGATATTCGCAATAGTAATTTGCTCGGCCCAGTATCCCCCAATCGCAATATATGACAAGGTATTCATCACGAGTTGGGAAATGGTAAACAGGATCAGCAGCTGTGGAATCTGATCAACTTGACGAATGGTAAAGGCCGAGGCAACCATGGTGACGAATCGTCCTAACGCAAAAAACATTTCAGCAAAATTGGCATATTGCATATAAACCAATTGCTTAGATGGGGAAGATTTTCTCTTCTTGCCTAGCTCATAGATTTGCCAGCAATAAAAAAGGCTAGCAAGCCCTGCCATTACTGCAGTACGACTTTCAAAAGATCCATGCAGACGCAGGGAATCAAATACAACAACAAAAATGAGGACAGAAACTGAAGCAGCTATCTTTACTCGTTTAGAAACTTCATGATTGAGAGACTGACAAAATAAAGCTTGCAACATCGTTGCCACATAGAAGAAGGTATTGGCTACCGTGAAATTAAATTCTGGATTTGCAATATTTTGAAGAGTAATAATTCCTGTCCCAAAAATAAATAACCCCACCACATTGACTAGCAGGGATGACATCCAATAAAAACTGGGTCTCAGGAGATTCTGAGAGCGGTAATAGTGATAGATTCCAAAAAATAGGCCCATCTGAATGACGGCCAGAATAAAGAAGTAGATAGAAATGAGCAGCTTCATATTTGCTATGGTACATCCACTGAATTGATTCGCTAAAATGGCTGTCATGCGGCCTTTTAGTAGATCCCAGCTCCTTTTCTTTGTCACCCTATTTGCCGCCGGGATTGGCTTTGCACATGCCCAATCGGCGTTTTATAACGCCGCTAACAATTACCTCAAAAAGCGCGCTGATGCTTTTATGACGATTACGGGTTATTCACTTACTCCAGATGTGACAACAGGCTCGTTATCGATCCGTAACAATGGCGGTGATAACTCCGACTTGCAAATGATTTCTCTAGGAGGTGGTGATCGAATTAGCGCAAACTTTCCACTCTATTTAGAGGGGACCTTGGCAGTTAATCGTTACAACCCAACTTTTAGCGATGGCATCGCCAACACATCTGTTACGGTACCAGTTCATTGGAATAGCGTTACGGGCACCGGCGGTATTGGTTGGGATTTTCCAATCACCAATGAACTCCGCTTTCGACCTATAGCTAATGTCATGCTCGGACATTTAGAGAGCGATATATCTATTGCCTCTAGAGTCATCCAGAATCAGAAAGGTATCGACTTGCAGTTCCTTAATGGCGGTCGCATGAATTCTTATGGTTTGGGTGGCTCGGTCATGCTGGATTATGAGAACTACAAACCCGATCAAGAAATTGATGTGGAGCTGCGTTACACCAATATCCCAGTACAAACATTTGACACCTCAACTGCAGTGCAAGGCTCTGCCGATTCGCAAAGTCTGGCGCTTTGGGCTCGCAGTCGCATTCCAACACCCATCACATTATTAGATAGGCCACTAAGAGCGGTATTTGAAGTGGCGCATACCGAGTTCCTGGGCGACTTACGAGGAGCCCTGGGGTTTAACTCCCTCTCCTCCGTAGGCACCGGCATAGAATTAGACCGAAGCGCATCTGACCCTATATTTACTCGCATTAGAGTCGTATTTAGGTATCAGTTTGGTCAAAACGTGCATGGCACCTCTATTGGCCTAGCTGCCAGCTTCTAATATGGGCAATACAATAGCCACAAATGCTAAATTGCTAGGATTTACTATTTTCCGCATTACCACTCAGTGGTGATGCTCTTTCAACATCCATAAGGATCAAACTATTATGAAAAAAATTATCATTGCTGTCGTCATTGCTGCAATCGCAGTTGGCGGCTACTTATTCCTCACTAAACCAAAGGCTCCTATTGCTGGCGTAACTGCTCAAGAATCCGCGCTTATCTATGATGGTGAAGTAACCAAAATTGATGCTGCAACTCGCACAGTTACCCTCAAAAACCAAGACGGCGAAACTTCTATCGTTGCGGGCCCTGAAGTGAAGAACTTTGCTGAAATTAAAGTGGGCGACCATTTTGATGTTGTGTATGAACTTGCTGTAGCTATTGAATTAGTTAAGGTAAAAAATCCAGGCACAACCAGTGAGCAAGTTAGCACCAGCACTACGACTGCTCCGCAAGGCGATAAGCCAGGCATGATCACTACCAACACTGTTACTGCTACAGCCAATGTTGAAGCAATTGATGCAGCTAAAAATATCGTTTCTTTAAAAGGTCCACAAGGAAATATTTTCAAGGTTAAGGTTCAGAATCCTGACTTGATGAAAGATATTGCCGTAAACGATCAAGTAAAAGTGGTTTACACAGAAGCGATTGCTGCAGTGGTAACTGCACCAGCTAAGAAGTAATCAAGAAATGCAGTAGTTCTTCAGCAGTTCTTTAGTAGCTCTTTTCTAGGAGCTAGAAAGATAAAAGCCCAGCAAGTAGTTGCTGGGCTTTTTCACATTTAACTTGGCGGAAGAGGTGAGATTCGAACTCACGGAGGACTTTCATCCTCGCCAGTTTTCAAGACTGGTGCATTCAACCGCTCTGCCACTCTTCCTTTAATTCTGCTTACTGTGAATCACGGTTGATTCAAGCATCAGATTATAAAGAACTTTTGATTTGCCCTTCTAAATGCTTGGCAATCGCAAGGCTGGAGGTTAATCCGGGGGACTCAAAGCCATATAGATTAAAGAGGCCTTGAAGCCCATGTTCTTTAGGGGTGTTAAAACAAAAGTCGCCTGCCGGGGCATTAGGCGGGACTATTTTAGCCCTAACACCTGAATAATCGGGTTGTAATGCCTGGTCTTTTAGACCGGGCCAATAACGCCTTACTGCCTCATAAAAGCCATCACCCCTTGTGGGATTAACCGTGTAATCAATTTGATTTTCCTCGTGGATTTCAAGCCATTCCACATCGGGACCAAATTTAGCCTGTCCTCCCATGTCTAAAGTGAGATGCACCCCTAGACCACCAGGCTCGGGAATCGGATAAATCAAGTGATTGAATGGTGATTTTCCTGAAAGAGAAAAATAATTGCCTTTAGCAAAATAGGCTCTGGGAATTTGATCTTTACTTAATGATTGAATTTTTTGTGCCACTGCTGGTGCACTCATGCCCGCGCAATTAATCAGTAACTTTGTTTGAATGTGCATTCCATCCGTGCCACCAATTTCTAATTCAAAGCCATCTTTGGCATTGTCACCAATAGGCTTTGCGCTGATCAGCGGCGATTGATAAGCCACCATGCCGCCCGCATCCTCGAAGCCACCCAATAAGGAAAGCATAAATCCATGGCTATCCACAATGCCTGTACTTGATGACAGAATGGCTGCTACACAATGAAGCTGTGGCTCTAACTGTTTAGCTTCTTCACCAGAAATCATCTTGATCTCGGGCACACCATTATTTTGAGCTTTATATAAAAGGGCCTGCAGATCATCAATTTGGTTTGAATCAGTAGCCACGATAAGTTTGCCGTAAGGCTGCGTAGCTACTTGATGGCTCCGGCAGTACTCGTACAACATGCGATTGCCCTCAACACAGAGCTTTGCCTTTAGGGAATCTTTGGGGTAATAGATGCCAGCGTGAATAACCTCGCTATTGCGCGCGCTGCTGATCGTGCCAAAAGCGCTTTCTCGCTCTAGCAAAATCGTTTCTCGACCCTGCAGGGCCATTTCTCTCGCAACGGCCAGACCTACAACCCCGGCACCGATGACAACACAGTCGACTTGATCCATTTATCTGCCCAAGCCTTGAATTTTTGCTATTTGCATCCCGAAATCGTAACATTTTCAGTGTTTTAGTGGGTTTTGGGGTACTTCTTGATAAAATCTATAGATGTCTTCAAAACCAGCTGCAGATAACCCAAAAACCCTATTTAGCGCCCAAGATATCGTTTTAGATAGCGCTTATCAAGGCATTGATGCTGCCGGTTGGAAATCCCTCTTTAAGCAGGCTAAAGATGCGCATTTAGAGCAGTTTATTGCCGACCTATTCGCTGGCAAGCCAGTGAACAACTCTGAAAATCGTCCTGCCCTGCACTCTGCTCTGCGCAACCTTGACCAATCTCCCGTATTGGTAAATGGCAAAGATGTCATGCCAGACGTTGCTCAAGTTTGGCATCGTATTGAAGCCCTATGCAATAAGTGGGTTGGCGTCACTGATGTCATTCACATTGGTATTGGTGGATCTGATTTTGGCCCGCGCCTCGCCATTGAAGCCTTAGCCCATGTTCCCGATATTGAAAGTCGTGGCATGCGGATGCATTTCTTGGCGAATATCGATACCGCTGATTTAGCCCGCATATTGCAACGCGCTTTACCGCACAGCACCAAGGTCATTATTGTCTCCAAGTCCTTCACAACGCTTGAGACGACCATGAATGCACAGGCTGTGGTGAGGTGGCTTAAAAATAATGGTCTTACCGATAGTCAAGTAAGTAAATCACTCTTTGCTGTAACAGCAAACGTTCCTGCCGCAGAAGCATTTGGCATTGACCAAGACCACATCTATCCTTTTTGGGACTGGGTCGGAGGCCGTTACTCCGTATGGTCTGCCGTAGGTTTGCCAATTGCCCTGCAATATGGCTTTGATACCTTCAAGCAGCTCCTAGCTGGTGCTCAAGCAATGGATCAGCACTTTAAGTCTGCCCCTCTTGAGGAAAACATTCCGGTAATCATGGCGCTGAGCCTGCTTTATCAGCAAGAGAAACACAACATTAAATCTTATGCGGTTATTCCATATGCGGATGCATTGGATTGGTTTCCGAAGTGGTTGCAGCAACTTGATATGGAAAGTAATGGCAAGAGCGTCGATCGTGATGGCAAACCAGTCAAGTTCTCATGCCCAGTAGTCTTTGGTAGCTCTGGTAGCAATGCACAGCATTCCTACTTCCAGTTACTACATCAAGGCACCGAAGTCATTCCGATTGATTTCATTGCCGTACGTGAACCGATGAGTCATTTGCCAGAGGCCAAAGAACATCACCGCATCCTGTTGTCTAACTGCTTAGCTCAATCTCAGGCGTTGGCTAATGGCAAGAAGACTAATAATCCAAATAACACTTACCCTGGTAAACGCCCTAGCAACCTGCTGATCTTGCCTAAGCTCAATGCCTTCTATTTAGGGGCGCTTTTAGCGCTGTATGAAAATCGCACTGCTGTACTCGGTTCTTTGTGGAACATCAATAGCTTTGATCAACCGGGTGTGGAGCTTGGTAAAGTCCTTGCCAAGCCAATCGAGGCTGCCTTAAATAATGGTGGCTCTGCTCAGGCGGATTCCGGCATTGATGAAGTAACGGCCGCCCGCATTAATTTATTTAATCAATAGTTTTTAATAGTTCTAGCCTCAGTCTAGACATCGAAAGAACGCTCATGGAACTCTCTCCTTCAATTTTCAAAGCTTATGACATTCGGGGCATTATTGATGAAACCTTAGATCCATCGATAGCCAAACTTATTGGTCAAGCGTTTGGAACGGGGATGCGTGAGCTAGGTGAAACCGAAATTGTGATTGGTCGCGATGGTCGCCTATCTGGCCCTAGCTTAATTGAGGCCTTGACTGAAGGATTGCTTTCTACCGGCATTAATGTCATTGATTTAGGAATGGTTGCAACACCAATGGTTTACTTTGGCGCCAATCAAACACTAAATGGCAAGAAACCAAAATCCGGAATCATGATTACCGGTAGCCATAACCCACCAAATTACAACGGATTCAAGATGGTTCTGGGTGGTGCCGCAATTTATGGCGATCAAATTCAGGCATTGCGCAAACGCATTGAAGCTAAGCAATTTGCTATTGGTCAAGGTGCACGCAGCACATTTGATATTTTTCCAATGTACCTAGAGCGCATTGTGAGCGACGTTAAGTTAGCTCGTCCCATGAAGATTGTTATCGATTGCGGTAATGGTGTTGGTGGCGCATTTGCTGGCAAACTCTTTAGAGCCCTAGGATGTGAAGTACAAGAGCTCTTTTGCGAAGTGGACGGTCATTTTCCAAACCACCATCCAGATCCAGCCCATGTTGAGAACCTGCAGGACTTAATTAAGAACTTACAAACTACCGATAACGAATTGGGTCTTGCCTTTGATGGTGATGCAGACCGCTTAGGCGTGGTAACCAAAGACGGTCAAATCATCTTCCCAGATCGCCAAATGATGCTATTTGCCAAGGATGTACTTTCACGCAATCCTGGTGAGAAGATTATTTATGACGTGAAGTGCACACGCAACCTAGCCACCTGGGTTAAGCAACATGGTGGTGAGCCACTCATGTGGAAAACGGGGCACTCCTTAGTTAAGGCCAAACTTAAAGAAACGGGGGCTCCTCTTGCAGGTGAAATGAGCGGTCACATATTCTTCAAAGATCGTTGGTTTGGTTTTGATGATGGACTTTATACTGGTGCGCGTTTACTTGAGATCCTAAGCAAAGAGAAAGATCCAAACAAAACCCTCAATGATTTGCCGAATGCAATTTGCACCCCAGAGCTACAGCTTACCTGCATAGAAGGTGAACCGTTTACCATTCTTAAACAAATCAAAGCCAATGCCAAATTCCCAACATCTGAGTCCATTAATACTATTGATGGTGTACGGGTTGAATATGCCGATGGTTTTGGTTTAGCTAGACCCTCCAATACCACCCCGGTTGTAGTCATGCGCTTTGAGGCTGATAGCGAAGATGCGATTAAACGCATTCAAGGCGAATTTAAGGCGGCCCTTTTAGCGGCTAAGCCTAGTGCAAATCTGCCATTTTAATTAGCCTCAATACTCGAGAAAAAAATAACTTACTGCGCCACTTGGTGCAGTAAGTTACCTAGGTGATTGATCGCAGTTTGTTGTTGAATTGTTGCAATTCTGCTCTTTGGTGCTCTTATCTGCTGGTTTATCAGACTTGGATGCATTAGAACTGCCGGCCTCTGCTGATGCGCCGCTTGCTCTCTGGGCCGATTGCTCATCGCCTGAAGCATTTGTAACATCAGATGCTCCAGAAGTGGTATTCCGAAGAGCCTTTTCATCCTTTGCCACCTCAGTGAGTGATCCAGCCTTATTGGATAGCTTCTCACCCACCTTATCGTCCTTGACTACTTCAGAGTAGCTTGCAGCACGAGTTGAGCCGCCCATAGCAACCTCTACAGTGCCAGCAGAGCCAGCTTTAGGAACCTCAAAGTTTGTATTGTTCATAATGCCTGAGAGAGCCTTGGCCACATCTGCAATACCCGAAGAAGCATTATTGCTAGCTTTTTTCGCAATGGCAGCTGGTGGAGCAACTGCTACTTTCTGCTCTGCTAATTGTGCCGCCGCCAGTTGATCTGCTGCCATCTGCGCTGATAACTGTGCCGCTGCCAGCTGATCTGCTGCCAACTGCGTTGCAATTTTCACAGCAGTCAAAGAGTTTGCAAATGCGACTGACGTCCATTTTCCTGCGGGCAATAAGGGGGATGCTGTACTTCCATTAAAGAGTGCTGGCCCATTAAAGATCAATGTATCCAAACCATTGCCATTGGTGAGAGAGTACGTGCCATTAGTTGCCTTAAACAGATCAAATGAAATTTTTGCGTTGACATCATCAACTGTAAATGTCATTACATTAGAAGGCGCATTTGGGTCCGCAGTGAGAGTTGCTGAGCGATAGTCTTGATTAGAGAAGGTGTTGACCTCCCCCTTAAGATTAATGGCGCCGATGTAAACACTTGGATTTGTACTCTGCATAGTTAATAGGTTAATCGAATAGAGCGGCTTGATTTTTCCGATTGCAGCACTAAATGTAATCTCAGGTGCAGTAAATCCAGCATCTGCAGGTGCGAGTTGTGTAATTGCGGCTGTATATAGAGAGTGAGTATTTAGAACTAAATCATCTACGGTACCAGTAAAGGTTATGCTCGGATCAATAGAGATAAATGTTCTGGCAAAAATTGGATTTAGAAGAATTGGCGCAGGCTTTAGCGGATCAATAGCAACGAATCGAGACAGATAATATTCATATAGAGCGCCTTTGACTCCATTGTCGCCAATACTTACCGCTCCATTATAAGTTTGAGTTGAGCGTGTTAAAGCATCAGCAAGCATGTAGATCTTTCCTGCATTGATAGTTAAATTATCGAGCGCAGAAGTTAATGGCAAACCAGAGACTGCAGTGGTGATAGTGGTTATACCGACGCTACCATTGATCGTAACAAGGCCCGTACCAGCATTAATAGTCAATGAAGCAGGTGTTGCAGCGGAGCTGATAATCATTCCATTGAAGGTAATTGGACTATTTGTTGTGGTGATCGTAATTGTTCCTGGGACAATGACGTTACCCGTAGGATTCAGGCTTACGGTATTGTTAAAAAGCTGTGAGCCTATAGAACGAATATCACCTACAAGGGTGATGGCGCCATTTACAGTCAAATTATTCAGCGCCACTGTTAGATCCGCAGTCATACCAAGAGATCCACCAGCAGTATTTAACACACCACTACCTAGTGCAGAAGCGTTGCCCAAAATCAAGGTGGCTCCAGTTGCAAGTGTTGTATTACCTTGGTATGTATTGACGCCAGATAAGGTTTGTACGCCACCGTTAATAAGAACGCCCCCCGTTCCAGAAATAACGCCGCTAAAGGTATCTAGCGCATTAGTGAGGGTTAAATTTTTAGCGCCTAAGACGAGTCTACCGATATTAGCACCCGACAAACTGACAAGTGAAGCGCCAGATGTTGCAGAGATATCTAGCACAGCATTCAGAGATAGCTTGCTTGAATTAGCAATGCTTCCAGCGCTTCCTAATATTAAAGATCCCGCAGAGACTATAGTTACACCAGAGTAAGTATTTGCGGAGGTCAATGTGAGGCTGCCAAGTCCTAGCTTGGTTAAAGAGCCTCCAACGCTATTTAAACTTGTAACAAAAGTAATGTTTTGACTATTTGTGTCGATCTTGTATTGCTGATTGGCGGTAGTGCTAAAACGCAATGAGTAATCGATAGTATTTTGAAGTGTGTACTGCAATGTGCCACCATTGAAGCTAATAATACCAACTGAGCCAATTGCACCTAACGATCCTAAAGAAAGCGTACCACCGTTAATAGTTGTTGTACCAGTGTAGGTATTAGCACCAGACAGAGTCTGAGTGCCTGTTGTTAATACGAGGTTGCCAGTGCCAGAGATGATGCCGCTAAAGGTATCAGCAGCATTGCTGATGGTGAGAGTCTTGGTACCCAATACGACTGAGCCGGCATTGCTACCCGCTAGGCTAATGATTGAAGCCCCGCTCGTTGTAGCGCTGATATTGAAGATGGCGTTATCAATGATGCTAGACGATGCTGCGATGGCGCCTGAACCACTTAAGGCCAAGGTACCACCGTTAATAGTTGTTGTACCAGTGTAGGTATTAGCACCAGACAGAGTCTGAGTACCAGTAGTTAATACGAGGTTGCCAGTGCCAGAGATCACGCCGCTGTAAGTGCCGGCTGCGTTACTAATGGTTAAGGTGTTGGCGCCTAAGATGGTATTGCCACTGCCAGTCAGAGCGGTAACGGTAGCACCACCGCCAGTAGAGTTGGTGATATCAAAAGTAGCATTATTGATCACACCACTAGAGCTGGCAATCGAACCTGAACCACTTAAGGCCAAGGTACCTGCTGAGATAGTGGTAGTACCAGTGTAAGTATTAGCGCCTGTGAGTACAACAGTACCAGCACCAGTCTTGGTAATGTTAAAGCCACCAGAGATCACACCTGATAAGGTGAGCGTATCACCAGCATTAGTCAAGAAGATGCTGTCTGCAGTTAAGGTGATATTGCCTGCTAAGGAGCTGGTGACATCTTTGAGTGTTCCGCCATTGAGCGTAATGGCTTTAGCGCCGACTGTGACACCTTGTAGATCCAAGGTAGCGCCATTAGCAACCGTTACCGCCCCGCCACTCACGCTACCTAAGCCAGTGTTATTGGTGATGATTAAAGTACCACCGTTAATAGTTGTTGTACCAGTGTAGGTATTAGCACCAGACAGAGTCTGAGTGCCTGTTGTTAATACGAGGCTGCCAGTGCCAGAGATGATGCCGCTAAAGGTATCAGCAGCATTGCTGATGGTTAGGGTGTTACCGCCCAAAGCCAAGGAGCCAGCACCAGTTAAGCTAGCTAAGGTAATTGCATTACCAGTACCGCCTAGGTTATAGCTAGCACCTGATGCCACAGTGACAGCAGTACTGGTTGATAAGCTACCAGAGACCGTTAAAGTGCCGCCATTGATTGCAGTAGCACCAGTGTATGTATTGTTACCCGATAATGTGTAAGTGCCAGCGGAGATGGTCAAGCCGCCAGTACCGGAAATCACGCCACTAAAGGTACCTGCGGCATTAGCTAACGTTAAGGTATTTGCGTTTAGTGTGACATTACCAGCACCAGTTAAAGCAGCAATTGCATTACTTGCAGCTAAGTTATAAATAGCGCCATTGGCTACGGCTACGGTGGTGCTATTCGATAAGCTACCGGAGACAGTAAGCGTACCGCCATTGATATTGGTGTTACCAGTAGCGGTATTGGCGCCTGATAAAGTCAGAACTCCGGTGTTAACTCCGGCATACCCAATAGCACCGTTGTAGTTCAGAGCAGCAGATCCACCAATGACGCCAGTGATGCTGCTGGAGGCGGATTTGGAGTTGATGGAGAGAGTAGTTGCAACAACTGATCCGCCGATATTGACTGCGCCGTTACCAGTAGTAATCGTAACAGCGGTTGCTCCAACTCCACCGCCAGTCAAAATAAAGGCAGAACCTTGATTGCTGCTCAATGTATATAGCTGCGCACTTGAGCTAGCATTTGTGAACGTGTTAATCACTGAACTACCAACGCCATCTTGGTAAACCGTGGTGGAAGCGCCAGCAGAAAGTAGTAAGGAAGTCGCCTGATCATTGAAGCCATTGGAATACAACAAGGCCCAGGTTGGACTAGACGAATTGCTTGAATTAGCAAATGTCACTACACCGGTATAGGTAAATGTTCCACCGCCTGCATTGTAGAAAGTCACGGATGGAGGTGTTGAGCTGCCACCAACAGCTCCTGCAATAGTGATTGCTCCGTTAGCTATTGTTCTAAGGTTGGTATCTTGATTTAAGGTGAGGTTCCCGCCGAAGGATTGAGCACCCGCCGTTGTGACGTTGCCGGTCAATGTTGTAGTTTGTGCTGTAGCTAGGGCGGCACCAGTAATAGTGAGTGAGCCCAATGCGGTTGAGCCGCCCACGTTATTAGCAAAAGTAACTGCGCCACTGCCGTTGGTAATAGTCAAACTCTCGGCACCAGTTGTTCCATCAACAGTGGAATTGAATATCACCGCAGCATTAGTATTAGCTCCGCCAGCATTTAAAGTGCTTAAGGCGGTGTTAGCGCCTAAGGTCAATGCTCCGTTATAAGTTTGGTTACCAGCAGTATTAATAGCTCCATTTAAGGCACTAGTTCCCGTGACATAGAGGTTCGATGTATTGGCACTATTAGTAATAGCTGCACCAGTAGCCATGCTTAGGCTTGAGCCCAAGGTGACGGTTCCGTTAAAGGCTAGATCAAGAGTTCCAGATGAACCAATACCAACCGCACCTGTACCTAGCGCATTGCCACTACCGGCACTAATTGTTCCGGCAGTAATCGTAGTACCGCCGGTATAGGTATTGTTACCGGAGAGTGTTTGTGTGCCTGCTCCATTTTGGATCAAGGCAACAGTACCAGATCCATTTTGAATTACACCGCCATAATTGGTTGCAGCATTACCGCTACCTACAGTAATGATCTGTGTGCCAGCAACTGAAGTAGTAATTGTGCCGCTTGTGCCGGCCAATGAAGCTAAGCTTGGTGAATAGCCATTAAGATCTAAACTACCATTTATAGTAGCTGCAGAGCTTATACCTACAGCGCCTGCATTTCCTAGCTTCAGGCTTGAACCAGAATTAATCGTGGTAGCACCACTATAAGAATTAGCCGCGCCGAGGGTCAAGCTACCACCACTACCGCTAATCGTGATGGCACCAGTACCCGAAATTGGGGTCGAGAACGTCACAGCATTGGTATTAGTAAAGTTGATAGTGCCGTTATCGGTAATCGCAACAGCGGCAATTGGAGTAAGACCAGACATAGCATTGCTATAGGCAACGGTAGCGCCAACCGGAATAACGATGGTTGCTACGTTACCCAAGGTTGGTGTAGCACCAGTGATATTGGTTATTCCTAGCGTGCTTGTAGTTGTCCAGTTTGAACCTATAGACCATAAACCCCCTGCACTACCGGTGTAAGTAACTGAAGAGAGCTGCCCAATGGTTACTGGTGCATTAGTAGCATTTAGAGTTGGCAACTGATAGTTGCTTGCAGTACCAACACAGCCGATACCAGAGCAATTACCCAAAGTGATAGCTGTGATGTATTTATTAGCAGTAACCACATTGATATCGCTAACGGTCGCAGAGCTATAAGTTAATGTTTGGCCAGCGATGCCAGTATTAATAGTGACAGCACCTGCACCAAGAGTGTTGTTGCCGTCATAGGTTTTAGTGGCAGATAAAGATACTGTTAAAGCATTAATAGTAGCCGGCGCATTAGTTGCATTTAAAGTTGGTAACTGGTAGTTGCTTGCTAAACCTACGCAACTTACACCGGTACAGTTGCCTAATGTAATAGCGCTAATATATTTATTAGCTGTTGCAACGTTAGAGTCGCTTGCAGTAGCTGAGCTATAAGTTAATGTTTGGCCTGCGATACCAGTATTAACAGTGACAGCACCTGCACCAAGAGTGTTGTTGCCGTCATAGGTCTTCGTGGCAGATAAGGTCACTGTTGCAGCGTTAATAGTCAGGCCGTCATTCGCGCTAAAGCTAGAGCCTGGTAATACATAGTTACTTGCTGCTGTTGTGCCAGTACCACCAGTCAGGGCCAAGGTACCTAGGCTCACATACTTATTGGCAGTAGCGACGTTGGCATCACTAGCTGCTGCAGTACCTAAAGTAAAGTCGATCACTGCCCCACCGACACCAGTAATACTAATTTGTGGTTTAGTCAGTGTGGTGGTGCCATCGTAGGTCTTGGTTGCAGCGACTGTAGCAGTAGCAGCGTTAATAGTCAGGCCGTCATTCGCGCTAAAGCTAGAGCCTGGTAATACATAGTTACTTGCTGCTGTTGTGCCAGTACCACCAGTCAGGGCCAAGGTACCTAGGCTCACATACTTATTGGCAGTAGCGACGTTGGCATCACTAGCTGCTGCAGTGAACTGACCTGATTTTTAGTACCACTCCAGAAGAGAGGATTGTTGATAATCTCTCACCTTAAAGGAGTGCTAAATATGGCAAAAGGTCAACGTCTTAAACCCGAACAAATCGTCACCTTATTGCGTCAAATCGATGTTTTAACCACCAATGGCAAAACCTTAGCTCAAGCTTGTAAAGAAGTGGGAACGGTTGAGCAAAGCTACTATCGCTGGCGCAAGATCTATGGTGGTATGAAGGTCGATCAGGCAAAGAAGTACAAAGATCTGGAACTGGAAAATACCCGGCTTAAGAAGCTCGTAGCGGACTTATCACTACGAGAGGTGATGCTCAAGGAAGTCATTAAGGGAAACTTCTAAGCCCTACTAGGCGTAAAAATGCAGCGCAGCTGCTCATGGACCAGCATTCTATCTCTGAGCGGACTGCCTGCAGTTTAGTGGGGCTATCCAGAGCAGCTTATCGCTATATGCCACTGCCTAAAGATGACGAAGAGCCGCTGAGAGCCGAAGTCATCCGCATGGCTAGCACCTATGGCCGGTATGGCTATCGATTTATTGCTGGGATGATGCGTAATAGCGGCTGGGGACAAGCGACTACTGCAAAGGTCGCTCGCATCTGGCGGCAAGAAGGCCTAAAGATCCCACAAAAGCAAGCTCCTAGAGGCAGACTCTGGTTTAACGATGGCAGTTGCATGAGGCTAAGAGCTACTGCCCCCAATCATGTTTGGAGTTACGATTTTGTCTTTATTAGAGATGCCTATGGGGGCAAGATCCGCATGCTCACGATGATTGATGAATACACCCGAAAGTGCCTAACGATCCACTGCGCTAGAAGGATTGGATCGGTCCAAGTGATTGAACAACTGGCAAACGCCATGATGATCCATGGTATCCCGCAATATATTCGATCGGACAATGGCCCAGAATTTATTGCTAAAGAGCTGCGGAGTTGGTTATCTGGTATTGGAGTGAAAACCGCTTACATTGAACCAGGGAGCCCTTGGGAGAATGGCTTTTGTGAAAGCTTTAACGGCACCTTCAGAGACAACCTTTTGGATGGGGAGATCTTTTACAACCTTAAAGAAGCCCAGATCATCGTGGGGGAGTGGGTCAAGCACTACAACCATGTCAGGCCGCATAGTGCATTAGGTTACAGGCCACCAGCACCCCAAACCCAAGTACCCAAACTATTGCAGAATCAACCCATGTTGCTGCAATGATTTACTATAGAAAAACTCTCTTTGGTAGTGGATCTAAATTGACAGCAGTTCAAAAATATATGCGCAATATATGTGAAGATAGTTTTTAACTCATCATTTCAACGCAATAAATTAGTGTGAAAAATTTCATGATTTCTCAATCAAATTAGAGCGTATTTTTTGTTGAAATTTAATTCATTTTTCTGTATCGAAAAAAGGGGATATGAGACATCTCATTGGGTGAATTTTTCATCTTTTATTAGCGAAAATTTAGATACGAAAATAAGATAAATTTACCTTCAAATTAATATGAATTTTTTTGTAATTTTTTGATGAAAAATGGATCAATATTGAGATGAAATGAAGTCATCATTTTTTACAATTTATTGATGTAATTTAGGGTCTTTTTTCCAGGTCATTATTTATGTTTAATTAGCAAATAATTTCGTACTATTTATTGATATTTTTTGAAGAAGTAATCCACAAAAATTTTGGTTTTTATAAACGCAAAGCTAAGATTTATGGCTAATAAAAACTATGTGTTTAGCATTAATTGTTTGCTTAATATCTGAAATGAATTCCAACTCATTCATATCCCACCCTCGATGGATTCTGGTGGTGAAATTACCTCTAAATAAGAGTTTGAGAGAAAACTGAGCAGACAGGTTAAGATTTCGTATGAATTCAACTGTCAGCACCCCAATTGCCTTTGATTACCCACAGCAAAATGCTGCTGGAGCTACATGCACTGCCCAAGCTTGGGCTAAGACACCCCCTCAACTGCACGGAGACGAAAAAGCGGCTGTCATTGCTCGCATTAAAAAGCTCTTAGTTGAAAAAGACGCCACCTTAGTTGCCCACTATTACGTAGATGGTGACATTCAAGATTTAGCCTTGGAGACTGGTGGTTACGTTGCGGACTCTCTAGAAATGGCTCGCTTTGGCAAGAATCACCCTGCCAAGAACTTAGTAGTAGCGGGCGTGCGCTTTATGGGTGAATCCGCCAAGATTCTAAGTCCTGAAAAGCGCGTGTTCATGCCAGACTTAGATGCAACCTGCTCTCTGGATTTAGGTTGTGATGCCACTGACTTTGCTGCATTTAGAGCTCTACACCCTGATCGAACAGTTGTGGTCTATGCCAATACTAGTGCTGCAGTAAAGGCTCAAGCCGATTGGATGGTAACGAGCTCCTGCGCTTTGGCGATCGTCCACCAACTGAAGTTAGAGGGTAAAAAGATTCTCTGGGCACCTGATCGTCACCTAGGTCGCTATATACAAGACCAAACTGGTGCAGATATGCTCCTCTGGAATGGCGCATGCATTGTTCATGATGAATTCAAGGCCGTGGAGCTCGAAATGCTCAAAGCAGCCCATCCAAATGCCATGATTTTGGTTCACCCTGAATCGCCACAAGCAGTAGTTGACCTTGCGGACGTTGTAGGCTCAACCTCTGCCATGATTAAGGCGGTAGTAGAGGGCACTGCGAGGGAATATATTGTTGCAACGGATAACGGTATCTTGCATCGCATGCGTCAACTAGCTCCCGATAAGAAACTGATTGAAGCTCCTACCGCTGGCAATAGTGCAACCTGTAAGAGCTGCGCTCACTGCCCTTGGATGGCTATGAATGGCTTACAAGGAATCTTAAGTTGTCTAGAGAATGCTTCCGGGGAAATTTTAATTGATGAGTCTATTCGGGTAGAAGCATTGGGCTGCATTGACCGCATGCTCGACTTCACCAAAAATCATCCTGACCTCTTAGCCAAAGCGCAGCATGGTTTCGTGAAGAATATTGGTGCAGCTTAGTTTTTTAAATTCTTTTCATTTTTTGATCGATCTTCATGTTTGAATACAACGAAACCTTAGAGCAAGCACGTCAACGCAATATTCATGACGCACTCATGGAAGATATCGGCACAGGAGATTGGACTGCTAAGCTGGTACCAAGCAAACCTGTTCATGCACAGTTAATTGTTCGCCAAGAAGCAGTCCTTTGTGGTGTAGATTGGTTTGAAGGCACACTCAAAAAGCTTGACCCTAAGGCAAAGGTAACTTGGCATTACCTTGAGGGCGATTTAATGAGGCCCGACACCAAGGTCTGTGACATTGAAGCCGATTCTCAAGCCCTACTCTCTGCTGAGCGCACCTGTATTAATTTTTTACAAACCCTTTCTTGGACTGCCAGCATTACGCGACAGCACGTTGATGCAATTGCGGGGGCTAGCCCCAATCCTAAAGGCTGCGCTGTACTGGATACACGCAAGACGGTTCCGGGATTACGCCAGGCTCAGAAGTATGCAGTACTAGTGGGTGGTGGTAAGAATCAACGTTTAGCTCTCTGGCACGGCATTCTCATTAAAGAGAACCACATTGCTGCTGCTGGTAGCGTTACTGCAGCATTAAAGAATGCACAAGCATTAAATGCCGGGGTGGATATTCAGATTGAAGTGGAAAATTTTGCTGAGCTTGAAGAGGCCTTAGCTGCCGGGGCTAAGAGCATCTTGGTCGATAATTTCAAAACCGATCAAATGAAGCAGGCTGTTGCGATTACTGCTGGTCGCGCTTTACTTGAAGCCTCCGGCGGCATCAATTTAGATCAAATGCGCGCCATTGCCAGCACTGGCGTTGATCGCATCTCTCTTGGTAAGTTAACCAAGGATGTGCATGCGGTTGATTTCTCGATGCGTATTCTTTAATTTTTTCAGTAAATTGACAACTAAATTATAGATTTTCCTACAGAGTTAATGTATCCTATGGGCTACATTAATGCATGCATGAAATAAGGAAAACAGAAGAATTTAAGTCCTGGTTAGATTCCCTTAATGATTTGATGGGGAGGGCAAAAATTCAAGCCAGAATTAAACGTTTGGCTGAAGGCAATTCAGGAAATACAAAATCCGTTGGCAGCAAAGTCTTTGAGATGAAGATTGATTTTGGACCCGGCTATAGGATTTATTACACAAAACACCAGAGCGCGATATATCTATTACTTATCGGTGGCGATAAAAGAACTCAGAGCAAAGATATTCAGATAGCAAAATATTTGGCAAAACACATATAGTGAATGAGATGAAAAAAACAGTTACCAGCCCTTATGATGTAGCAGAACATTTGCGCACCCCCAAAGAAATGTCTCTTTATCTACAGGCGTGTATTGAGGAATCCAACGGAGACGCAGCGTTTATAGCAAAAGCGCTTGGTGACATAGCGCGTGCTAAAGGAATGGCCCAAGTCGCCAAGGAATCTGGACTCTCAAGAGAAAGCTTATACAAAGCCCTATCTGGTGATCGCATCCCGGGCTTTGATACGGTATTAAAGGTACTTACAGCCCTTGGCCTTAGCCTGCACACAAAACCAATTAGTAAGATTCGTGCTTAACTTACCTTAACCTTCTCTGCCCCTGTATATCAACTGCTTCTCGAGCGCATTACGAATAAATTCAATATTGTTTCTCAGACTATAGCATTCAGCAGTTGCTAGCTTTGCTGCTTTTGATTTGAGAATCCTGCGTTCCATCTCATTGAGCACCTCAATATATTCGCCACGGCGAGTTGGATCAAAACTTTCAATCGTATTTTTCTCAAATTTATCCAGCTCTTTATAGATTGAATTAATTTGCTTCTTGGCAAGATTGGTTCTGTAAGTAGGAATCGATTTGATAATGGGATAAGCAAAAGCAGCAAAAGGAAGTAGCAGGAAGAACATACGCTCCAAGAACTCTGCTAGCCAAAATGGCAAATACTTCATCAAAGTCGGAGTGCCCTTTTCATAGAAAAAATTTGCCTCATCACTTAAAGGGGCTTCAGTATTCATATAAGCTGGAAATTCTCCTGTTTTAGCAAAATAGGATTTATTGCCGTTAATTTCTCGAGCAGCCTCTAGAAATAAAACTTGAATCGCCGGATGCATGCGGTTATCAATTAAGAGATTAGTTGTAGTAGAGATCAGCTCAATAGGATGATCCGGTATATTTTTCCCGAGATCAAAACCGCCCATGGGCACGGTTACCTCCTCAAAGTAAGGCAATAAACGTGTGTAGGCGTCAGCACGCGTGAATGAAGCTAGTTTAATTCCTGGATTTTTAATGAGTCTTTGCACATTTGGTGAATCAAAACCATCCACCAAAATCACAGCATCAATTTCGCCACGCTCTAAGGCACTAACGCCTTCAGCATTCCCAAGGCTAAGCAAATTAGGGGCATCACCTTTTAGGCCATTGAGTTTAAATATTCCGAGAGCCTGCGTACGTGTTCCACTCCCCACCGGGCCAATATTGATTTTGAGCTTAGCGATATCTCTATCGGAAACATGAATACTTTCGTTGAAAGCATTCTTTCGGTAAAACATCCAAACTGGCTCATAGTCAACACTACCAAGGGATTCCACGCCAGAGAGATTATCAACGGCAATCATTCCACCCTGAACAAGGGCTGCTTGAATTGGATCTTTTCGATCAATAAGATGTTGAAGATTTTCTTTCGAGCCGTGGGTCTCCACTAATTTAAGTTCAATCCCTTTTTTCTCAAAGTAGGCCTTATATTTTTCACCCAATACTTTGTAGGAGCCACCGGTACCGGTTGCCATTAATACTTTATTGGGTGGCGCAGGCTTTGCAAACCAAATCAGAACAGAAAGAGCAAGAATTAATAAGATAACAAGTGGCCAGACCTCTCGCAAAGCGCCGAACCAATTCTTGATTTCATCTGCCGCCGTTTGATAAACGGCAGAGATATGTTCGCTGACTTCTTCTTTAAAACTGGCCATATCATTCCTCTGGAGATGTGGCTAGCTTATCACCAAAAACTCTGCTTAGAGGAATTAGAGCAGCCTTTTAGGCTTGTGAATCGCCCTCAGCGCCCTCTGCTTGAGGGGTTAAGATGGTTGGATAGGACACCGCCCAAGTACCAGGGTAGTCGCGGCTGTAATGTAGTCCGCGACTTTCTCTGCGCATCAAGGCTGAGCGCACGATTAGCTCAGCACATTCCAGTAGGTTTCTGAGCTCGATCAGGTCACGTGTTACTTTAAAGTTAGCGTAGTACTCTTGGACCTCGTAGCGTAGTAGCTTGATCCGATGTAGTGCTCGCTCTAAGCGACGATTCGTTCTCACGATACCAACGTAATTCCACATCAGAGAGCGCAGCTCATCCCAGTTATGGGCAATAACGACTTGTTCATCGGCATCCTCAACCTGGCTCTCATCCCATAAAGGTAGGGGCGGCATCACCGGGGTCTTAAGATTGGAGATGTCTTCTGCGGCAGCCTTGCCAATGACTACGCACTCTAACAATGAGTTGCTTGCCAAACGATTGGCGCCATGCAACCCAGTGTAGGTTGCCTCACCAACTGCATAGAGTCCTGGTAGATCGGTGCGGCCCTTAAGGTCGGTCACTACACCACCACAGGTGTAGTGTGCAGCAGGCACCACTGGAATAGGTTCTTTAGTGATATCTAAACCAAGACTCATACAACGTGCATAAATCATCGGGAAATGCTCTTTAATAAATGCTTCACCCAGATGTGTGGCATCTAGATGAACATAGTCCAAGCCGTGCTTCTTCATTTCAAAGTCGATGGCTCGGGCAACGATATCGCGCGGAGCCAACTCATTTCGGTCATCATGCTCTGGCATAAAGCGGGTGCCATCAGGCAACTTCAGCAAACCACCCTCTCCACGCATTGCTTCGGTTATCAGGAAGGTGCGATCGCTTGGGTGGTACAGGCAAGTCGGATGAAATTGAATGAATTCCATATTGCCTACGCGACAACCCGCTCGCCAAGCCATGGCAATACCATCGCCAGTAGCAGTATCTGGATTACTGGTGTAGCGATAAACCTTTCCAACGCCACCTGTAGCCAATACTACTGACTTTGCTTCAATGGTTTCAACGCGATTATTTTTGATATCGAGTGCATATACACCATAGCAACGATTGGGTTTAGTGCGTTGCGTCTTAACATCTAACTGACGATTGGTAATGAGATCGAGTGCAATCCAATGCTCCAAGATCTGGATATTTTTATGGGCTCTCGCTTTATCCAAGAGCACTTCATGAATGGCTTTACCGGTTGCATCTGCAGCATGCGCAATACGGCGATGACTGTGTCCGCCCTCACGCGTTAAATGTAAACCCATAGGTCCAGATTTATCCTCTGTGAATGGAACACCCTGCTCGACCAACCAACGAATCGCATCAGCGCTTTCTTCAGCGATATAGCGCGCAGTAGACTCGACCACGAGACCGGCACCCGCATCCAAAGTGTCGGCCACATGAGAATCAATGCTGTCATGCTCTTTGTCGACAACGCCAACAATGCCACCTTGTGCCCAAGCTGTAGCAGCCTCACCTAAGCCTCGTTTGGCCATCAGAATGACCGGCTGAGATTCGGCCATATGTAAGGCGACAGTCAGTCCAGCTAATCCAGCCCCAATAATCAGGACAGGAAGCTCAGGGTTTGCAGTGGTGTTTTGGGAGGGTTTAGAACTTGCCATAGGGGGTTCATTCTAAAGGTCGTCAGGGATATTCGCTTATTTATCGCTTAATGTCTCGGTAGAAGTTTTCATGGGAGCCTATGGACTCCAAGTAAATTAGCCTTAGACCGTCATCTATTGAATATCCAAGTAAATAAAGCTGATTGCTACTTCTAAACTTAAATACCCATAATTCAGACAAGTCGCCCTTCTTTTTTTCCCCTATCGTGGGTTTTTTAGCCACCTGGACTACAGCGTCATCAACATCCTTAGCGGTTTTGTCATTTAATTTTTTGTATTGTCTTAGGAATCGGCGTGTTTGATAAACGTCATACGCCATTAAAGCTTCCTGGTGCGAGGGATAAATGGGGTTGATTGCTCCCTAGGCTCAGCCAATGACGCAAGCGACTCCATAATGAAAGCAACCGGCAAGTCTGGATTATCAATTGCTGCCCTACCCACTTTTGCCCAAAACTCGATTTGCCCAGCAATAGTTCGATGCTCTACCTTGGCCTCAACCTTGGCCATCTCATAAAGATCATCATCAATTCTTACTGGCATACCCATTTTGACCCCCTTTCCTCAATTTTACTACAAAAGTAGTAAATAAGAAAGTAGGGTCTAAATACAAAAAGGCTTCTTGTGGAAGCCCTTTTATGATTTAGTAGAACCGTAGTCGCTATACGTTAGACGTTACCTTGGATCCACCTGGGGCATTCGTGCCGTATCCCATAATCTTTGCTGCTTCACCGCCTTTGGCCAGCTTCACAGCGCAATACTTAAACTCTGGAATCTTGCCAAATGGATCTAATGCTGAATTGGTGATCAAGTTAGCCGCCGCCTCGTAGTAAGCAAACGGAATAAAGATCACGCCCCTTGGTGTGCCGTCATCTCTTCTCACGTGGATGCCCACATCACCACGACGGGACTGAACGGTGATCACATCGCCAGCCGTAACGCCTAACTGGGTCATATCCTCGCCATTCATCGATACAGTAGCCATAGGCTCAATCGCATCGAGCACTGTAGCGCGGCGTGTCATGCTGCCAGTGTGCCAATGCTCCAACTGACGACCAGTAATCAATACAAATGGGTACTCAGCATCAGGACGTTCATTCGCTGGAATGATGTCAGCAGGAACCAGTTTTACCTTGCCATCTTTGGTATCAAACTTGTCATCAAACACGATCGGACGACCTGGATCTTCAGCAGATAAGCATGGATAAGTAACGCTGGATTCTTTTTCTAGGCGATCCCAGGTAATACCGTTGATGGCACCATGCATTGCTTGACGCATTTCGTCATAAACCTCAGCAACACCGGCATCAGGACCTTGGTAATTCCAGTTCAAGCCCATGCCTTTAGCGATTTGCTGAATAATCCACAAGTCAGGCTTTGCATCGCCAGGGGGATTAATGGCTTTCTTGCCCATTTGGACCATACGGTCAGTATTGCTTGCGGTACCAACCTTCTCTGGCCAAGCGCTAGCTGGCAATACGACGTCAGCGAGCAATGCTGTTTCCGTCATGAAAATATCCTGTACAACTAAGTGCTCTAAAGCTGCCAACGCATGACGTGCGTGATTCAAATCTGGATCACTCATCGCAGGATTTTCACCTTCGACATACATTCCACGAATCTTATCCGGATCGGAATCGGGTGCAGTGATCTTATGCATGATCTCCACCACGGTATAGCCAGGTTTTTTATCTAATGGCGTACCCCAGAATTTCTCAAACCAAGCATGTGCTTCTGGATTATCAACACGCTGATAATTCGGGAACATCATCGGAATCAAACCAGCATCACTGGCACCCTGTACGTTGTTCTGACCACGCAATGGGTGCAATCCAGAACCAGGCTTACCAATTTGACCGGTGATGCTAACCAAGGCGATTAAGCAGCGGGCATTATCGGTACCGTGCACGTGTTGACTTACGCCCATGCCCCACAAGATCATCGCAGATTTGGTGGTGGCGAACTCTTTGGCCACTTCACGCAGGGTTTCTGCTGGAATACCGCAGATTGGCGCCATTGCTTCAGGGCTATAGCCTTTGATATTTTCTTTTAACGCTTCAAAATTGTTTGAACGATTTTGAATAAAGTCTTTATCAACCAAGCCCTCTTCAATAATCGTGTAGATCATGGCATTGAGCATCGCCACATCAGTGTCTGGCTTAAATTGCATTGTGCGCCATGCGTGCTTGCTAATTTCTGTCGCGCGAGGATCGCACAAGACGATTTTGGCACCACGTTTGGCAGCATTCTTAAACCAAGTAGCTGCAACTGGATGATTTGCAGTTGGATTGGAGCCAATCAAGAAAATTAAGCTGGAATGCTCAACATCATTAACCTGATTACTTACCGCACCAGAGCCAACACCTTCGAGAAGTGCTGCTACAGATGATGCATGACAAAGACGTGTGCAGTGATCTACGTTATTGCTACCAAAACCGGTACGAACCAACTTTTGGAAGAGATAAGCCTCTTCATTACTGCCCTTGGCAGAACCAAAGCCCGCCAATACTTTTAAGCCGTGTTGATCTTTTAACTTCTTGAGGCCTCCAGCAGCAAACTCCAAAGCCTCCTCCCAAGTAGCCTCGCGGAAGATGTCGGACCAGTCTTGTTTGCCTTCAAGGATAGACTCATCCTTTGGAACACCCGCTTTACGAATTAATGGTTTGGTGAGGCGTTGTGGGTTGTGGATGTAGTCCATGCCAAAACGGCCTTTAACGCAAAGGCGATTGTGATTGGCTGGGCCATCGCGACCTTCAACGCTGACAATTTTTTCATCTTTAACGTTGTAAGTAATTTGACAACCAACACCACAGAATGGGCAAACGGAGTCTACTTTGCGATCAACCGTTTGGGAACCAATCAAGCCTTTTGGCATCAATGCGCCAGTTGGGCAAGCTTGTACACACTCGCCACAGGCAACGCAAGTACTGTCGCCCATCGGATCGTTTAAGTCGAACACGATTTCACTATGACCGCCACGCATAGCGTAACCGATCACATCATTTACTTGCTCTTCACGACATGCGCGTACACAACGATTACATTGAATACATGCATCCAAATTCACAGCCATCGCTGGATGTGAAATATCGTTACTCACTTTGTCACGACGCAACACCTTGAGTTCTGGGCGAACAGTGACATCCATTCGGGCAGCCCAAGTACTAAGCTCACCATGTTGGTTCTTTTGCTCTTCTTCTTTGCTATCGCCCACCCACTTAAAACCTTCATCAGGCATATCGGAGAGCAACATCTCGAGAACTAACTTTTGACTCTTTACAGCACGCTCACTATTGGCCTTAACTTCCATTCCTGGTGTGGCACTTCTGCAGCAGCTTGGCGCTAAAGTACGTTCGCCATTAATCTCCACTACGCAAGCACGGCAGTTACCGTCTGGACGATAGCCATCTTTAAAACACAGATGCGGAATATCAATCCCGTGTCGCTTAGCAGCTTTGAGAATCGTTTCGCCTTCATACGAAATGATGGTCTTGCCATCGAGCTTGAACTCAACGGTTTGTAATTCGAGTTCTTTTGGATTTGTTGGTGCGTTCATGTTTGTCTCGTTATTCCCTGAATATTGTTTAAGCGACTTCCTTATGCAACTTCTTCAGGGAAATATTTATGAATACAACGAATAGGATTTGGGGCAGCCTGACCTAGGCCGCAAATAGACGCATCTACCATCACAGTTGCCAAGTCTTCTAAAGTTTCTTGATCCCACGACTTTGCTTGCATCAACTTAGCTGCCTTACCAGTACCTACGCGGCAAGGCGTACATTGACCGCAGCTCTCATGCTCAAAGAAATGCATGACGTTGAGCGCCATATCGCGCGCCTTGTCTTTATCACTAAACACCATGACAGCGGCAGAGCCAATAAAGCATCCGTATGGCTGCAAAGTATCAAAGTCCAGAGGAATATCATTCATGGTCGCAGGCAAAATACCGCCTGATGCACCACCAGGCAAATAGCCGTAGAACTTGTGACCATCTTGCATGCCGCCACAGTACTCATCAATCAATTCTTGAATCGTGATACCGGCAGGTGCCAACTTCACGCCAGGCTTGTTCACGCGTCCGCTAACGCTAAAGCTACGCAAGCCCTTGCGATCATGACGACCGAATGAACTGAACCATTCTGGTCCGCGCTGAACAATGTCACGCACCCAGTACAGAGTTTCAAAGTTGTGCTCGAGCGTCGGTCTACCAAATAAGCCGACTTGAGCGATGTACGGTGGACGCATACGCGGCTCACCGCGTTTACCTTCAATACTTTCAATCATCGCGGATTCTTCACCGCAGATGTAGGCGCCAGCGCCACGACGTAGTTCAATGCTCGGTAATTTGAATGGCGGATTGGCTTTGAGTTTTACTAATTCAGCTTCAAGCAACTCACGGCAGCCGTGGTACTCATCACGCAAATAGATGTAGCAAGCATCAATACCAACCACGCTTGCGGCAATGAGAAGCCCCTCTAAAAAACGATGTGGATCGCGTTCTAAGTAAGTGCGGTCTTTAAATGTTCCTGGCTCACCTTCGTCGATGTTCACTGCCATCAATTTAGGGGCAATCTGATCTTTAACAATGCGCCACTTACGACCCGCTGGGAAACCTGCGCCACCTAAACCACGTAAGCCAGAGCTTTCCATCGCCTTGATGATGCTTTCAGCATCTTTCTTGCCTTCGAAAATCTCTTTGGCCAAAGCGTAACCGCCTTGAGCACGATAAGACTCGTAACCAACATAGTCAGGAGAAACAGCCTGCATCTCACCCTGGGGAGATATGCCCTGCTCCGCTAAAGCAGCAGGATCAAAGACGGCATCATCTTTAGCCATTGGCTGAGTGGTCAACTTGTTATTAACGGCTGCTTGTACTTTGTCTGTAGTTGCAAACAGAACTGGATATTGATGAACTACTGCAACAGGGGCTTGCTCGCAACGCCCTACACAAGGAGCTGCAGCAACTTTGATATTAGGATTACCTAAAATGCTTGGCAACTTGGCTAATAGATTTTGTGCTCCAGCTAACTCACAGGCAATGCCATCACAAACACGAATAAGAATGTCTGCTACTGGATCATTGCCACGCACTACTTCAAAGTGATGATAGAAAGTTGCTACTTCATACACCTCTGCCATCGGCAGATTCATTTCCTTAGCTAATGCCACTAAATGACGATCATGCAAAGCGCGATACTCATCATTAAGCTTGTGAAGATTTTCAATTAATAGATCACGACGATGTGGCGCGTTACCAATAAGCTGACGAACTTCAGCAACGGAAATATCATCAGCCTGGCGACCTTTTAACTTACTTTTACGGCGAATGGTTTCCCTCAAATCATCTGCGGTTGCAACGGCAACTGCTTTGACTTCTCCAGAAGGCTTTGGATGATTCATAGTTCGTAGTCTCTAATTTTCTATTTATTGCTATTTTGTACTCAGCACCAATGCAGAGCCTTATCCCACTTTGCGCATCAAAAAACCCTGCTAAGCCAAATACTTAGCCGGTCATCAATACGCAAAATAACGCATAATTTTGGGTTATTTAAGGTCCTATGTCCTTGACGGCGCTCAAGGACTTTAACTAAGGGTTTACCCTACTATAGGAGGGATGGTGAAGGCTTATCGCCAGGAGGCATTGAGTAGTCCAACTTGCGCTCATACAGTCGGGCTTTGTAGCAATCCTGGTAGCCCTTACTACCGATTTGCCAGCCAATCGAAGTACAGTCGTCCTGAGCAGCTGATTCAATGGAGCCGCAGCCTACTAGGCCAAGGCTAGCAATCAATGAGATGACGGAAATAATGCGCAATTTTGTTGAATTCATGACCTCAAGTCTACTTGATTCTGATCTCAACATCGAGAGGTATACCCTCTTTTCCTGCCTCTACAGTCTTCACGTCTCCCAGCTGAATACGCTCCTTAAGGCTGGGGTCAGCCTTAACCATGAATCCAAAGGCCGTCTTCGCCCTACTTTTTGCCAATTCTTTAAGCTCGGCATCAGTGATCTCTATTCCAGCAATCAACTCCTCATGCAGTTGCTCATTGCGCTTCTCGCCATCTGGGAGTGTCAAAAGACGTTGGCCAAGCTTAATGCGCCCTATGTATTGGGCATATGCCGCCTTCAGGCCTGACTGTACTTTCGGATCTGTAAATGATGGGGTGGGTACTGGCTCACCGGGGGCCAACTTAAATCCAGCATCAATCAATATCGCTGCATCGGCTTTAGCCCGGGCAAGCGCCTGTTTATCTTGTACGGGGTCGTAAGTGCCGATGATCTCTAAGCTCGAATTCGGGCGCTTTACTAGATACTCGCCAAATTTTTCTAGGCGATCTTGATCTGCAACCAGAAAGACTGCTTCTCCAGGCACTGCATTAACACCCTCTTCGCCACCCATTCCTAAAATAGATGCAAGGGCTCTAAACGGTGCTGTTGCTACGTTTGTTAGAACATTACTAATGGCCTGCCAAACCAACCCACTGGCACTAAATTCTGGGGAGTCAACATTGCCTGCGATGCGAACCGTGACGTCAATCGTGTCATCAGAGTCTTCTAACAAAGCAATTGCTAAGCCTAGTGGTAATTTTTTGCCAGTAAAGTCCGTCACCTCATCACCCAGCACCACCTTCTTAATAATGATCTGATTACTTCCGTTGAGTTCGCCATCTTTGGATTTGTAATTGAGATTGAGGTTTAGTCTTCCACTGGTAATTTGATAGCCTGCGAATGTCATGACTGCAGGATTGAAGGCAGTCAGCGGAAGGTTTCTAAAACTCATCAAGATGTCATGATTACGTCGTGGGTCATCAAATGATGCCTGACCTTTTACTCGCATACTTCCCGAGCCAGCAACAACGCCATCCATCGCCACAGTGGCAAATCGACCAGGAGTATTGCTGACCCCCAAAAGGGTGGCATTGAATTTCTTCACATCCACCTTAAAATTAGGACGCATCGCCATATCCGAAAAGTACACTTCCCCATTTTTCAGAAGAGTAGATCGAATATCTAAATTAAATGTGGAGGGAGTACTTACCTTAGACCCAGCTACAGGCTCGGACTTTAATTCTGTTGTTGGCTTAGCAAATAACCTTCTAAAGTTTGAGAAGCCTTCTTCATTAATTTCAAATTGCAGGGTTGGCGCATCAATGGCCAACTCATCTATCGCGAGACTATTTTTGGAACCTTGTTTTGACTTAACGGATTGATATTCAAATTGATGAATATCTGCCATCTTCCAAACAATCAGTGGATTTTTTTGCCCTTTTTCTAGTATTGCTAAGTCTGCAATATGAATATCGCCCGCAACCGAATCAGTCTCACCGCCTATCTTCACGATTAGATCGCCATTCATCAAGCCACTGGTACCGATGAGCTCTTTATTAGCTGGCAATAGAGCGACGATTGGCGAGGTTGCAAGACTGTGAATCTCTAACTTGCCATTAACTGACTTCGAGCTGGTATTGAAATCCCAGTGTGAGCGTATCTCACCCTCATCTAGCCTCAAGTTGAGCTGCGCACCTAAGTTATCTGGCTGAGGATTATCTAATCCACCTGTAATAGCAACATGGCGATACGCAATATTTTTATTGATTCCAGGTATTAATAACTGCAAGGCACCAAGATTAAAGTCGTATTGACCACGGACCCCGGTTACCAAACCATTCTTATCGTAATTTGCTACATCAAGCAACCTCATCGTAAACGGGTTGAGTGATTCTTTTAATTTGCTCGAATCATCCACCAAACTTAAAGAAGCTGAGCTGACGATAAATTCATCGATCGATATTTTGAGAGGCTTCTTGAGCTCCTTGGGATCTGTAGGAGGCATCGCCTTTTCAATGGCAGCAATTAATTCCTGCCAATTCCAGGACCCTGCGTGCATGCCCTTAGGTAGATTCTTCTCGACCAACACTTTAGGCTCTTCCAGCAAAATCTCATCAAAGCCCAGCTCCCCTATAGCCAGCTTTGTCCACTTGAGGGTAATTGCTAGCTTTTTAAATTCCAGTAATTTAGAACCACCCTCTTTTGCCAAGTGGAGGCCATCAAGCTCCACCCTCAGCCGCAATGGAGAAAGACTGAGGTCTTGATAGGAGATCTCATAACCAATCGTGTTGCCATATTCAGTTAGGGACTTTTTAATCAACCCAGGCAACAACAATTGGCTTCCCAACCAAAATAAGGCGGCTATCAGAATAAAAAGCCCCACTAGACGCAGAGACCATCGCTTTATTCGGGGGTTTGTGAGGGAAAGCATCTACTTGTCTTTATAGGCCAATATCAGTAACAATTAAAATGAACGCAGAATAATAAATATACCCCCTCAGGAGACCCATGAAAACATTCCTCAAAAAACTGGCCTTATCTATTGCGTGCCTTGCCGCCCTATCAATCGGTGGTGTTGCTAACGCCCAAAATGCAGACGGGTTTACTGATCTGATTGATGGCGTGAGTTTGAGTGGGTGGAACATTATTGGAAGTGCCAACTGGGTCATTGGTAACGGCATTGTCGAAGGCAATAAGCCCAATGGTTTTTTAGTCAGCACTAAGACCTACAAAAACTTTGTCATCAAGGCTGAGTTTTATGCTGAGTCTAATACGAATAGCGGTATTTTCATTCGCTGCCAAGACCCTAACAAGGTGAGTCAATCCACTTGTTATGAAATCAATATTTGGGATACCCGCCCTGAACAAGCGTACGCAACCGGCGCAATTGTGGATGTTGCTAAAGTTGACCCGGTACCTAAGGCCGGTGGACGCTGGAACACCATGGAGATTGTTGCAAATGGCTCCAACTTTAAGGTCTTGATGAATGGTGTAGTCACGGTAGCTAATGGCCAAGATAGCAAATATTCTGAAGGCCCCATCGCACTGCAATCTGCTGGTGGCGTCATTAAATTTAGAAAGCTACAGATAAAGCCGCTTTAAATTATTGAATACTGATTTCGTAGCGATCGCCACATGCCACGGGCCTCAGGGCCTTGGCCTCTTGGAGCATTTTGACTAAGCCGTAATGAGACATTGTTTTTAGCGTGCGTGATAAGTTCCCCTGCTTTCTTCCGGTAAGCTCTGCCAACTCAGAAATCGATACAGGCTTAGTTGCTCTAATGACATGTAAAAGAGCCCTGTTTTCGTCGCTCAATACCTGCGCCAGTGAACGCATCGAGGTAAACCATATCTTCGGATCAGATGCTTTTGGTTTTAGATCGCCTTTAGCAATGGCCAAGACGCGTGCCCTAATATCTTTTTGTGATGCAATCCCTATTTTGATGACTTTCATATATCTTTATCTACCTTTAAGACTTTATCAACATCGACAAAAAAATCACTTAGGAGTTGGTGCGCATCCCTAAACTCATAGACAACGCCTGGGTCACTTGAACTACGATGCCTGTGATCGAATGCCAATTTTCTACCTGAATAGCCTGCTCTAAGCCTTACCGCATGAGCATTGTCATAACCCAAAATTCGCAAGCCTTTGGGGTTGTGTAAGGTTAATGAATAGCGCACCCCGTGCGGTACTGCCTCGCTAACAGCTACCTCCCAAGCCTCAATCTTTACCCAGTAACCATCGCCTTGATCAATGACCTCTTGGTGCAGATCTAAAAGAGTGATAACTCCACGATTTCCCATCACTCATGATATATCACCAGATGATATACCAAAAGTAACAGCCCCGCTTAAATTATGGGTTTATTTTGCTGGCGGAAAGCCTGCTTTTTGCTCCCACATATTATTAAATACATGGATGATTGGCTTTTCATAAACACCCGCCTTGGTATAGGGCTCATCCTTTAACCAAGCTTCCACATCTGCCCTGCTAGGAAAGTCGATTGCGAGCAAGCTACCAACTGTAGTCTTACCGTCATCAGAAGTCATCGGTCCAGCAAAAGCCATGCGGTCAGAAAGTTGCGCCAAGTAAGCGCGATGCTCTGGTCGGATTTGCACTCGCAAGTCAGCAGTACCAGGCTTATCCATCAACAAAATTGCATAGATCATGTTTTCTCCATCTTTTAATTGGTTTTATTTTTGAATCTCAATTAGGAAGATATTACGGTAAGTTCCAAAGAAAAAACCACCCGAAGGTGGTTTTCTTGATGCTTGGCGGAAGAGGCGGGATTCGAACCCGCGGTAGGCTATTAACCTACGCACGCTTTCCAGGCGTGTGACTTAAACCGCTCATCCACCCTTCCGGAACCGATGATTATACGATTCCCGAAGGGGTTTGGTCTAAATCATGATTTAGCTTATTACAGAGACTCTTTGAGCTGGTCCAAGATATGTGGATTTTCCAGGGTTGAGGTGTCTTGAGTCACTTCTTCCCCTTTAGCGATTACACGCAAGAGACGGCGCATGATCTTACCGGAACGGGTCTTAGGCAAGTTATCACCGAAACGAACATCTTTAGGCTTAGCGATCGGACCGATCTCCTTACCTACCCAGTTACGTAACTCAGTAGCAAGTTTCTTGGCCTCATCACCAGTTGGGCGACCACCCTTCAGAACGACGAAGACGCAAATGGCTTCACCAGTCAGCTCGTCAGGACGACCCACAACTGCTGCTTCAGCAACCAATGGGTTAGCCACTAAGCAAGATTCAATCTCCATGGTTCCCATGCGGTGACCAGAAACGTTCAATACGTCATCGATACGACCAGTAATGGTGAAGTAGCCAGTATCTTTATTACGAATTGCGCCGTCACCAGCAAGATACAAGGTGCCACCCAACTCTTCTGGGAAATAAGACTTCACGAAACGATCTGCATCATTCCAAATCGTACGAATCATGGAAGGCCATGGACGCTTCACAACCAGAATACCGCCTTGACCATTAGGAACGTCTACACCAGCCTCATCCACAATCGCCGCCTGAATACCTGGCAATGGCAATGTGCATGAACCTGGAATCATTGGGGTTGCGCCTGGCAATGGTGAAATCATGTGACCACCAGTTTCTGTTTGCCAGAACGTATCTGCGATTGGGCACTTTGAATTACCAACATGCTCGTAGTACCACATCCATGCTTCAGGATTGATTGGCTCACCAACAGAACCCAAGAGACGCAGTGATGATAAATCGTAGCTCTTTGGATGCACTGCTTCGTCATTGCTTGATGCTTTGATCAATGAACGAATTGCAGTCGGTGCAGTGTAGAAAATGGAGGCTTTGTGTTTTTGGATCATGTCCCAGAAACGGCCAGCATTTGGATAGGTTGGCACGCCTTCAAATACGATCTCAGTGGCGCCAACTGCGAGTGGGCCATAAGTAATATAAGAGTGACCCGTTACCCAACCAATGTCGGCAGTACACCAGAACACGTCATTAGGCTTGATGTCGAAAGTCCACTTCATTGTGAGAATGGCCCACAAAAGGTAGCCACCTGTTGAGTGCTGTACACCCTTTGGCTTACCGGTTGAACCAGATGTGTACAAAATGAACAATGGATGTTCAGCGCTTACCCACTCTGGCTCACAAGTTGTCGCTTCATTGGCTACGATCTCTTGCATCCAAACGTCACGCCCTGCTTGCATCGTGATATCAGTACCAGTACGCTTGCTCACGATGACATGCTTAACTTTAGGGCATTCGCCTGTGGAAAGCGCTTCGTCACAAATTGCTTTGAGTGGCAATGCTTTGCCACCGCGGAACTGGCCATCAGCAGTAATCACTGCAACCGCACCCACGTCCATAATGCGGTCACGCAACGCTTGGGCAGAGAAACCACCAAACACTACAGAATGAATTGCGCCAATACGCGCACATGCCTGCATAGCAACAATGCCTTCAATCGTCATTGCCATGTAAATGATGACGCTGTCGCCAGACTTAACGCCCATCTTGCGCAATGCGTTTGCCATTTTGCAAACACGCTCGAGCATCTCTTTGTAAGTTACTTTAGTAACTGTGCCGTCATCTGCTTCAAAAATAATGGCTGTCTTATCACCTAAGCCAGCTTCAACTTGGCGATCCAAACAGTTGTATGAAGCATTAGTGGTGCCATCTTCAAACCATTTGTAGAAAGGCGCCTTGGATTCATCTAAAACCTTGGTAAAGGGCTTTTTCCAATAGAGGTTCTCTTTTGCAAGACGACCCCAAAAACCATCGTAATCTGAATTGGCTTCAGCACAGAGCTTGTTATAAGCCTCCATACCTGGAATTGCCGCACCCTTTACAAAGTCTGCAGGTGGGTTAAAAACGCGGTTTTCTTGCTTTAATGGTTCCATGCTTCACAGCCCTCTATCTAATAATCAATAATCTAAAATCAACAACAAATGCGAGAAAATGTCGCAAAATGGCATATTTAGAGTCTCAAGACCTTAGAAGATAAGTGAAAACACTTGGGATTTGCTCTATGGCAAACCCTTAAAATAGGGCAAACCTTACTAATAATGTGGAAATAAGCAGATAACCATGACCAATATCAAACAAAACGACCTGATTCAAAGCGTTGCGGACGCATTTCAATTCATTTCCTACTACCATCCCAAGGACTTTATTACCGCCATGGGCAAGGCTTATGAATTGGAACAAGGTCATGGTGCCAAAGATGCGATTGCCCAAATTTTGACCAACAGCCGTATGTGCGCCGAAGGTCACAGGCCAATGTGCCAAGACACCGGGATTGCTGTGGTCTTTCTCAAAATCGGCATGAATGTTCAATGGCCTGATGCGACCATGAGCGTCACCGATATGGTGAATGAAGGCGTGCGTCGCGCGTACCTCAACCCTGACAATATGTTGCGCGCTTCTGTGTTGACAGATCCGGCAGGTAAACGCAAAAATACTGGGGATAACACTCCTGCTGTCATCCACTATGAAATCGTCCCGGGTGATGATGTTGAAGTGATTTGTGCGGCTAAAGGTGGTGGCTCAGAAAACAAAGCCAAGATGGTCATGCTCAACCCTTCCGATTCCATTGTGGATTGGGTTTTAAAGACCGTTCCTACGATGGGCGCAGGTTGGTGCCCTCCAGGCATCCTCGGCATTGGTATTGGCGGCACACCAGAAAAAGCGATGCTCATGGCTAAAGAAGCCTTAATGGGTCCCGTTGATATTCAAGAACTCATTGAGCGAGGACCTAAAAATCGCGTTGATGAACTACGTCTCGAGCTCTATGAAAAAGTAAACAAACTCGGCATCGGCGCTCAAGGCCTAGGTGGTTTAGCCACTGTGCTCGACATCAAAATCTTGGATTACCCAACGCATGCTGCTTCATTACCAGTAGCCATGATTCCGAATTGCGCAGCGACTCGTCACATTCATTTCCATTTGCATGGAGATGGCCCTGCAAAACTCGAAGCTCCTTCACTCTCAGACTGGCCAGATGTAACTTGGACGCCCGATGTTCAAAAATCCAAGCGCGTAAATTTAGACACCCTCACTGCTGAAGAAGTGGCTGGTTGGAAGCTAGGTGAAACACTATTGCTGAACGGCAAGATTTTGACTGGTCGTGATGCCGCTCATAAGCGCATTCAAGACATGCTCGCTAAAGGCGAAGAGTTGCCAGTAAGCTTTAAAAATCGCGTGATCTATTACGTTGGCCCAGTTGATCCAGTACGTGATGAGGCAGTTGGCCCAGCAGGCCCTACTACTGCAACTCGTATGGATAAATTTACTGAGATGATGCTTGCCAAAACTGGCTTGATCTCGATGATTGGTAAAGCTGAGCGCGGACCAGAGGCGATTGAAGCCATCAAGAAACATAAGTCAGCTTACTTAATGGCTGTTGGCGGCGCTGCATACTTGGTATCTAAAGCCATTCAAACTTCTAAAGTAGTTGGCTTTGCCGATTTAGGCATGGAAGCCATTTATGAGTTTGATGTCAAAGACATGCCAGTCACTGTTGCGGTAAATTCAGAAGGCATCTCGATGCACAATGAAGGTCCACGTGAATGGCAAGCGAAGATTGCTGGTATTCCAGTGAAGATTGCTTAACACCCTAACAACTTCATTACAGAGTAAGCATAGTCCACATTGGCACTCATCGGGGTTTTTGATTCTGGCGTTGGAGGCTTGTCCGTATTGGATGAGGCTCTGCGTCAGCTGCCCCAGCATGACTATATTTATCTTGCCGATTCAGCCAACGCGCCTTACGGCGAAAAATCAAGTGACTGGATTGCAAGGCGCAGCCTCGTCCTTTGCAACTATCTAGCCAGCAAAGGATGTAACGCCATCGTAGTTGCCTGCAACACCGCAACTGCTGAAGCGATTAAACAAATTCGGGAGTCAATTTCTGTTCCGATCATTGGGGTTGAGCCGGGCATTAAGCCAGCAGCCATGCAATCGCAAAATAATATTGTAGGCGTCCTCGCTACTGAGGCGACTCTCAAGAGCGATAAGTTCAACGCTTTATTAAATACCCTACCAGTTGATTGTCAGTTCATCAAACAAGCTGGCGCAGGATTGGTACCGTTGATAGAGTCTGGTAAAGCGGATAACGAAGAAACCTTAGAGTTGCTAGCAAAACATCTTGAGCCCATTCAGGATGCCGGCGCCGATACCTTGGTGCTAGGCTGCACGCATTACCCCTTCTTGAGAAAAGCCATTCGTAAACTGCTAGGCGAATCTATTACGCTGATTGATACCAGTGATGCTGTGGTTAGGCAGCTCAAAAGACAACTTGAGAATCTTAAAGTTACAAGCTCTAGTAATGAACATGGAGCAATACTATTCCTGAGCAGCAAGAATGAAGAGTCACTATTGCTCATGGCGCAAGATTTAATGTCTGCCGATTTAACTTCGCATGCTGTTGAAGCGCGCATCTTGGGTGAAATAAGATGAGCGCCTTTCTGAAAAAGATAGACGATTTTCTACCGTTCAATAAATCTGAACGCATCATTATTGGCATCGTAGTGCTACTACATGCGCTTCCTGCGCTCGAGTTTTTGCACTTTAGTCAGCGACCGCCTCAAATGGATGATGAGCGCGTCATGGCCAATTTGGTTAGTCCAGAAGCTTCTAAAACCCAGCAACCTCCTGCTGCTACCCCGCCCAAACCAAAAGAAGAAAAGAAAGCAGTTCAGGAGAAACCCAAAGAAAAGCCCGTAGAAAAGCCTAGCCCTACCCAGGCACCACAACAAACACAGCAAAACCAGGCTCAAAGCAAATCTGACGCCCAACAACAAAATGCATCTGTAGCCCCTGCTACTAGTGGGGGTGCTAGCGGTACACCTATTCAGACTGACATTGGTAAACTGGTTGTGGTTTATCAACCTGATGCAGATGCCTATTACCCATCATTCTCAAAGCGTTCTGGGGAACAAGGTGCAGTGGTAGTGCGCTTAATTATTGATGAAAGTGGCAACGTAGAAGATGTAGCATTACTTCAATCGAGCACCTTCCCTAGACTAGATCGCGCTGCAACCGATATCGGCAAACGTTATCGCTTTAAACCTTTTTTAGTAAATGGTTCACCCCAAAGAATTTCCACCAATCTTTTAATCAAATTTAACCTCAAGAATTAATCAATATGAATACACCATTTGGCATAGCAAATCTCTGGCTTGAAGGCGATGCGATTACTCGATTTGTAGCAATTGCCCTGCTCATCTGCTCTATTGTGACTTGGGTCATTTTGCTCACTCGACTTTGGGATTTACGTAATCTACGCAAACTCAAACCTGAACTTGAGCAATTCTGGCGTGCCACTTCATTTGATCAAGGCTTACAAGCATTTAGCAATCATGCCGTCAATCCTTACTATCAAATTGCCAAGTCTGCGACTAAAGCATCTGCGCATCATCAAAGTCAATCGACCAACCACCGTGAATTACTGCAAACACTGAACTACTCTGAGTGGATGGCAAGAAGCCTTAAAAATAGCGTTGACAGCATTGCAGCGGGATTGCAGAAGGGCTTAACCTTCTTAGGATCTACAGGCGCTATCGCTCCATTTATTGGTTTGTTTGGCACCGTCTGGGGTATCTATCACGCCCTGATCGCGATCAGTAGCTCTGGAAGTGCTCAACTGGATCAAGTGGCTGGCCCCATTGGCGAGGCACTCATCATGACCGCCCTTGGCTTGGCTGTAGCGATTCCTGCGGTTCTTGCCTTTAACGCCATTAATCGCGCCAATAAATTGTTTGTAGCTGACCTTAATCGCTTTGGCAATGATCTATTAGCCTACTTTGTTACTGGTGCCCGCGTTAATTCCGGAGAATAGTCATGTCTTTTCATATACAAGACGACCAAAACGACGACAACATTATGTCGGAAATCAACATGACACCGATGGTGGATGTCATGTTGGTGCTATTGATTATTTTCATCATCACACTGCCCGTCATTCAACAAGCAGTGAAGATTGAGCTTCCAAAGGCCAATAGCGTTCGCAATGAAGTAAAGCCAGAGTCAGTTCAACTCTCGATTGATGCTAATGGTCAGATCTTCTGGAATAGCACCCCGATTGATTTGAAGACCTTCGATGGCTATGCAGAAAAAGCTGCCCAGAAAGAGCCTCAACCAGAGATTAATCTGCGCGCTGATAAATCCGTGAAGTATGAATATGTTGCGCAGGTCTTGGCTGCATCGCGCCGCGCTGGCTTAACTAAGCTTGGGTTTGTGACAGAGCCAAACTAAGCTTTACTTAGTCCTGTATGGCGCTTTCGAGGGAAAACAAGTTTCTTCACTAGTGTGCGTGCCGTTTCCAATAGTTGCGCCCAAGATACCACCCTGTATTTTCTCGACCTTCCTGAACTTGCCAGTTACTGGGTCAAGGGTAATGTTGGTGATGACATTACCTGCAGGATAAGAAACCCCCATAATTTCTTCAGGCTGAAAATTTGCCTCTATCAATATCAAAATATTGGGTCGCGCCAAGGTGATGCTCTTGACGACTTGTGCTCCATACATATCTGACTGATCTAGGTCGCGATCATCTAAAAAGATCTTGGCCTTTTGGGCGCCCGAAGCAAGAGTCATTTTCATCTCATACTCTTCGGTGTAGCCTTTTTCTGTGCGCTTGCAATTAAATTCCAGAACGTCTACGCCCCATGCGAGAGATGAAAAGATCAAGCTTGAGCAAATGAGAAGTTTGGGTAAATTCATAAACGAGGTAGAAGTGTCTTTGGTGCCCGAGGCCGGAATCGAACCGGCACGACTTTTTTGAGTCGGCAGATTTTAAATCTGCTGTGTCTACCGATTTCACCACTCGGGCTCGCATCAACAATAAAGCCGTGCTAAATAAATCAAGACAAGCGAAATTTTAGCACGCAAGCCCCATATAGGGCCCTGGAGCCCTATATGCCCCGCCACCCAAGGGTAAGATGAATAAAACATCTAGAATATATCCATGAATTTACCGGCAAAATCATCGGGGCTTAGGAAACTTGTACGGGCTGGCCTATGGCTAATAGGACCCTGCCTCATCATTGGTTTAGCAGTCACTCTTGCCTATTTATATTCTGCCCAATCCAATATCTCCGGCAAACGCGCAATTAAAAGTCTGGGTGATTCTGTTGCCATTACCTTTGATGCGTCTGACATTCCGCATATCAATGCAAAAAGCCAAGCAGATGCCTACTTTGCTTTAGGCTACCTACATGCTAGTGAACGCTCCTGGCAAATGGAAATGAATCGACGCATTGCGAGCGGTCGACTTTCAGAAATCTTGGGTAATGACACCGTAAAAATTGATCGCTTTGTACGCACCCTCGGCATTAAGCGTGCAGCTGAACGCCAATTCGATCGTTATCCTGTTTCTGCCAAGCGTCTACTACAAGCCTATGCCGATGGCGTCAATGCTGGTAATGCGCAATTGGGTTGGGCGCTCCCAGTTGAGTATTTCCTAACAGGTTCAAAACCAGGTCATTGGTCACCAACAGATAGCGTCGCCTGGATGCTCATGATGGCGTATGACTTAGGTGGAAATTGGCAGAAAGAATTACAAAGGCTTGAGTTATCCCAATACCTCACAACCAAACAAGTTTGGGAGGTGGTGCCGCCATATGAGGCAGATGAACCCGTCAGCAATGTAGATTTTTCTAAGTTGTATAGACAGTTGAGTGTTTTTCACACCTCTCCCGGTCCAGCAGAAAGCAAGCCTCAGAATTTGCCTGCAACCGAGTTGAGCCAGTTAGATCAAATGGGAGCAAGGGATGGTATCGGCTCGAATAACTGGGCTTTGAGTGGCAAGCTAAGCACTTCTGGCAAGCCATTATTAGCTAACGACCCCCATCTAGGGCTGTCTGCTCCTGCTGTCTGGTACTTTGCTCATCTAGAGGCCCCCGGTTTAAATGTAATCGGCGGAACCCTTCCCGGAATACCTGCAGTAGTTTTGGGTAGAACAGATAAGTTTGCATGGAGCTTTACCAATACCGGGCCTGATGTTCAAGATTTATACATTGAGCAAATTGACTTGAAGAATCCGGGCATGTATCGGGGTCCTGATGGACCACTTCCATTCAAAGTACATCAAGAGATTATTGATATCAAGGGATCTCCATCGCTGACTTTCTTAGTAAAAGAAACTCGACATGGTCCTGTCATCTCTGATTCCTATGCAAAAGCCAAGCGTACGATTGATACGGATCGCTTTGCTCTTGCTTTCCGCTGGACGGCGCTCGATATTGAAAACCAATCTGTTGCTGGATTATTGGATATGAATCGCGCAGCCGATCTAGATCAATTCAAGCAAGCACTAAGAAAAAATTACGCTCCGATGCAAAACGTGGTCATGGCGGATATCGAAGGTAATATTGCCTATCAAGCAGCGGGAATGGCTCCCAAAAGAATTCTGCACCATGGTCTTTATGGTGTAGCGCCAGCGCCTGGCTGGGAACGGCAGTATGACTGGAACGGCTATGTGCCTTTTGAACAGCTTCCTGCCAGCAATAACCCAGAGCAAGACTGGATAGCAACAGCCAATCAAAAAATTATCGCAGCCAATGATCCCAATCCTTTAACGGGTGATTGGGACTTGCCAACACGTTATAACCGTATTGTTGATCTCATTAAATCTAAAAATATTCACTCCGCTGATGATATGAAAACTATGCAGGGCGATACCCTATCGCTTGGGGCAACACCATTATTAGAATTATTCAAAACCAGCCAGAGCCCCCATCCATTGAGCGCGCAAGCAATGGAAATTGGCAGAAGTTTTGATGGTGATATGAAAAAAAATAGCGCAGGCGCACTGATTTTTAATGCCTGGGCAGACCAGTTAACACGCAATCTTTTCTCCAGATTAAGTTATCTATTTACCGAAACTTATGGTTCGCGCAATTACCGGGCACCACTCATTAATCAAATCAAGAATCCCAATAGCCCCTGGTGTGACGATCCTAAAACGCAGCAGGTTGAATCTTGCCAGGACTCTTCCAACAATGCACTTGGTAAAGCTTTGGAATATTTAAATAAGGAATATGGTGACGACCCCAAATCTTGGGTTTGGGGCAAAGCGCACATTGCCATCTCCGAGCATCGTCCATTTAGCAAGGTGCCTTTACTGGGCGAACTATTTAATATCAGAACCCCCTTCGCTGGAGATAGCTTTTCTATCAACGTGGGGCGACTTGAGCTGATGCAGTCCGAGAATCCCTATGAAACACTACAGGCGCCAAGCTTACGGACAATCTATGATTTAGCGGATCTGGAGAAATCACTCTTTGTTTATCAGACAGGCCAATCTGGATGGGTACAAAGCAAGCTATATCGCAATATGAACTCGTTGTGGGCGAACAATGAATACCTTCCCTTGCAGATGAAACCCGAAAAGTCTAGTCGCCAGTTGGAATTAACCAATAAGTAAACCATTACTACAATGGCACATGGTGGCATAGGCGCTTAAAATAGCATGTATATCTCAAAAGCAATTAATAAGGACTGAATTCTCATGAAATCCATCACAACCCTACTCGCAATTTCAGCCACATTATTGACAAGTGGAAATGTCATGGCTGCCTGGCAAGAAATTGGTACGGTCGATTCATTCACTGTTTTTGTAGATCCAGCAACAATTCAAAAACAGGATGACAAAACTCAAATTTTGTCGATGCTAGATTTTAAAAAGCCAGGTCAAAATCCACAAACCAAAGAAATTGTAAATTCGATTATTGGTCTTAATGAATTTGATTGCAGCACCGCCAAATATCGCCCAATTGAATTTAAAGCATTTGCTGGCAATGGCGGCAAAGGTAAGGTGGTTGAGGAGCAGAAAACTCCAGATAGCCCTTTTGAGGCTATTGAAAACAAAACATGGGCTGCAGGCGTGTTCAATGTTGCCTGTCGCAGCAAATAATTTTTCCTATTTGCGATTCACCCTTTTTCGCTGGCTTGGCTTAAGTTGCCTAATAGGATTATTGAGTGCTTGCGTCGCACCATTAGCAACCCTTAGTAGCTCTGGTACAGCAGCTGCCAGTACTATTGGAACCGCTGCTGTAGCAAACCCTGGCACAGCAGTAAGCCTTGCATCTTCTGCGGCGACAGGTAAATCTCCCTTAGAGCATATGGCATCTGCCGCCACCAAAAAAGAGTGCAGCTTCTTTAATGTGATTGACTCAAAACCTATCTGTATTGAGGTTGTTCTACCCACCGTTACGGATAAAAGTGAGCCCTTATTGGGGCCTGGAGATACGACTAAGAGTTCTGCCAAGCAATAACTCGGGCACTTAGCCCCAAGCAGGGGGATAAGCGACTAAAATTAGTGCTTATAAGCAATCTACTAACGAATTAATATGGCCACTGAAAACTATTACCTTACTCTTACCTGCCCGAATAAACCCGGCATTGTTGCTGCGGTCTCTACTTATATATTTGAACTAGGCGGTGACATTGAAGAAGCTCAACAGTTTGATGATAAAGCGTCAAAGCGCTTTTTTATGCGCGTCAGCTTTAGCTGTCCTGCGAATGTAGAGTCACTCAGAGCGGGCTTTGTCGAAATTGCAAAGCGTTTTGAGCTCACTTGGGAATTGCGTGCAGTAAAGGATCTTAAACGCGTATTAATCATGGCTTCCAAGTTAGACCATTGCCTGGTTGACCTTCTCTATCGCTGGCGCATTGGTGAGTTACCGATGATTATCTGTGGCATCGTCTCCAACCATCCTCGTGACGTCTATGCCAGCATTGATTTTGCGGATATCCCGTTCTACCACCTACCAGTCACACCTGAAACCAAGCCAGCCCAGGAAGCGAGACTTCTCGAAATCGTTGCAGATTCTAAGGTAGACATGGTGATTTTGGCGCGCTACATGCAAATCTTGTCAGATGATTTATCGACTAAGCTATCTGGCCGCTGCATTAACGTGCACCACTCATTCTTGCCTAGCTTTAAGGGTGCTAAACCATACCATCAAGCGCATGCTCGCGGTATCAAGCTCATCGGTGCAACTGCCCATTTTGTGACTAGTGATCTGGATGAAGGTCCGATCATCGAGCAAGATGTGACTCGCGTTACGCATGGCGATACACCAGAAGACTTGGTGCGTAAGGGTCGAGATTTAGAGCGCGCAGTTCTCTCAAGAGCTTTGCGTTACTACCTACACGATCGCGTCCTCATAAATGGAGCAACTTCAGTAGTCTTTTCTGATTAACTGAAGAAAGACCCTTGCTAAGGCCTCACCCCTGGAGATTCTAGGGGTAGGCCTCTAGCTCGCCACATCAGAAACAGCTCTAACTGCGCCATCTCTGGCGAGCCATATTCAAATTGTTGCGCCCTCACACCGCTCATGCAGTTGCGTAGCCGTCTTTGCAATGAACCCAAGGTTTGCCACTCTAAGCGATAGATGGGATAGGCATTGGGATGTCCTTGAGGTATTGGGCTACCGCCAAGCTTTAGGCCCGCCCTATCCTCGTGACATTGCGCACAAGATAAATTAAGCTGTCCCATACGCTCATTAAATGACTGCCTGCCCTTTTTTAAGAAGGGTGCGTTAGCAGAATTTTCATTCACCGCAATTGGCATGCCCTTGGACTGAAATGCGATGAAGGCAGTTAAGGCTAAGAGATCTTTGCTCTCGTAGAGCAAGGCGGGGGCTGATTGAGTGCCGATTCGACACTGATTGATTTGGCCTTCCAGCGTTTGGAGTTTGCCTTTAATCACCTTAGGATATTGAGTAGCTACACCGCGCATGGATTTTTTTGCATCCCCATGACAAGTGCTACAAGCATTATTTTGTGGACCAAGCTTCTGTTGCCATAAACTTTCACCATCACCAACCCAAAACATTGCTGGATTGAGTGAAGGGTCATCTTGCATTGCCTTGTTCTCGGCAGACATCAACTCATAACTCGACTGCTGCAATGGCGGTACTGCTTTTGGAGCCCCCATGAATATAAGGCTAGCAAGTATTAGATAAATGCCACTCAGAAAAAAAGAAGTTTTCTTTTTCACGAAACAGTAATGTGAGACTGGTTGACTGCCTCATACCCATCATCCCCAGCCCATCTGAACTCGAGGGTTCCGGACTCAACAGCGATAGTGGTGAAGATGATTAAGGGATTAGCCCCTATTCCTGAATAGAAATCCGCTTTAAACACTTCCACAGTGTTGTAGGTGCAGGTAAAGGTACGAATAATATCGCGGGGAATGAGCTTGCCGCCCTCGGTATAGCGAAAACCTGACTCCATATCATGCTGCGCAATAGCGCGAATCTCAATAATGGAATCTTTTTTGGCCGTAGCTGGCATTGTGATGGATGTACGGGAAGTTTTACTCATACCATCTCCGTGCACGCTGAAAGGGTTACCAAAGTTTCGGCGGAGCCTTGCCAAAAACTACCATTACTCATTTGTGCAATAGCCCATACCTTCTGGCTATCAGCCAAACGGACACGCGTCGTAATGTTTGCAGTGCCCGAACGTGGAGTAAGGTAAACAGTAAAGATATTAGGCAAAGGATTGCCCTCGGCAATCACATGTATGGTCTTGACATAATCATTGGCTGTCATCGGACTATCTACACTAACCTTGAGCACGACTAAATTACCATTTTCCACTAGCGGTGGAATAACCAGAGTGACTTTACCCTCCCGAATAGCAGCGCCACCGGTAATTTTTTTAATCGCTTCATCTGCCTCTTCTTTTTTAGCAAGGGCAGCTATCGGATTTAAACAAAAACCCAAGGCCAAAAGCCCAAGACCCTGGACTTGCTTTAGCCATTGCCTGCGATGGTTATGAATGATTTTCTTCATCTCGATTTCAGTTAATTTGTATTATTCAAAGTCACCAAGAAAGCAATAACATCTTCGATCTCTTGTCCGCTTAGTATTGTCTGCCCCGAAAACTTAGGGGCTACACGATTGAGGTGTTTAGTTTCATAATAAGCCGGCATGATCGTTTGTGGATTGAAGTGTGCTGCATTCACAATACGCGCCCTTAGTTGTGGGGCATTTAAGCGAGCCACGCTCATCTTCAGTTCAGGAGCTAAGTTCCCCTGAAAGCGCTCTTCTGGAAACGGGCCGCTGTGACATAGCAAACATAAACCTGTTTGACGACTTGCCACAATCACTCTACCACGCACCGGATTGCCAGCCTCAGAAGAAAGGGATTCGAAAATCGAATCACCCACGATTACTTGAGCGTGCACAGCATTGAGATTGAGGATGACTAGCAATGAAAATGCTAGTGCAATCCTCTTTCTCATCGACACAATGTCACTGTGAACTAACGCTTAAACTAGCTTGATACCGCTGTTTTTCAAAGGCACTGTGCGCAAGCGTTTGCCTGTTGCACGATAAATGGCATTGAGAACAGCTGGTGCAGCTACCGCAATCGTTGGTTCACCTACGCCACCCCACTCTTTACCGCCACCTTGAATGATGATGGTTTCGACTTTTGGCATCTGATAGAGACGAATCGAGTTAAAGGTATCAAAGTTCTTCTGAACAACAGCACCTTTTTCAATCGTGATCTCTTCTTCGAATAAAGCGGATAAGCCATAAACAAAGGAGCCGGAGACCTGACGTGCAATTTGCGCAGGGTTAACTGCATAACCAGGATCGGTAGCGGCAACAATGCGATGAATCTTCACTTCATTGCCGTTAGTTACTGATAACTCGCAAGCTGCTGCTACGTAACTACCAAAGGAGCGCATTTGCGCAATGCCACGGTATACACCTGGTTTAGCTGGCTTAGTCCAGCCAATGCCATCAGCGACTGCATTGAGAACCGCTACAGCACGCGGGAAATTTTCCATATGCTTGCGACGGAACTCTACAGCATCCATACCAGTTGCTTCAGCCAACTCATCCATAAAGGTTTCAATAAAGATCGCATTTTGGTTTACGTTCACACCACGCCAAAATCCGGGTGGTACATGGGTGTTACGCATTGCATGATCGATATTTAAATTTGGGAAGCTATAAGTAATGCCATGCTCACCTGTAGGCTCAACCCCTTGGAATGCCAACGGATCTTTACCTTTGTTCGCAGCGACTACAGCTGGACGCACCGCAGCCAGGATGGATTGACCTGACAAACGCATGTTAATACCAGTGACGTTTTTCTTGTCATCAATCGCTGCAGTCATCTTACACATCATTACGGGATGGTAACGACCCTGGGTCATATCCTCTTCACGGGTCCAAATCAGCTTGATAGGAGTGCCCGGCATTTGCTTAGCAATATTGACCGCTTGTGTTGTGTAATCCTGGAAGGCTCCACGGCGACCAAATCCACCGCCAAGGTTCACCTTGTAGACATTACATTTTTCTGCAGGAAGTCCAGATGCAGCAATTACCGCTGCTAATGAAGCTTCACCGTCTTGGGTTGGAACCCAAGCCTCACAAGAGTCAGCAGTCCACTTCGCAGTCGCCGTTTGCGGCTCCAAAGTGGCGTGATTTAAAAATGGGTAGAAATATGTGGCCTCTAATTTCTTAGATGCGCCAGACATTGCCGCTTTAACATCACCATTAGTGTTGTGAACAAAAGCATCATCTGCATTTAAGCCCTCTTCCAACATCTTCTTAATGGAAGCACTGGAAACATTGCCATTAGTACCGCTATCCCAAACGATATTCACTTGGTCTAAAGCGGTTTTAGCTTGCCAGAAGGTATCTGCTACAACTGCTACCGCTGAGTCACCTACCTGAACTACTTTCTTTACGCCTTTCATGCTTTGCGCTTTAGCCGCGTCGTAGCTCTTTACTTTGCCGCCAAACACTGGAGACTCTTTAATATTCGCCACCAACATACCTGGCATCTTCAAGTCAATTGCATAGACCTGTCGCCCAGTGACCTTGTCGGAAACGCCATCAATACGATTGACAGGCTTACCAATTAATGTCCACTCCCTTGGATCCTTCAATGGCACTTCTTTTGGCACTTCCAACTGTGATGCCGCTACAGATACCTTACCGAAAGTTGTCTTTTTGCCAGACGGAGTATGAGTAATCACGCTATCTTTTGCTACGCATTCAGAAGCGGGAACGCCCCATTGATTTGCCGCAGCCTGAATCAACATCATGCGCGCAGCAGCTCCGCCCTTACGCACATATTGCTCAGAAGTACGAATGCCACGGCTACCGCCAGTGGAATAGCTACCCCATGCCAGCTTACGCTTTAAATTCTCACCAGGTGATGGATAGTCATAAGAGACTTTTTTCCAATCACATTGCAATTCTTCTGCAACCATCTGAGCTAAGCCAGTAATAGTGCCTTGACCCATTTCTGAGCGGACAATACGCACAACAACATCATCATTCGGCTTAACTACAACCCAGATACCAATTTCTGGTGTGGCTAATGGAGTCATGGCAGTAGTGCCAGTACCCATAGCCGCATTTGCAGCAGACATAAAAGAAAGATCGAGGCCAATGGCTAAGCCAGTAGCAATGGCACTAGAGCCAATGACAAAATGGCGGCGGGAAGTATTTGTATTTGTAGTCATGTTTTTCCCCTTAAGCCTTGCTAGCTGCATGAATCGCTGCACGCACTTGCTGGAATGTGCCGCAGCGGCAGATATTAGTAATGGACTCGTCGATTTGTGCATCAGTAGGCTTTGGATTGTTTCTTAACAAAGCGGTGGTTGCCATCACCATGCCGGACTGACAGTAACCACACTGAGGCACTTGATTGTCGACCCACGCTTTTTGAACTTTAGAAAGCTGACCACTCTTCTCTAAACTTTCAATAGTCTCGATTTTTTTTCCTTCAGCTGCAGCTACTGGAATAGAGCAGCTACGAATGGCCTGACCCTCAAACAACACTGTGCACGCACCGCATTGACCAACTCCACATCCATACTTAGTGCCGGTTAAACCGACCTGTTCGCGGATTACCCAAAGCAATGGGGTTTCTGGATCAACGTCCACCTTGTATTTTTTACCATTGACATTCAATTCAGCCATGAGTGCTCTCCTAAAAATTCTTTTTATGGTGTCAGGGGCAACTTCATTACCCCCACTTATCGTGTGCTTATCTTAACTAAGAATTAATATATTGCAATGCAACATTTATTGGGGGCGAAGAACTAGTGAGCCTGCCAATCAAGAATTAGCTCAGAAAATAACTGAGTCGCGTCTGTAATTTTGTCGACGTAACAAAATTCGTCAGTTTGATGAGCCATTTCTGGCTGGCCTGGCCCCAGAATCACGGTGGGTGGATTGCCAATTGCGGGCTTTAATGCTGATGCATCGGTAAAGTAAGACACCGTCTTTTCGACCGGACGAACCCCATTAATCTTTTCACAAAAATCAAATACGCTTGCCATCCAGGGATCTGTAGCGGGCGTGAACACCCCTTCAATATCAATAATGGTGTCCAGGCGAACCGTAGGGCCCAGCGCTTTACATAGGCAGCCATAAATATGTTGATGGCTTTGCCCTGCAACCGTACGAATATCCAGCGTCATTTCCGCCGCATCAGGAACTGAGTTGATATTGATGCCTGATTTGGCAGTACCCACATTAAGAGTGCCTTGACCCATCAACTCATGGACAGGAGTATCAAAAGCAAATTTTTCTAAAGTTAATGCGGCCTTAGCCAACTTATAAAACGCGTTGTCGCCACGCTCAGGCATCGAGCCATGAGCGGTAACGCCATCAGTAGAGGCTTTCAACCAGTAGGCCCCCTTGTGACCTAGCAAAGGTTCATTGGCGGTAGGTTCAGCCACAATAAAGCATCCAGCAGGACCCAGAAAATCCAATATTTCCTGGTTAGCTGCCAAATGAAATGCGCCCTCGCAGCCCGTCTCTTCTCCTGCGGTAATGATCATGCTCACGCCAGCGCCTTGCTTTGCGGAGTCAGCCATTTTCATAGCTGCAACAACAAAAGCAGCGACGCCACTCTTCATATCACTAGAGCCGCGCCCATATAGCTTGCCATCTTCAATAATGCCGGCAAAGGGTTCATATTTCCAAGTGCGAGCACCCAAAGGAACAACGTCTACATGCCCAGTAAAGCAGATACTAGGCTTTTGATCGGAACAGGCGCCAATTTTGGCAACTAAACTCATTCGATGTGGGGCAAATTCAATCTTGCGACATTCATAGCCTACAGACTCTAAGAGTTTCGCTAGATATTCACAGACTTGATCTTCATTGCCCGGGGGATTAATCGTATTAAAACGAATCAGCTCTTGAGTTAATGCAATTGGATCAGGAATGTTGGTTGTCATCTGTATTTATCCAAAATAAGCTGCTTGTACTTCCGCATTCTCAGCCAATGCTGTGGCGCTTCCCTCAGCCACCACTTGGCCTTTGGTAATGACATATCCACGATGGGCGATTGCCAAGGTTTGACGAACATTCTGCTCAACCAATAAGACAGTGGTACCCATTTGATTGATTTCTTTAATGATCTTAAAGTTTTCTTTTACAAACAAAGGTGACAGGCCCAGTGAAGGCTCATCAAATATCAGCAACTCAGGCGAACTCATGAGGCTGCGACTAATCGCCAGCATCGCCTGTTCACCACCGGACATAGTCCCCGCTAACTGATTAGAGCGCTCGGCAAGGCGCGGAAATAAATGCTTTACATGCTCACGACGCTCTTCAATCACTTTTTTATCAGTTACCAGATAAGCTCCAGCAGATAGATTTTCATCCACCGTCATACGCGGAAACACGCGACGTCCTTCTGGAACACATGCAATTCCTGCTTCAATAATGCGATGTGTTGGCAAATGGGCAATATCTACGCCATTAAAAATGATTTTTCCACGATTAGCCGGGGTCAATCCTAGGACGGATCGAATTAAGGTAGATTTACCGGCGCCATTGGCACCAAGAATGCAGGTAATTTCACCCTTCTCGACTTTGATGGAGACGTCTTCCAAAACATCAATGCGATCGTATGCGGTATAGATGTGTTCAATCTCTAATAAGGCCATGATTATTCCTGCCCCAAATAAGCGACTTGTACTTCGGGATTGTTCACGATCTCATCGTAAGTGCCCTCAGCAATTTTCTTGCCATAGTTCAGAACAATGCAACGCTCAGTCATTCTTTGAATCAAACCCATTTCATGCTCAATCAAAATAATAGTGAATGGCTTAATCTTGCTACGTACCTGCAAAATGTCATCCATTACTTCAGCGGTCTCATCGTGAGTCATGCCGGCTGAAGGCTCATCTAGAAGAAGTAAATCAGGTTGACTAATCAAGGCTCTGCAGATTTCAATGCGGCGGCGATCAATCATTGGCAAGCTTGCCACTGGCTCAAATATTTTGTCAGCTAACTTAGGATTAAATGTAAGGAGCAGCTGCCTTACCTGCTCAACCAAGCCTTCGTATTCTTGCTTAAATTTCTCTCTTTGAAACAAATTAAAGAAAAGCCCAGTATTTAATCGACGGTTATCTCCAATCGCGATGTTATCGAAGACCGTTAGAGGCAAAGACAAACGCGAGCGTTGAAACGTACGAGTAATTGCATGCAGATACACTTGCTGAGCAGCAGCATCAGTTAAATCCTCACCACGAAATAAAACACTGCCTGAGCTGGCCCGATACAAACCGGTAATGACGTTAAAGAAAGTGGTCTTGCCTGAACCATTTGGACCTAGCAATCCCAATACTTCGCCCTCATTCACATGAAGGTCCAACGAATCTAATGCTGTTACACCACCAAAACGCATGGTGAGTTTTTCTGCGACTAGGATTTGCTTCTTGGATGATGTCAATGAACTCATTTTTGACCTCCCGCTTTGTTGCCCGGGAAATACTCTCGAATCCGCCTTGGCAACAAACCATCAGGACGGAATAGCAAGATCAAGATCACCACAATGGCATAGAGCAAGAAACGATATTCCTGAATGAATTGAAGCTTCTCAGGAAGAATCACCACAATGGCTGCTGCAGGAATGATTCCCCATGGGTTGCCAATACCACCCAAAATCACAATTGATACCAATATCAAGGAGTCAGCAAAGGTAAAGTTATTTGGGGCAACATAGGCCGTCATCATTCCGTAGAGTGCTCCTGCCATACCAGCAATGAAGTTGCCTAATGTGAATGCCACTACCTTCCAGTGCGCAATATTCACACCAAAAGTAGAGGCTGCAATTTCATCGGTACGGACCATATCCATACTCAATCCAATCCATGAGCGCTCTAAATTGCGGGTGATTCTAAAACTAGCAATTAGCAGAACTAATGCGATCAGGAGGTATGGGATGTAGAAAGACAATTCAAAACCACCTATGTCCAAACCATCCGATAAATTCCAGCCAAAAATAGTGAGCGGAGGAATCTTTAACCCCTGCGGACCACCCAAGGTGTCATTCACCTCCAAGAAGTTGCGGAACAAGATACCGAAAGCGATGGTGACTAAAGCCGCATAGTGCCCACGTGTTCTCAACACTGGGTAGATCAATATGGAACCAATCAGGGCAGAGATACCTGCGGCTATAAATAGAACCAGCAAATGCGGGATCGCGGTGTGGGTCGACAATATTGCAGCGGTATAACTGCCGATACCAAAGAAAGCGGCACCTGCAAAGTTCACGATGCCGACATAACCAAATTGAATGTTTAAACCAAGGCAAACAATGGAATAGATCAGCACTGTAGCGAGCATCAAGAGTGCAAAGTGTGAATTATGGAACACCAGCATGGTTATGAGCACACCTGCAATCGAGGCGTAAGCGGGAAACTGAGGATGTTCTCTCACGGCATTTGCTAGCTTATCCATCAACCCTAATTTTTTACCAACCAAACTGGTTACAAACGCGAGGATTACAAGAGCGCCAACTTCTAACTGGTTTTCAGAGCCCAACAATAGAATGCAATAGACCAGGCAGGCAATGAAGGCAGATATTAATAACTTCATACTTAAACTCGCTCGCTGGATTTTTCAGAAATCAAGCCTGTAGGCTTCAATCCCATGATGATGATGATTACCGCAAAGGCAAAGACGTCTTTGTATGCACTAGGAACACTGGGCAATATGGCTGGCAGCAAAACAGCGCCAATCGTTTGGAGTCCTGCAAATAAGAACCCTCCAACAATCGCACCATAGAAATTTCCCAAGCCGCCTACTACCGCAGCAGAGAAGCCAATCACACCTAGTAATAAACCCATGCTGAAATTGACTTCGTTGTAATACAGGCCGTTCATCAAGCCAGCTAGCGCAGCCAAGGCCGAACCCAACATGAATGTAATCAAGACAATTCGATGGAAGTTAATGCCCATAATGCGTGCTGTCTCGCTATCTTGTGCAACCGCACGAATAGCTAAGCCAATCTTGCTTTTGGTGATCAGGCGTTGAACCGCAACAATGATTAAGACTCCAGTAATGAGCAGGATGAGACTATCAGCGCGCAAAGTAAATTCGCCAAGAGCAATGCCATCAACAGGCAGTAACTTTGGAAAAGGTTTGGGATTGGATCCATTTGGATAAAACAAACGGACCAATTCACGCAGTGCAAGACCCAACATCAAGGTTACCAATAAGGTATTGATTGGGGGCGCTTTCTGCAAAGGCAGGATGAGGTAGCGAGCAATGACTGCACCAAGAAAGGCTGCAACAGCCAGACTTACTACTATTAATACTAAAAGCTGTAGCCAAGGAGAAGTAAAAGTCTCGGCTATACCAATATAGGCGGTGAGGCCAGCAAAGGCCCCCACCATGAGGATGTCACCGTGAGAAAACTTAATGACATCCAAAACACCGAAGTAGAGGGTAAATCCAACTGCCACGATTGCATAAATTACACCCAACATCAAACCATTGAGCAAGTACTGCAAAAAAATATCAAATGACATGCAAAAATACCCTCTTCTACTACGATTTCAATTACTGCCCTAACTTACGCTGCTTCTTAGCATAGAGACTGTCTTCCCAGAGAACCCATTTGCCATCTTGCGCAACATACTTAGAGATCAAGGGAACAATGTTTTGGCGATGATCATCAAAACTGACCTTCCCAATAATCGTTTCTACGTTTTGGGTGTTATTTAAAAGATCCATGACTTTCTTGCGATTAGGCCCTGCCTTTTCAATTGCAGCCATGATCAGATTAGTCGCGGTATAGGCAAAAGGACCATAGGCTTCAGGCGCATCTGGATACTTTTGTTGTGAATACTTGGCAATGAACTCAAGTCCACCTGGGAGTTTTTCCCATGGCGCACCCTCGATGAAAGACAAAGAGCCTTCAGACAATTTACCCAAGCCCTCGATGTATGCATCAGACTTAATTCCAGAAGTTCCTTCAAATACCGCCTTGATACCCAAGCGATCCATTTGTGTGCGGATACGAATACCGATTGGTGTGAGGCCGCCAAAGTAAACCACTTCAGGGTTCAACTGCTTGATTTTGGTTAATTCGGCTGTGAAGTCTTGCTGATCAGCGGTGACACCAAAGGTGCCCAAGATCTGGCCGCCATTTTTAGTCAGGAACTGAGAAAAATACTTATTGTGACCTTTGCCGTAATCGGTAGTGTCATGAATGATGACCCACTTCTTATAGCCTAAGCCAGTTAAGAATTTAGCTGCTACTTCATTTTGATTAATCATCGTACCGTTTACACGATGAATCTCTTTATAGTCATTGCCATAAGTGATTTCAGGAAGAACGGCACCCCACACCATCACTGGCAATCCAAACTTGTGATAAACATCGACAGTACTCATTGCGACTGCTGAACAGTAATGGGTTACACCTGCGATGATGGAACTATCTGACGCAATTTTGGTAGCGACTTGAACGCCTACGTTTGGCTTGCACTCATCATCTGCAGTAACCAATTCATACTTATATTTAGCATTCGGGTCTTGATTTTTGAGGCGAACTGCTAGATCAGCAGAGTTACGACCACCAATACCATTTGCAGAAACACCTCCGGTCAATGGCCCAATGTAGGCAATCTTGACCGTATCTTTAGCCGATACAGAAAAAGAAAGGCTGGAACACAAAGCAAGAAGCAAGCCAGATACGAGTGACTTCATGTTGAATCTCCTATTTATTAATATGAACTGCTATTTTCAGACCAGTGTAGCAAGGTTTTGTATACAAGATATTGACTGGAATCCTCAGGGCATCCCTGAATAACTCAAATCTAACTTAGAAAGTCATGGTGAAGCTTTAGAAAACCCCTCCTTTGGTGCCTCTGGCACTGGGATGGCTATCTGGGCACTCTATTCACGCAGGCGGTAAGATAGCTACATGATTTTTGGCCTTGTACAAATCCTTCTCTTTCAAAGCCTGGGTGAACTCGTTTCTAAGTTCCTTTTGCCGACGCTCCCTGGACCGGTCATTGGATTGGTTCTCTTGGTGCTGTGGCTGGTTTTGCGCAAAGGGATTAATTCCGACTTAGCCATGGTGGGCGATGGCTTTAGTCAGTACCTCGGACTTCTCTTTGTTCCAGCCGCTGTTGGCGTGGTGCTTTTCTTACCCCAGCTCAAAGCAAATGCATGGGCCATTATTAGCGCCCTCATTGGTAGCGTCATCCTCACTATTGCCTCTAGCGCGTTAGTCGCCCGTTTATTGAGCAGGAAAGAATCTCATGAGTGAAAAGCACTCTATCGTCGAGATTTGGGTTTACTTATCGGGTAGCCCGCTTTTTGCCTTATTTATTACGCTAGCAGCCTATCAAATTGGGCTCAGCATTTATAAAGCCAGTCATCAGAATCCATTGGCCAATCCAGTAGCAATTGCCATTTTGATTGTGGCAAGCACGATTCAATTTATTGAAATGCCCTACTCAACCTATTTTGAGGGAGCTCAGTTTATTCACTTTTTATTAGGTTCCGCGACAGTTTCTTTAGCTATCCCCATCTACAGAGGATTAAATAGCCTTAAAGGGAGATCACTCCCTTTAATTGCTTCGCTATGCACGGGTGGATTGGTATCAATCATTAGTGCGGTAGGTATTGCTACTGTACTTGGGGCAGACTCCAGCATCACTGGTGCCATGTATCCCAAATCTGTTACCGCACCAATTGCGATGGGTATTGCAGAACGTATTGGCGTCTCACCAACTCTAACAGCCATCTTTGCCGTGAGTACCGGAATACTAGGGGCTATTTTGGCACCCTTTGTATTGAACGCATTGGGTATGAAAGCGTGGTGGCAAAGAGGTTTTGCTATTGGTATTGGCGCTCATGGCATCGGCACATCACGTGCATTTAGCATTCATCCTGAAGCAGGAACATACGCTAGTCTAGCGATGGGCATGAATGGCGTTGTCAGTGCAGTAGCAATACCCGTGATTTACCACTTATTTAATCGCTAATTGAGTCGCCAATAATTAGGCAGCCAGTAAATCCGGTATTTGTATGTGCTTCACTTTAGGTTTAATAGTCTTTCTAGCTTTCCACAAATCATAAGCAGACTGTTGGGCCAACCAAATACTTGCACTGCCACCATTTTCAACGCCTAACCATGCCTCAATTCTCAATGCCATCTCAGGCGAAATTCCAGCTTTAGCATTTAATACTCGAGATAAAGCAGCTCTAGTCACACCAAGCTGATCAGCTGCGGCTGTAACAGTAATCCCTAGGGCAGGAAGAATATCATCACGCAAGGTGAGTCCTGGATGCGGGGGGTTGTGCATTTTTCTCATTTTTATCATCAATGGTAGTCCTGATAATTTACCAACACTACGTCTTCACCTTCAAACCTAAAAGTAATTCTCCAGTTTCCACTAACTGAAATTGAAAAGTGGCCAACCAGTTTTCCACCTAAGGAATGTAATCGCCAGCCAGGAATATTCACATCCTCCCAATTACGGGCCTCATTCAATCTGGATAATTGTCTTGAAAGACGAGGAGCATGAGAACTTTGAATGCCAGCACGGCTTCCAGTTTCAAAAAATAACTGCAATCCTTTATGCCTAAACGATTTAATCATACCATATTGTATAGCGTAGCTATACAATAATTCAAGCCAATTAAAAGCCTAATATTTACGCGGTTAATTAACCTTCATCGCCTCATCAATAGCATCACCTAAAACGCTACACAGAAATTCCACTTCTTCAGGCTTGGATATAAATGGGGGGCCTACGGCAATAGCGTCACCAGCCACCCTTACTAATGCACCTCTTTCGATACAGGCCTCGAGCACCTTCATTGAGCGCAAACCTGGCTTTCCTGGCACAGGATCAAGCTCAATAGCGCCAGATAAACCAAAGTTACGAATATCCAAAATGCCAGACTTACCCTTTAGGGCATGAAGTCCATTTTCTAAAACAGGTTCTAGTGCTCGAGCCCGATTGACCAAATCATCAGACTCAAAAATATCAAGCACTGCATGGCCTGCAGCCGCAGGTATCGGATGACCTGAGTAGGTATAGCCATGGAAAAATTCAATCACTTGCTCTTGCCCACCATTCGAAATAATATTGTCGTAAATATCTCCACGCACAATCACGCCACCCATTGGAATCACGCCATTCGTAATCCCTTTTGCAAACGTAATCATGTCGGGTGTTACACCAAAACGATCGGCACCGAAGTTTGCGCCTAAGCGACCAAAGCCGGTAATCACCTCATCAAAGATCAGCAAAATACCGTGCTTAGTACAGATCTCACGAATCTTTTGTAAATAGCCATCGGGTGGAACTATGACTCCGGTCGATCCCTGCACAGGCTCCATGATGACAGCGGCAATCGTATTGGCATCATGAAGAGCAACAATCTTTTCTAACTCTTCTGCCAAATGCGCCCCCCACTTTGGTTGCCCTTTTGAGAAAGCCATCTGTGAGAGATTTAATGTATGAGGCAAATGATCCACACCGGGCATCATCATGCTGGCAAACATTTTGCGATTGGCGACCATACCACCCACCGATATTCCAGCGATACCAACGCCGTGATAAGCGCGATCTCGTCCAATTAGTCGAATACGGGATGCATTGCCCATTACTCGGTGGTAACCAATGGCGATCTTCAATGCAGTATCAACCGCCTCAGAACCAGAGTTGGTAAAAAATACCTTATCCAATCCCTCCGGCGCCATCTTCGCAATTCGACTAGCCAAGCTAAAAGTTGTCTCACTGGCCATCTGAAATGCAGGGCAATAATCCATCGTTTCAAACTGCTTTTGAATCGCTGCACCAATACGTGGATCAGCATGCCCCAATGGAGAGCACCACAGCCCAGATAAACCATCAAATAGCTTACGACCCTGATCATCAAAGTAGTAAGCTCCCTTTGCTGACTGCATGATCTTCGGATGGTGCTGAAAGTAGCGGTTAGGTGTGAATGGCAGCCAATAAGCTGACATATCAATTCCGCCGCTTGTTTTGTTCATTGTTGTCATGCGTCTCTCTATTTGATCTTTTTAAAACTAGATTCTGAATTTCCAATACTATATTACTCATCTCACTATCGGATCATTAAATGCACTATTTCAAATCTCTCATCCTTGGCTCATTAGGACTGTTGACTTTAAGTAACTTGGCTCTTGCCGCCTCCGATACAGATTGGCCTAAAAAACCGATTGTTGCGATTGTGTCCTTTCCTGCAGGCGGATCTACTGATATTTTTGCGCGTAGTGTGACCGCGCCTTTAGCTGAAGCATTGGGTCAATCCATCGTTGTCGAAAATAAACCTGGCGCTGGTGGAATGATTGGCTTACAAGCCGCTGCTAAAGCCGCCCCTGATGGCTACACCATCAACATTAGTGCGCTGACAAATCAATCGATTTCTTCAGCCCTATTTAAAAATCCTCCGGCTGACTTACAGAAAGATTTTGTTCCAGTTGCATTAATTGGAACAATTCCGCATTTAATTGTGGTGAACCCAAGTGTTCCAGCAAAAAATCTTCCTGAACTCATTGCATTCATCAAGTCTAAAAAGGGTGACTTTAATTACGCATCCCAAGGTAATGGCAGCCTCTCCCACTTGGAATCCACTTTGTTTATGCAGCGTATTGGAGCAACGGGAACGCATATCCCTTATAAGGGCAGCAGCTTTGCTTTGCCTGATTTGATTGCAGGCAATACTCTCATGATGTTTGATAGCGTGACCGCTTCATTGCCCCATATTCAGAGTGGCAAGCTACGTCCGATTGCTATCGCCGCAGCAGAACGCTCTCCTTTAATGCCCAATGTTCCCACTCTCGGACAAGATGGCATGAAGCAGTTTGATGTAGAAAACTTTTATGCGGTTTACGTTCCTAAAGGAACTTCTCCAGTAATCATTTCAAAATTAGAAAAAGAAATTCGTAAGATTCTCACGAATCCCGATTTCAAAGCACGTATGGCAGCCCAAGGTATTCACCCTCAGTTTGCAAACTCTGAAAAGTTATCTGAAATTACTGCAAGCGAAGCTAGTAAATGGGAGAAGGTAGTAAAGTCAGCGAATGTTAAAGTTGATTAAGTCGTTAAATAGATAAGTCCTTATGTTGATATCCCCTCCTTTTGGTAGTCGCGCCCCTGTTCTGGCTAAAAATACGGTTGCGAGTTCTCAACCACTGGCCACTCAGGCAGGCATTGAAGCTCTACAGAGTGGCGGCAACGCAGTAGATGCAGCACTTGCAACTGCAATCACGCTCACCGTTGTTGAACCTACGATGAATGGCATAGGTGGAGATGGCTTTGCAATTCTTTGGGATGGTAAGAAGATACATGGCTTAAATGCTTCTGGTCGCGCTCCTTCAGCTTGGAAGCCAGAGTATTTTGCCGGCAAAGAAGGTATGGATTTAATTGGTTGGAATACAGTCACTGTCCCTGGCATGGTTGCCGGCTGGATCGAACTTTCCAGAAAATTTGGCAAGCTGCCCTTTGCGCAATTGTTTAAACGAGCTATCGACTATGCGGAAAATGGTTTTCCGGTTTCACCTGTTATCGCTCGTCAATGGCGTGAAGCCATTCCAATCCTGAAGAACCAACCTGGTTTTGTAGAGTCATTTTTAATTGATGGCAAGGCACCTCAAGCGGGACAAATCTGGAAATATCCTGCGCAAGCTAAGACTCTAAGAGAAATTGCTGCCACGGAAGGCGATTCTTTTTATAAAGGTCCACTTGCACAGAGTATGGTGGACTTTGCTCGGGCTACTGGTGGTTGTTTCACCATGCAAGACTTTGCTGATAACCAGCCAGAATGGGTTGAGCCTTTAGCCTTCGATTATGGTGATTACACTCTCCATGAAATTCCGCCAAATGGATCTGGTATTGCCGCTCAAATTGCCTTAGGTATTTTGCAGGCAGCCAATGTGAAGCAATACCCCGCTAACTCAGCGCAACGTATTCATTTACAAATTGAAGCTATGCGGATGGCGTTTGCTGATGTTTATGCCTACGTTTCCGATGCACGCTCTATGCAAATGCCAGTGAGCTCTCTTTTAAATAGAGATTACTTGGCCAGTCGCGCAGCCATGATTGATCACAACAAGGCTGGTAGCTATGGTCCAGGAGATCCACATTCAGGCGGCACTGTTTACTTATGCGCCGCCGATGAATCCGGCATGATGATTTCTTATATTCAATCTAACTTCAAAGGCTTTGGTTCTGGTGTAGTCGCCCCAGGCGGCATTGCTTTTCATAATCGTGGCATGAGCTTTAGATTAGAAGCTGGGCACCCCAATCAAGTTGCTCCGGGTAAGCGCCCTTTCCACACCATTCTTCCCGCCTTCCTCACCAAGGATGGCAAACCTACTATGGCATTTGGTGTGATGGGCGGCAATATGCAGCCGCAGGGTCATATTCAATTCGTGATGCGCTTTGTGGATGAATACCTCAATCCACAAGCCTGTTCTGATGCGCCCCGTTGGCGTATCGATGATGTAGGCAAACTCACTGTGGAAGCGGCGATGCCCCAGGGTGTGGTTGATGGATTGAAAGCAATCGGACATGAGGTTGCCGTACAACCAGCAAACAGCTTGGACTTTGGCAGTGCGCAAGCAATTGCCACGCTCTCAGAAGATGCCGATTCTGCTTATATTGCTGGCAGCGATCACCGTAGAGATGGATTAGCGGCCGGGTTTTAATTATTTGAATTGGGCAAGCAATTCAGATAGAAACGCTTGATCTCTTGATCGCAGCTCACATCTCTGGGCTCAATCGGCCTCTGTAGAGAAATGCCTTCAATTGTTTTACAACGGCTTAGGGCAACATAAACCTGTCCCGAGGCAAATGCACCTGACGATAGGTCAACCTTAACTTTATCGAGGGTTTTGCCCTGGCTCTTATGAATCGTTACGGCCCAAGCCAGCATGAGCGGTATCTGAACATAAGTGCCGATGATGCTTGGGGAGATCTTTCCTGACATCATGTCGTGATCATAGCGATAAGATTCCCACTGATGGCCTGTGACTTCAACAGTATTTGAATACGGCCCGTTTTGCACCATCACCTTCACCTTATCTGGCAGTAACTCACGCACTACGCCAATAGTGCCATTGACCCAGCGCTTAGGAAATCCTGGATCCGTTGCAGTAAACATCACTTTGGCACCCACCTTAAGCACTAAATTATTGGGTGATGGCAAGTTGCGCTCATCAATATTAAATTTTCCAGTAGATGTACCTGCGTAGACTTTGCCCTCAACGGTAATTGCGCGCAAGCCAGCGCCATTAATTTGATCTGCTCGTGCATTTGTAGTGGTAAGGGTAATGGTCTGCTCATCCATCTCAGCATCTTTGCGATAGCACTGTGCATTAAGAGTATCGAGAACTTCATCAACATCATGGTTAATGCGAATGCGATTTAATAAGCCTGCGAAGTACTCATCCTTTTGACGGAAGATCTTAGAGAGCTCAACCATTGTGACGTCTTTGCGATGTAAGGCCATGGCACAAAAGAAATAAGGCCCCTCGTAACCACGCTCCGATAGGACTTGCATATCAGATCCAGAAACTACTGGTGGTAGCTGAAATAAATCTCCTACAAACATTACCTGAATGCCACCAAAGGGTTTACCTTTTTGCGGACCGTTCTCGCGCAGAAATAAATCCATTGCATCTATGAGATCTGCACGCACCATCGAGATCTCATCAATGATGAGTAATCGGATATCTTTATAAAGACGTTTATCGCGCAGCGGCTTGATATCTTCCTCAGGAAAAATGAGCCGCGGAGGTAATCTAAAGAAAGAATGAATTGTCACCCCTTTAACCTGGAGCGCGGCAACTCCTGTTGGGGCGACTACTACGACGTTACCGGGTATGGTTTCTCGTAAGAAGCCGATTAGAGTCGTTTTGCCGGTGCCAGCTTTACCGCTAACGAAGATGTAAGGATCGTGACGCTCAATAGCCTCAATTACCGCTTGGTAATCAGGGGTGATTTCAATTTCAGAAGAATCTACTGCGGAATTAGTCATTCCCTATTGTTTCACGGCATCGGCTACACAACGAAATCCGATATAAACCACGGCAATATCACTAGGCTTGGATTCCACATCGCCTTCCTGCTGTCTATCGGGACCATACCACCATGATGCTCCACGATTAATGTAGCCGCCATTACGCTCTGTAGCAGTCCACTCCCAAACGTTACCACCCATGTCATACATGCCATTAACGCCAGGTTTAGTTGAGCCAGTGATTACGTGCCCAGTACCTCGGTTCAGAGTGCCGGCCGGTGCAAGGCCTTTGTAGTCACCACAACCACTTAGACAATGAGATGCCGCAGGAGTGCTGCCACCTGGGTATGGGTAACGCTGACCCTTGATATATCCAGTCGGCGGATTGCCTCTTTGCTCCAAGAATGCGGCGCTCGTCCATTCTGTATCTGTTGGCAAACGTTTACCGTAATAGCGACAAATAGATTCAGCCTCTTTATGGTTTAGATGAACTGCAGGCTCAGCATTTTTTGCTAGTACACCGTATGGCGCCTTCCAAGTCCACCCTGGCTTTTGAACAAAGCCGGACTCATAAGACAATCCGCCCCCCATCTTTTCAGCAGCACTTACAAACTCCGTAGATGACGCATACATCTTCACATCAGCAATATTCATCTCGGTTTGATCCCAAATCAAATTTCCAATCTGTACCGTAGGAATAGTTGAAATAGAAGCGCCTTGACTTAGGGTAGATCTGAGCATGAAATACGATGCCACAAAACTAAGCAAGACACCAAAGATAATTGGAAAGACATCAAATTTTTTCATATGCAGTAAAGATTTTTTAAGCACACAATAATGCGAAAACTATACTTAGGTCAGATTTTGATAATGGCACTAAATTATCAAAAGTTTTGCTGTCAGGGGCAAAAGGATGATCCATAAAAGTCGCGATTGGTAAGCAGGATTGAAAAGTAAATAGCCCCTATTTCAGGGGCTATTTACTCGAATACTATGGGGCGAACGACGGGGCTCGAACCCGCGACAACCAGAATCACAATCTGGGACTCTACCAACTGAGCTACGTCCGCCACTGAAGAGTCCAAATTATAGCTTTTCAGCTAAAAACCTGTCAAAAACACAGTATTTCCAGGTTCTTAGGCTGTTTCGAACTCAAAAGCGGCCCAATCTCCAAGGCACAGACTAGCATCGATAAAGAAATCCAATATGGCTGCCTTACTCTGAACCTTGGCTAAAGCATGGTGATCTGAGAGACGCTGGCGCCAATATCGCGACCCTGCCCTGCCATGAGCTAAGCCCAAAATATGCCGTGTAAATGCGCCAATATAAAAAAGTTTTCCTTTGGCTTGACATTCATCAAACCAAGCCTGAACTTGCCTCACTAGGGCAATCTGAATGCGGTGCCACTCAGTTTCACTAAAGAGATAGCCGGCAGCATCACCATCGGTATTGATCATGTCATCCCAACCTAGAAGCAATGCAGGAAAATGATATGCCGCCCTTCCCACCATGAAGCCATCAAAATCATTCCAATGGCCAGCGATTTGCTCATTGGTTTCCAGGCCGCCATTGAGCAGTACTTTGAGATTCGGAAATTGCTTTTGCGCATCCAATCTAAGCTGGGCAGCAACTTCATAACGCAATGGTGGCTTACTGCGATTCTCTTTAGGCGATAAACCTTTTAATACGGCATTGCGCGCATGAATAGTGACTTGACTTGTACCTGCATCAGCCACTGCCAGAATGAAGTTCAATGCAAATTGATAATCGGCTTCAGAATTTGCTGCATCCATCGTATCTAAACCCAAGCGATGCTTGACAGAGATTGGGATATCGACTGCACTCTTCATCGAGCGCACACAGTCTGCAACTAAATTAGGCTCGGCCATTAAACAAGCGCCAAAGGCTCCGCGTTGAACGCGCTCCGATGGGCAACCACAATTGAGGTCTATCTCATCGTAGCCCCACTGTTGTGCCAATTCAGCAGACCTTGCCAAATCAGTTGGCTCCGATCCTCCAAGCTGAAGAACAACAGGATGTTGCTCTTGTGAATAATCTAAATGGCGTGGGACATCACCATGCATCAGCGCACCAGTAGTCACCATCTCGGTATAGAGAACGGCCTCCTTGGTAAGCGTGCGATGAAAAGAACGGCAATGGCGGTCTGTCCATTCCATCATGGGAGCGACTGCTAACCGTTTCTTTGGGGTATTCGTCATGAACTTCAATTAAATTGCGAGTGATCGCTATTTTAAATGCATTAGGGCAACCTAAGTTGCCCTTGCAGTAAAACAAATAATTCTTGATTAACGCAATTTTTCGAGCCTAGCTTCTAACTCCACCGCAAGATCCAAAGCCCCCATATAGCCAGACTTTAGATGATTCGGTAAATCGGGGTCGCCCACCATTGCACCTAGAGTTTCCACTAAGCTGAAAATAATTCCTTTAGCAGCGCCAGGTGCAATCGTATTGTTTTCCACAGCTTCATCAATATGATTTACTGCATCTAAAAAATAGTCATGCCCTGGAAGGCCATCAGACCCTAAGGGTTCTTGAGTTTCATTCTTCATTTTTCGTTTCCTTAAATGACTCTTTAAATCATCTGATCTACTTTATAGAAAAACTTGCGTGCATATGCAAGAATTTCTTTATCAGTAGGATGATCAACCGTTTCTACGCCAACAATTTTTTCTGCGATATTGGCATCATGCTTATGCGCATGCTTGATGAGTTCTAGTTTTGCAGAGCCTGGGCCAAGAATCAAAATCTCTTTAGATTCATTCACGGCATTAATAACTGAATGCAAGTATTTGGAATCTAAAGCCAGTTTGCCGCTACCGACTTCATTGGCTTTGTGATGCAGATGCGTATGAGTACTCTTGCTACGAATCACTTCGGCTTCGCTAGCCCCTTCGCTCAAGAACATTACGTGAGCTTCTTTATGGTCGATCCAGATTACTGCATGATTTAATGACATATTCTTCCTATGATTAGTATTAACTACCCCTTCAGAATACTCCTGCAATGCTTGAGGATTAGTGAAAAATCACTGAGGAATCGCTATTAGGCTTAATTTATATCAAATTGTTTCTATTAGTATTAAATTCGTATACTCAGACCATTCACATTTAAGCTCATTATGGCCATGTCCCCCAATAAATACCTACCTATTCGATATATTCCATTTTGCCTTTGCATCCTAGGGGCTATTGTCAGTTTTTCCTCTTTGCCACTACACCCACAAGCTTGGAATTTTTTCCTACTATTTGGTTTTTTATCATTCGTGGGTATGTATGACGTCTCGCAAACTAAAGCAGCCATTCTTCGCAACTATCCCGTTATCGGTCACTTGCGTTTCATGCTCGAATTTATTCGCCCTGAAATTCGCCAGTACTTTATCGAGGGCGACAATGATGAGACCCCTTTCTCAAAAGAACAGCGCACACTAGTCTATTCACGTGCTAAGGCTGTACCGGATCAAATTCCTTTCGGCACCACTCTGGATGTCATGGCCCCTGGCTATCAATGGATTAATCAATCATTGGCACCTACCCGCTTACCTAGCCACGATTTCCGGGTCGAGATTGGCGGCAAAGATTGCACACAGAAATATTCAGCCAGTATTTTCAATATCTCGGCAATGAGCTTTGGGTCACTTAGTGCCAATGCTATATTGGCTTTAAATCTTGGCGCTAAAAAAGGTGGCTTTGCTCATGACACCGGCGAAGGCTCAATCTCTCAATACCATCGCGTGCATGGTGGCGATCTTATCTGGGAAATTGGTTCGGGCTACTTTGGCTGCCGTAATTCCGATGGTACTTTTAATGAAAGTAAATACGCGGAGAATGCTTTAGACCCTCAGGTCAAAATGATTGAGATTAAACTCAGTCAAGGCGCTAAGCCTGGTCATGGCGGCATCTTGCCAGGCTCTAAGGTAACGGCTGAGATTGCTGCTGCACGTGGCGTCAAGGAGGGTGAAGCCTGCATCTCGCCTGCCTCACATAGCGCATTCTCAACCCCGCTTGAGCTCATTCACTTTGTGAAGAAATTACGCGATCTGTCTGGCGGTAAGCCAGTTGGTTTCAAGTTTTGTGTTGGCCACCCATGGGAATGGTTTGGCATTGTTAAGGCTATGCTGGAAACTGGTATTTATCCAGACTTTATTGTGGTCGATGGCTCTGAAGGTGGAACCGGTGCATCACCGGTTGAGTTCACCAATCATGTGGGTACACCGCTTCAAGAAGGTCTACGTCTTGTGCATAACACCCTAGTAGGAGTTAACCTACGGGATCAAATTAAGATTGGCTGCGCTGGAAAGATCATTAGCGCGTTTGATATGGCCGTAGTTTTTGCCCTAGGTACTGACTGGTGCAATAGTGCACGTGGCTTTATGTTCTCAATTGGGTGCATCCAGGCTCAGGTATGCAATACGGGCAACTGCCCTACTGGCGTCACCACACAGAATGCATTGCGCCAGAAAGCTTTAGTGGTGCCCAACAAGGCAGAACGAGTATATAACTTTCATAATGAAACCTTGAAGACCTTGAAAGAACTTGTCGAGGCGGCCGGCTTACATCACCCTAGTGAAATTGATGCCCCTCATATCATTCGACGCATTAACAAGCATGAAGTGCGCCTTCTATCTTTCCTATTGCCAGAGATGCCTGCCGGCTTGTTACTCAAGGCAGAACACATAGATCCAAGTCTGAATCTGCCCAGGGTATTTGAGCTGTATTGGCACAAGTCCCAAGCTCAAAGCTTTGCTGCCTTAAAGAATTAATTCTTGAAGGCTCTTGAAGGCTCTTAGATCTCCAGTTATTGGATCTTTAAATGTAATTTCTTTGGCCAATAGCTGTAATGGTTTAGAGAAATCTAAATCGTATTCTTGATACGGCGTGAGAACAGGGTAAATCTGGTCATGCTTTATTGGAATACTTAGAGCATTGAGATGACAACGCAATTGATGCTTTTTACCGCTACCTGGTGTTAATCGGTATTTAGCCCATGACTTATTTTTTTCTATGAGCTCGATAAATGTGTCTGCGTTTGACTCACCTGCCGCCTCCCGCATCTGCAGAAAATGTTCTGATTCTTCAAGGCGGCTTTGATAAGTCAAGGGGAGTTTTTTCTCCAGGTCCTCGGAGTATGGTGCTATTGCCTCATAAACTTTGTTGACCGCCCTATCCCTGAACAAATTTTGGTATTGAGCTCTTTCATCAGGCTTTACAGAAAAAATGACCAAGCCAGCAGTGTCGCGATCAATGCGATGTATTGGACTGAGTGTTTGGATGCCCGCTCTTTTCTTAAGTCTATTTAATAAGGTTTGATGCAGGTAAAGTCCACTTGGCGTTACTGGCAGGAAATGAGGCTTATCTGCAACCAGAATATGCTCATCCTGAAAAAGAATCCGTTCCTCAAAAGGAATGTTAGGCTCACGAGCGAGGCGCCGGAAGTACAGTAGATGAGTATTTGGCAGGTAAGGACTATTTGCGGCCAGGGCTTGGCCGTCTTGATCTAAGATGAGGCCTTCATCGAAACGTTGCTCCCACTCATCTCCTGGAATATGGGGGAATTGCTCTATAAAGAATTGCAGCAAATTCAGGTGAGCTTGATCAGCAGGCAAATACACCCGCGATGCTGAGACTCCTTCTGAATTAACTTTTGTGCTCATAGCGCCCCATAGATAGAGGCCCTATTTTATGCTTTTCCCTGAGCGTTATTAGCGTTGCTTTATTTGGCCTGACCAAATACTGGGTCGCGTTTTTCCAGGAAAGCAGTAATACCCTCTCGGTAGTCACTCCCCATATACACATTCTTGCGCAAGGATTGTAGGTGTTCAAATACGGCGGGATTCATTACAGCAGCATCTGATAGCATTTGCGCCTGAGCTTTAAGTACTGAGTTAGCCTGAGGCGAACGTGAAGCAATGGTTCGGGCCATTTGGTAGGTTTTGGACTCTAGTTCGCCAGAGACATATAGATGGTTGAGAATGCCAATCTGCAAGGCACGATCCGCGCCAATAGGATCAGCAGTCAGAAACATTTCTTTGACAACATTCAAGGGCATGCGGGACATGAAGTGCAAAATGCCGCTCGCGGTATAAGGTAGGCCCAACTTGGCTGGTGTAATCGCAAAGGTGGAGTCATGATCGCCAATAGCAATATCGCAACTCATAATCAAATCAGTTGAAGCGCCCCATACCGAACCATCTACCATGGCTATCACCGGCGCTCTAAAGGCTCTGATGGATTGCAGCAAAACCATGACAGGGTCATCAGCGGGCAAGGGATCCCGCTCTGATCTAGGCAATTCCATCACATCATGACCTGCAGACCAAACTTTATTCTTTTGATCCGACCTCAAAACCAAGACCCGCACATCTTGCTTGCCAAACTCTTCTAGCGCGTGGTGCATCTCTTCTATTAAGCACTCACTTAATGCATTACGCTTGTCGTAGTGATTAAACCGAATTGTGGCGATTAAATCAGCTTGCTCTGTTTTGATATATTGATAGTTCAAAATACTGTCTCTAATTTTATATTTACGTCGTTGTTAGGCTGCAATCAAAATATCACCCAGCTCCATCTTTTCCCACCAGATAAAGGGCAAAAGATAGACTGGCTCACCAGCATCCTGAAGAATTTCCAGCGCACCATCATTGGTCTTGTTGGCCTCATACTTTCCAGGGTTTAGAGGTCTGCAGCCATTATCCGTACCATCATTACGACGCATTCTGGCAATGATATTTCGAGTGATATAGACGACCATATTTCCTCCTAATTAAAGTGCTGACTGAATGTGGTTGCGAACTACTGGATAAATCTGGCTTTCCCAGCGTTTCCCATTAAATACCCCGTAATGGCCGACGCCCGCTTGTAAGTGATGTGACTTCCTGTATCCAGGGAGACCAGAACAGAGATCTTGCGCTGCTAAAGTTTGTCCAATACCACAGATATCATCTCGCTCACCTTCAACGGTGAGCAGAAATGTTTTCTTAATCAGTTTTGGATTCACTAGCCTACCTTGGTATGTCAAAGTTCCATTAGCTAGATCGCGATCCATAAATACTTTCTTAATAGTTTCTAAATAGAAAGGCCCTGACAAATCCATAATTGCAAAATATTCTTCATAAAAATCATGAATCACATCCGCCTTCTCATCGTCACCATTAACACGATACTCATATAGCTTTCTGAAGGACTCTGCGTGGCGATCGGGATTCATACTCATAAATGCCATCAGCTGCAAGAAGCCCGGATAGACTTTGCGCCCAGTACCATTGAATTGATTTGGAATAACCCCGATGAGCTTTTCTTCAAACCAAGACATGGGTTTGCTGGTAGCTAATTCATTGACCTTTGTTGGGCTTTGACTGACATCAATCGGCCCAGCCATCAAGGTCAAGCTTGCCGGGACATAGGGACTCTTGTCTTCAGACATGATGGCTGTGGCTGCTAAGCAGGCTACTGTTGGCTGACATACCGCCATCAGGTGGGTTTGAGGTCCGATCACCTGCAAGAAGTTAATGATGTGCTCGACATAAGCATCAAAGTCAAAGTCGCCACAACTCAATGGAATGTCACGAATGTTCAACCAATCAGTTACATAAACTTCATGATCAGTTAAAAGTGTCTTAATGGTTCCAGCCAACAAAGTAGCAAAGTGTCCTGACATTGGAGCAACTAAGAGGATTTTAGGTTGACCAGAAATGTTGGGCTTTGAAAATCGAATCAAGTTACAAAAATGCGTTGAGTAAATTAATTCCTCTGTAACAGGCTGCTCCACCCCAAATGAATCCATAACAGATTGAATTTTAAAGTCAGGTCTTGTATGCGTAAACCCAAGCAAAGAAATTTGCTCATAGTGCGCAGCCAATCGCTGCATAGGGTTAAGAGAAAAGTTTCCAAACCAATTAGTAGAGACGCGCTCTGACGCTTTTGCAAACATCCGAACCGGATTATGCAAATTAGCAAAGGTTTGATAAGCTTTGTACATCATCTATGGGCACCGCTTTCTATATGACGCAATGCTCGTTCTGTAGTTTTGAGTGCTGGGTCAAATACCCTACTCAAAGACACATCATTGGCAATAATGGCTGCGGTTTGTGCTGCACGTGCTGCAACGATGGATAAATTCACGAAACCAGCAACATTAAAAGTTTTGAGAAGGTCGGGTAACTCTTCGTCGTCTGAAGCAACTTCGCCAGCCTCTATCTTTTGATAAAGCTCGCGGTAGTAACTCTTCATACCATCGAGCTCCTCAGCAATCGTCATAATCCGCTGAAACAAGACCGCAAAGTCTGATGCCAGCGCATTGTTTTTGACTACTTCCATGGAGTTACTCCTGGGACCTCGGCTGGAGCAACAGAAACTGGGATGGTTCCAAAGTCCGCAGGGCCCACTATCTCGAGATATTCCATGTCGGGTGAATAGTCAAAAAGGAAATGGGTGATGCCCGGCATTTGATGAACAACATCGCCCGCCTCAACTAAGGTGACCTTATCTTCATACATAAACTTGGCCCAGCCTTTAGTCATAATGACAATCTGGAACTCTGCTACGTGATAGTGCCAACCAGTACCATTCTCTGGTGGCTTATTGGCCTTCACGAGATGAGCGATGACCTTACCCTTGGTGGCCTTCGCTACACCCAAGTCTTTGTAGAGAAAAAAATCTCTCAGACCGCCTGGTAAAAACTGAGTATCGGCAGGTTTTACATGAGAAAACTCGGTATCACTTTTAAATTTTACGGGTGCGTTCATTTTTAAAACTCCACTTCAAGTTCTTCAATGTCATCGGGTTCTTCGAGGGCGCCCATCACCCATTCCTTCATCTCAGGCATCGCCATGATGTGCGTGCAGTAATCCCTGCTCGCCTTGTCCAGCTCTACGTGATACGTCAAGAATCTTGTGACCACTGGCGCAAACATGGCGTCAGCTAATGTGGGCTCCTTGCCAAATAAGAAAGGTCCACCGTATGTTGTTAAGCAGTCCTGCCAGATGACTAGAACGCGATTAATATCAATTTGCGCTTTTGACCAAACCTTGAATGACTCAAACTTTGCTTTGACATTCATAGGCAAAGAAGCGCGCAAGGCAGAGAAGCCGGAATGCATCTCGCCACAGATAGACCGACAATGCGCTCTTGCTACCGGATCCTTGGGTAGCAAATGGGCTTTAGGGTTTAATTCATTAAGATACTCGCCAATGGCCATGGTGTCCCATACTTTGCAGCCGTCATGATCTAAACGAGGAACAAGAATGGATGGTGACAAGAGTAAGAGTTCAGCCCGGTTATCCACATCATCCGGATGCACCTGCACTTCCTGGAAAGGGAGGCCAGAAAGCTTGAGCATCAACCAACCGCGTAATGACCATGAAGAGTAATTTTTGCTACTAATCGTCAAGGTAGTCTGCTTAGGCATAAGAGCTTTCAAATGAGGTACAACTACAACTTATTCCTCCTCAAACAGCGATAGTTAGCTAAATGCCCTGTTTTTGACGTGTTCTGCCCAAATCTGGGCATACCTCACCTTTACGCACCCATCTTGTGCGTCGTAATAATGCACCCTTGTGGTGAACTTATAGACTTTGAGTCATGTCTATACACGCCGCCCTACACCACGTCACCGAATACATATATGACCGCCCAGTAAAACTGGGACCGCAGGTAATACGTCTGCGACCGGCACCTCATTGCCGTAGCCATATTCTTTCTTACTCTCTCAAGATTGAGCCTGAAGGTCATTTCATTAACTGGCAACAGGATCCATTTTCAAACTATCAAGCGCGTTTGGTTTTTCCTGAACCAACGACACGCTTTAAAGTAACGGTCGATCTTGTTACGGAGATGGCCGTATACAACCCATTTGATTTCTTTTTAGAGCCAGATGCTGAAGACTACCCCTTTACCTACGGCCAAGATCTGAAGAAAGAGTTGCGCCCTTACCTAGGTAAAAAGCGAAATGACGGCATCAACAAATACTTTAAAACGGTTGATCGCAGCAAGATGCGCACTATCGATTTTTTGGTTGCGCTCAATCAAAAAGTTCATAAGGATATTAGCTACACCATTCGAATGGAGCCTGGAGTACAGACCCCAGATGAGACTTTAAAACTTCGCAGTGGTTCTTGTCGTGATTCTGCTTGGTTAATGGTGAATCTCTTGCGTCTTTGCGGACTCGCGTCGCGCTTTGTTTCAGGCTATCTCATTCAGCTCAAGCCAGATGTGAAAGCGCTGGATGGGCCGAGTGGAACAGAGGTAGATTTCACCGACTTGCACGCCTGGTGTGAGGTGTATTTGCCAGGTGCAGGATGGATTGGTTTAGACCCGACTTCGGGCCTATTTGCTGGCGAAGGCCATATTCCTGTTGCCTGCACACCTGAACCTTCAGGTGCAGCCCCGATTGAAGGTGGTGTTGACGAATGTGAAGTGCAATTTGCTCACTCCATGGAAGTCACTCGCATTTATGAAGCACCCCGAGTAACCAAACCGTACACCGAAGAACAGTGGCAAGCGATTGTCGATCTGGGTCATCAAGTTGATAAGCAATTGGTTGCGGGCGACGTTCGCTTGACCATGGGTGGTGAGCCTACTTTTGTATCCGTTAATGGGCGCGATGAACGTGAATGGAATGTAGATGCATTAGGACCAACAAAGCGGGGTTACGCAACCGATTTAGTAGAAAAACTGCGCAAAGAATATGGCGATGGTGGCTTCCTTCATTTTGGTCAAGGCAAATGGTATCCAGGAGAGCAACTCCCTCGTTGGGCTTTGTCAATCTACTGGAGGGCTGATGGACAGCCTATCTGGAAAAACCCAAAACTATTTGCCGATGAACGCCACCCTACGAACTACACCAGCAAAGATGCTGAGAAATTTGTCTACACACTTTCCAAAAAATTAGGTTTAGCGGATAAATTTATCGAACCCGCTTATGAGGATGTTTTCTATTACCTCTGGCGGGAATCCAAGTTACCTGTCAACGTTGACCCCTTCAAATCAAACCTAGACGATGAGATGGAGCGCACTCGCTTAAAGCGGGTCTTCACGCAGAAATTAGATTCCGTGGTGGGCTACGTCCTCCCTATCGAAGCGAATGAAGGAAAGAACTATCTAGACACCGCTTGGAAAACGGGTCCCTGGGAATATCGTGATGATCGTCTCTATCTGCTACCAGGTGACTCCCCCATGGGCTATCGACTCCCCCTGGAGTCCCTACCCTGGGTTAGTAAAGCCGACTACCCTTATCTCATTGAGCAAGATCCATTTGCTCCTAGACCGCCATTAAATAGTCAAGCGTCAATTGTTCACCAACAACAACCCGCTCGTAAAGAATTTCCAGCGTCTGGCAAAACGATTTGGAGTCAGTCGCAAGAAGTAAGGCATCCTAAACGTCAAGAATCAGCTGCATGGGTTACTAGAACAGCGATGTGCGTAGAAGCGCGTGACCCAATGCGCTCCAATGGACCTAAGGCTGAGAATGAGCATGGCGGTAAGTCAGGCGTGCTGTATGTCTTTATGCCCCCACTTGCTCGTCTTGAAGACTATCTCAATTTACTGGAGGCGGTAGAAGCAACTGCTGAAGAACTTCAGTTTCAAATTGTGCTGGAGGGATACACCCCACCACGCGACCCACGCTTGAAGTTATTACAGGTGACACCAGATCCAGGCGTTATTGAAGTCAATATTCATCCAGCCCATAACTGGGGGGAGCTAGTTGAGCATACGGAATTCTTATATCAAGCCGCTTTTGAATCTCGCCTTTCTGCTGAGAAATTTATGGCAGATGGCCGTCATACCGGCACAGGTGGTGGCAATCATTTTGTGATGGGTGGTGCAACACCGATTGATAGTCCGTTCTTACGCAAACCTGAGCTCTTGGCCAGCCTGATTTTATATTGGCACAACCACCCGAGCTTGAGCTATCTCTTTAGTGGCATGTTTATTGGACCAACCAGTCAAGCACCTCGCGTGGATGAAGCACGCAATGACCAAATCTACGAATTAGAAATCGCACTGAAAGAAATTCGTGAGAATCGCAAGAAGTTTGGCCAAAGCATGCCGCCGTGGCTGGTCGATAGAACTCTACGCAATATCCTGATTGACGTCACCGGCAATACGCATCGCAGCGAGTTCTGTATTGATAAGATGTATTCACCAGATAGTCAAACGGGTCGCTTAGGCCTACTAGAATTACGTGCTTTTGAGATGCCTCCACATGCGCATATGAGCATTGTTCAGCAATTACTCATTCGTGCTTTGATAGCTCGTTTTTGGGATAAGCCTTATGAAGCACCAATGACGCGCTGGGGAACTGAACTCCATGACCGCTGTCTCTTACCAACATTTATCAAAATGGACTTTGATGATGTCATTCAAGAGATGCAAAAGCATGGTTATGACTTTAAGCCGGAGTGGTTTGCGCCTCACCTCGAGTTCCGCTTCCCACTCATTGGACAAGTACAAACAATGGGCACAGAAATTACCTTACGCAATGCGCTTGAACCATGGCATGTTATGGGTGAAGAAAATGCAGCAGGCGGAACTGCACGCTATGTTGACTCCTCATTAGAGAGAATTGAATTACGTGTTACTGGCTTAAATCAAAGCCGCTACACCATCACCTGCAATGGCGAGCCTTTGCCACTCCAGCCAACAGGTGTTGCGGGAGAGTATGTAGCAGGCGTTCGTTATAAGGCCTGGAATCCTCCATCTAGTCTGCATCCGAGTATTGGTATCCATGTTCCATTGATTTTTGATGTGATCGATACCTGGAATAAACGCTCCGTGGGAGGTTGCCAATATCACGTTGCCCACCCTGGGGGCCGAAACTACGACAACTTCCCTATCAATGCCTATGAGGCAGAGAGTCGCCGTCTTTCCCGCTTCTTTAGGATGGGTCATACCCCAGGAACTATTGAAGGGGCTCTGGCGAATATTGACCTCCCGGCTAGTAAGGAATTTCCATTTACGCTGGATATGCGGCGGTGAGACAATAGTTTGTGGATAACGCTCAGACCCATTCTTTGAAAGACGCCAGCAACCCTTCGCTGTTGGAGGATATCAACCGCCTATCACCCACACCCAAAGAGGGACACTTTGATGAGTTACGAGGGAAATCGGCGGCGCTACTGCCCGAATGGCAAACTTTTTTTGAATCTCTTGGCCCCTCTGGGTTAAGCGATCTTGATCAACGCACCCAAGAACTCAACAGGCAGATTCGGGATAACGGCATTACGTATAACGTCTATGCCGACGAGTTTGGTCCGCAGCGCCCTTGGTCAGTAGATTTATTCCCGCTCCTCATTAGCCCTGATTCTTGGCAAAAAATTCAGTCTGGAGTTTTGCAGCGAGCGCGTTTACTCGAAGCCATTATGGCGGATGTGTATGGGCCGCAAAATTTGTTGAAGGAAGGATGGATTCCACCAGCATTAATTCATGGGCATCCTGGTTACTTGCGCTCAATGCATGGTGTCGATCTTAAGGATAGAAAATATCTTCACATCATGGCTTTTGATTTAGCCAGAGCGCCTGATGGATCATGGTCAGTTCTGTCGCAACGCACCCAAGCACCTTCTGGTCTTGGGTATCTTTTGGAAAATCGCAATCTGATTGCAAGACAATTTCCCAAAGCATATGAGCTCATGCAGATTGCTCCACTAGCCAATGCCTATAGAGACTTAATCGATGCATTGAAGCTTGAAAGTCCGGCTGGTGCTAATGCCCATATTGCACTTCTTACCCCGGGACCTTATAACGAGACCTACTTTGAGCACGCCTATCTAGCTCGTTATCTCGGCCTAACTCTGGTTGAAGGTGGTGATTTAACGGTACGCGATCAACATTTATTTTTGAAAACAGTACGCGGTTTAGAGCCTGTACATATTTTGCTAAAACGTTTGGATGATGAGTTTTTAGATCCATTAGAACTGCGCTCTGATTCCACCCTAGGCGTCCCCGGTCTATTACAAGTGATACGTGCCGGTAATGTTGTATTAGCAAACGCTCCTGGCTCAGCCTTCCTAGAATCACCTGCACTATTGGGATTCTTGCCGTCGATTAGTGAGAGGCTTTTAAATGAAAAAGTTCAACTTCCAGCAATGGATACTTGGTGGTGCGGTGAACGCGCTGCACTAGAGGCTGCCATTCCGAATTTAGGGCATAGCGCCATTAAGCCAACCTTTCCGAATGGCACAGGTCATCAAAGTTATGAATCCACTTTAGGTTGCGATCTAAATCAGGCTCAGCTAGATGAATGGGTTGGACGCATTACCAGGCAGCCCGATGAGCACACTGTGCAAACCTACATTCCATTGGCACAAATGCCAACCTGGTTAAATGCCTTCAACCTCAATGATGCTTCTTTGATTGAGCCCCACTCATATATGTTGCGAGTCTTTGCCCTGAGTGATGGTTCTAATAGCTGGCAAGTATTGCCTGGTGGACTTGCCCGTATCGCAAGCACTGATTCAGGCATTGCTTCTATGCAACGAGGCGGTAGTAGTGCAGATGTTTGGGTTCAAAGCCCGCAGCCCTCCCAAGAGCAAGGGCAACAACCACAGCATCCAATGCAAATCCCAGAAAAAGTGATGCGTAAGCGCTTAGTTACCAGCCGTGCAGCTGAGAATCTCTATTGGTTTGGGCGCTATACCGAGCGCAGTGAAAATATTCTGCGTTTGGCCAAGCTTTATCTTGAAAATATTAATAGCGAATACACCCCTTCCCGTTCTTTGTGGTCTTGGCTAGAAAACCTATGCCACTACTACGGGCTTGTGCCTGAAGGTGTACCAAGTAATTTTGATCAGAGTGATATGCGTCACCGAATTTTTGAGCGCACTTTAATTGACTCTCTCAATGCCAGCGACAGCGTCACCAGCGTGGGCTACAACCTGAACGCCATGAAACGCACGGCTTCTAATGTGAGAGAACGACTCTCCCCGGAGCAATGGAGCACTATCAATCATTGCATTGAGCAATTTCAATCTGATTGCCATAAAGCTAATACCTTTAATGATTTTTCTGCCTCGCTCGCTATCGACGCTTTAAATGGTGCGAGTAGTTGCTTAGCGGCGATCACTGGCGCTCAAACTGACCGTATGACACGTGATGATGGTTGGCAACTACTTTCCATTGGAAGGCATATCGAGAGACTTGCCTTTCTAACAAACGCATTAGATTCAGCCATTGTTTCTGGCTTACTTAATAATCCAAATGCAGACAGCTCAGGTTATACCGCTCTACTCAATTTATTTGATAGCACGATCACCTTTCATGCGCAGCATCAACAAAGTCGCGAGATAGCTCCTTTAATTAGCTTACTAGTGATGGATGATGAAAACCCACGCTCCCTAGCCTGGGTTAGCAAAGCGCTCCGCGCCAGACTCTCTAAACTTGCGGGCACCGAGCGAAATAACCCGGATGAGTTAACTCGTAGTGTCATTAATCTACTAGATTACGACCAATATACCTTATCGACTGCCGATGGGTTTGGCAATCTCTCCAACTTGAGAAATTGTTTGAGCAATTGCTCTCAATCCGCTTGGAATGTTTCAGATGCAATTAGCGCACGCTATTTCAATCTGATTCACTCCAATGAATACAGTTTCCAAATGTAATGCGCCAATTATGTTGCTAGAAATTACTCACGACACCCGCTACGCTTACGATCCTGATGTTGAGATTGCGCAGCATTTTGCCCACCTCAAGCCGGCAGATCTAGAAACACAACGGGTATTAAAGTCCGAAGTTCAGGTGAGCCCAAGGCCCTCTTGGAGCGAAGAGAACATAGATAGCCATGGAAATGTTTGCACCTTCTTTTCTTTGCAGAATAGGCACAGTGAATTACTCATCACAGCCAAGTCACTAATCGAGACTACAGCTACTGAATATGGCCCTAAGCCCCAGGAAACTGCACCCTGGGAGCTGGTACGTGAATACTTCCGCTATCACTCCAATACTCAATGGGATGCTGCCTCAGAATTTCTATTTACATCTCCATTCATTACTTTGAGACCAGAGTTCGCAGAATTTGCGAGGGCTAATTTCACGGCTGGTAGGCCTATATTAGATGCGGCAATTGATTTGATGAAACGCATCTATAGTGAATTTCATTACGTTAGTAAAAGTACCGATATCAACACCCCTGCACTAGAGGCGCTAAATAAGCGTGAAGGTGTTTGCCAGGACTTTGCACATATTTTGATTGCGTCGCTCCGCAGTATCGGCATTCCAGCAAAATATATGAGCGGCTATATTCTGACGAACCCTGCGCCTGGTCAAGCAAGACTGATTGGCGGCGATGCTTCGCATGCTTGGGTCTCAGTTTATGTTCCCAGCATGGATGAAAACGGTATTTTAGGTAAGGGCATTTGGTGTGATCTAGACCCAACTAATAATCGCTGGGGCTACGGAACTCCTGGGGAAGATTATGTTCACTTGGCCCAGGGAAGAGATTACTCCGATGTCTCTCCTATCCGTGGAGTGATTCATGGCGGAGCAGACCATACGCTTGATGTAGCTGTAACGGTAATGCCTATCAATCCCTAAGGATCGATGTAACTTTAAGGATTTTCCACTCATACATAAAGTAAGCTGCTATTTTTTTAACTTAGCTAATGCCATAGCCATGGCGTTATTAATAGGTGCAGCCGACCTTCTATCTTCCTGTGGTTTTCTGTTTTCTGTTGACCTAGGGCGATTGGGGGCTCTTTGCTCAGTTTTGGCTGCCGCCTTAGTGCTTTCCTTTGGGGCTTCATCACTTAAGCGCATCGTTAATGCAATACGCTTACGCTTTTCGTCCACCTCTAGCACTTTGACTTTCACAACCTGCCCTGCTTTAACAACGCTATGAGGATCTTTTACGAAGGTATTGGATAAAGCGGAGATATGCACCAAGCCATCTTGATGTACACCAATATCCACAAAGGCACCAAAGGCGGCAACGTTAGTCACTACACCTTCTAAAATCATATCCGCCTTAAGATCGCTAATTTTCTCGACACCATCTTTAAAGGTGGCGGTAGTAAATTCTGGACGCGGATCGCGACCTGGCTTTTCTAATTCTTTAATGATGTCAGTAACAGTAGGCAAGCCAAATTGACCATCAGCATACTTTTCTGGTGAAAGCGACTTCAGCAAGCTGGCATCACCAATCACTTCTTTCACGCCTTTCTTGATATCCTTCAGAATCTTTTCTACCAAAGGGTAAGATTCGGGATGCACTGCAGAAGCATCTAATGGATCATCGCCATTCATGATGCGCAAGAATCCAGCCGCTTGCTCGTACGTTTTATCGCCAAGTCGCGGAACGCTCTTGAGATCGGCTCTCGATTTAAATGCACCCTTGCTATCGCGATAGGCCACTATTCCCTCAGCGACTGTTGAGCTTAAACCGGAAACCCTTGCTAGCAATGGGGCCGAGGCGGTATTCACATCGACACCGACGGCATTCACGCAATCCTCAACTACTGCGACTAATGATTTAGCCAACTGGGTTTGCATCACATCATGCTGGTACTGACCCACACCAATCGATTTAGGATCAATCTTCACTAACTCAGCCAAGGGATCTTGCAGGCGACGTGCAATCGATACTGCGCCGCGAAGCGATACATCCATCCCTGGTAATTCTTTTGAGGCATATTCAGATGCAGAGTAAACAGAGGCACCCGCTTCAGAAACAACAATCTTGGTGAGTTTGAGTTCTGGCTTAGCCTTAATCAGTTCTTGGGCTAATTTATCAGTCTCGCGAGATGCAGTACCGTTACCAATCGAGATTAAGGTGGCATTGTGCTTCTCAGCTAATTTAGCCAAGGCATACAATGAACCAGCCCAATCATTTTTTGGTTGATGCGGGTAAATTACTTCGGTGTCCACTACTTTTCCAGTGGCATCCACTACGGCCACTTTCACACCAGTGCGCATGCCGGGGTCGAGACCGATAGTTACCCTTGGGCCAGCAGGCGCTGCCAGCAAGAGGGCTTTAAGGTTGCGAGCAAATATATTAATTGCTTCAGTTTCTGAGCGCTCACGTAACGCTGTCATCAGCTCAGACTCCAAATGGAGTGAACACTTAATGCGCCAAGTCCAGCGAACAGTATCGGCTAACCAAGCATCGGCAGGTCGCCCCTCGTTTTTGATCTTGAAGTGATTGGCGATCCGGTTTTCACAAGGATTGTGGGGAGAATCCCATTTGGGCTTTTCTTCTTCAGTATCTAGGCGCAGGTTGACCATTAACATCTGTTCCCGACGACCCCTGAATAAAGCTAAGGCACGATGAGATGGAATGGCTTTAATCGGCTCAGAGTAATCAAAGTAATCAGCGAACTTCTCTCCCTCTTGCTCTTTACCAGCAATCACTTTGGATTCGACTACACCGTGATCTTGTAAGTACTCTCTAAGAGATTGCACTAATGATGCATCTTCTGCAAAGCGCTCCATCAAAATTTGACGCGCACCTTCAAGCGCAGCCTTGGTATCTGCAACACCAGGATTATCTGTCCCGTCGACCTGAAACGCATCCTTCAGATACCTTGCAGCCTCTGTTTCAGGATCAAGCTTGGGGTTATTGAGCAGATCATTTGCCAATGGCTCTAAGCCGGCCTCTAAGGCAATTTGCGCCTTAGTCCTTCTCTTAGGTTTATATGGCAGGTAGAGATCCTCCAAGCGAGTCTTATCCTCTGCCAACATGATGGCCTTCAGCAACTCTGGCGTCATCTTGCCCTGCTCCTCAATGGAGGCAACGATTGTCTTGCGGCGATCCTCTAGCTCACGAAGATAGCTAAGACGTTCCTCTAATAAACGTAACTGCGTATCATCCAAGCCACCGGTAGCTTCTTTACGATAACGAGCGATAAATGGCACTGTAGCGCCCTCATCCATCAGGGCTATAGCAGCAGCTACTTGAGCAGGTTTAGCAGCAAGTTCTTGGGCAAGGCGTTGTTCAATCGATGGCAGCATGTATATCTAGTTTTATTTATTTAACTTACAAATGGTTAATTTATAGTTTTGATTTCAATGAAGAACAAAAGCCACCCGGAGGTGACTTTTGTTGTGTAGCTGGAAAGAGCTTACTCGCGAGATGCTTTCTTACGATCATGCTCTTTCAGGTGACGCTTACGGATACGTACGCTTTTCGGCGTTACTTCAACCAACTCATCATCACTAATGAATTCAACCGCATACTCCAAGGTCAAATCAATTGGTGTTACCAAGCGAACTGCTTCGTCAGTACCTGAAGAGCGAACGTTGGTTAATTGCTTACCCTTAATTGGGTTAACAACCAAGTCATTGTCACGACTATGGATACCAATAACCATTCCCTCGTATACAGGATCACCATGGCTAACAAACATACGACCACGATCTTGTAACTTCCAAATAGCGTAGGCAACTGCTTCGCCATCATCTTGACTAATCAATACGCCATTATGACGTTCACCCAAGATGCCATCTTTCGCTGGAGCATAAGAATCAAATGTGTGACTCATCAAACCATTGCCGCGAGTCATGGTCATGAAGTCACCTTGGAAGCCAATCAGACCACGTGCAGGAATGCGGTACTCAAGACGGGTGCGGCCTTTGCCATCACTCACCATATCTTGCAACTCACCCTTACGCTTACCCAAGTCTTCCATCACAGAACCTTGAGTGGCATCTTCAACGTCCACCGTTAAATTCTCATACGGCTCCATTTTGACGCCATTCTCTTCATGAAAGACAACGCGTGGACGGGAAACTGCCATCTCATAACCTTCACGACGCATAGTCTCCACCAAGATGGTGAGATGCAACTCGCCACGACCTGATACTTCAAATACGGTGTCATCATCAGTTTCTTTTACGCGCAGAGCCATATTGGCCTTTAATTCGCGGTCTAAACGCTCACGAATTTGACGGCTAGTTACAAACTTACCTTCACGACCAGCTAATGGACTAGTGTTCACCATAAAGTTCATGGTCAAGGTCGGCTCATCAATCTTGAGCATTGGTAATGGATCTGGCTTATCAACCGCACATACTGTTGTGCCGATGGCCAAATCTTCAATACCATTGATTAGGGCGATATCGCCAGCAACTGCCTCGTCAACGATTTCTCGCTCGAGACCTTTAAATTTCAATACTTGGTTAATACGGCCTTTGAATGGCGTGCCATCGGGACCATTCATACAGACCACTTCCATGCCTGACTTCACGCGGCCCCGGCTAATACGACCAACACCGATCTTGCCAACATAGCTGTTGTAGTCAATTGAAGAAATCTGGAATTGCAATGGGCCTTCTGCATCGTCATCACGCACAGGAACGTGCTTCAGAACAGCATCAAACAAGGGGCGCATAGTACCTTCACGCACATCTTCTGACTCTCCTGCATAACCATTCAAGCCGGATGCATAGATCACCGGGAAATCTAACTGCTCTTCTGTAGCACCTAGTTTGTCAAACAATTCAAAAGTTGCGTTGATCACGTAGTCGCAACGTGCGCCTGGACGGTCAACCTTATTAATCACAACGATTGGCTTCAAACCTAATGCCAAGGCTTTCTTGGTAACGAAGCGGGTCTGCGGCATTGGACCTTCAACCGCATCAACCAAGAGCAATACACCGTCAACCATCGAGAGAACGCGCTCTACTTCACCACCGAAGTCCGCGTGTCCTGGAGTATCAACGATATTAATATGTGTACCGTCATATTCCACTGCACAGTTCTTGGACAAAATAGTAATGCCACGCTCTTTTTCCAAGTCGTTTGAGTCCATGACGCGTTCGGTCATTTTTTCATTTGAACGGAATGTGCCAGACTGGCGCAAGAGTTGGTCAACCAAGGTAGTTTTTCCGTGGTCAACGTGGGCGATGATGGCGATGTTACGAAGTGCGCGTTTAGTCATGTGAAGCTTCTTGAGTTAAAGATAAGTAAAAGGGTTATAAATAATGATTAATTAATGAGCCTGCGAAATCAAACGCTTTGGATGCAACACACCAGAGCGCCAATCAGCAGTACCAATAAAGTTATGAGGAGCAGCGGTAGCGCGATAAATGCGTACCAATGCTTCAATGGAAGGTAAATTGAGTGGCACACGTTGCCCCATCTCAAGACGTTTAGCCTGTTGCTCATCCACCGTTAAATGGGGCAAAGTTTGTAAGAGCGCGTCAACCGGCAAAATATACTCAGCAGTATTTTTCAAGCCGCTCTGAATCGATTCAATCGTAAAAGATTGCTCTAGATTTAGGTGCCCTACTTCGGTGCGGCGCAAACCAACTAAGTGAGCACCACAACCTAAAGCATTGCCAATATCTTCAGCCAGAACTCGAATATAGGTTCCTTTACTGCAGCTAACTTCTAATGTAGCTTCTGGCCAAGCAATATTCGTCCAACGAATGGAATGAATAGTGATATCCCGCGCAGTGCGCTCTAACTCAACCCCTGCACGAGCATATTCATACAACGGCTTACCGTCACGTTTGAGTGCAGAATACATTGGCGGCACTTGAGAAATCGGACCCGTAAATTTTGGGAGCAAAGCATCTAATGCAGATTTGAGGTCAACTTCACTGGCAAATACTGGCAAAGGTAACTCTTCAATAGTGAGACCCTCAGCATCACCGGTATCAGTACGAGAGCCAAACTTTACTTGCGCGATATAGGTCTTATCAGCCTCAAGTAGGTCTTGTGAATACTTAGTTGCTTCACCTAAGCAAATAGGTAATAGGCCTGTAGCCATTGGATCCAAAGTACCGGTATGACCCGCCTTGTCGGCATTAAAGGCGCGCTTGACAGCGGTAACCGCACCCTGTGAACTCATTCCAGCAGGTTTATCTAGCAGCACTACGCCGTCGATCCGTATAGACATGAATTACTTAGTCTCGTCTTTATGATCGCTCTCTACTGCTTGATCGATCAATCGAGACATCTCTATACCATGCTCTACTGAGCTGTCATAGTGAAAATGTAAAGTAGGAACAGTATGAATATGCAAACGCTTAAACAAGAGTGAGTGCAAATATCCTGCTTTTTCTTGAAGCGCTTTTAAAGCATGCTCAGGCTCAGCACCCAAAACCGTAAAGAACACTTTGGCATGGGCCAGATCCGGTGTGAGCTCAATACTTTGTAAGGTGATTAAACCCAAACTCGGACTACGCAATTCACGAGGAATAAGTTCGGCCAGGTCTCGCTGAATTTGATCGGCGAGACGCTGGTTACGATGCGGGCTAGTTTTATGCATATTGCTTAGAGTGAACGTGCAACTTCAGTAACTTCAAATACCTCAAGCTGGTCACCTTCTTTGATGTCGTTGTAGCCTTTTAATGACAGGCCGCACTCGACACCGGCACGAACTTCTTTAGCATCATCTTTGAAGCGCTTGAGAGAGTCCAATTCACCAGTCCAAACAACGACGTTGTCACGCAAGAGACGAACGCTAGATGTGCGTTTAATGATTCCATCAACCACTAAGCAACCTGCAATTGCACCAACCTTAGATACCAAGAAGACCTGACGAATCTCAACGAGACCAGTGATTTCTTCTTTCTTATCTGGAGTCAACATGCCGCTCAGAGCCAACTTCACTTCATCCACTGCGTCATAAATAATGTTGTGATAGCGAATATCCACACCATTGTTCTCGGCTAGCTTACGAGCTGCTGCATCTGCGCGGGAGTTAAATCCAAAAATAACTGCTTTAGAAGCAACAGCCAAATTAACGTCAGTTTCAGTAATACCACCAACGCCTGCGTGAACAATTTGAACTTTAACCTCTGGTGTAGATAGCTTCATTAATGACTGTGCCAAAGCTTCTTGAGAACCTTGTACGTCAGCCTTAATAATCAGCGGCAACAACTTCGCTTCAACCGCACCCTCTTCCATGTTTTCCATCATGGTTTCAAGCTTGAATGCCTGCTGTTTCGCTAACTTCACATCACGGAACTTGCCTTGACGGAACAATGCGATTTCACGAGCTTTACGCTCATCAGGAACAACCTGCACTGACTCACCAGCTGCAGGAACATCGGCTAAACCTTGAATTTCTACCGGAATAGATGGGCCTGCTTCGTTACATGGCTTGCCGTTTTCATCCAACATAGCGCGTACGCGTCCGTAGGTTGAACCCGCCAACAACATATCCCCACGTTTGAGCGTGCCTGATTGAACCAATACGGTCGCAACTGGGCCCTTACCTTTATCCAAACGAGCTTCAATGACTAAGCCTTGAGCTGGCGCGTCTTTAGGCGCTTTCAATTCCAAGATTTCAGCTTGTAAGAGCACATTCTCTAGCAAGGCATCAATGCCCTCACCAGTTTTTGCGGATACCGGAATAAATGGCACATCGCCACCGTATTCTTCGGGAACCACTTGCTCTGCCACCAACTCAGTTTTGACGCGCTCAGAATTGGCTTCTGGCTTATCAATCTTGTTAATTGCCACCACAATTGGAACGCCACCTGCAAGTGCATGGTGAATCGCTTCTTTTGTTTGCGGCATCACGCCGTCATCTGCCGCAACAACCAAGATCACAATGTCCGTTGCCTTAGCACCGCGAGCACGCATTGCCGTAAAGGCTTCGTGACCCGGAGTATCTAAGAAGGTAATCATGCCGCGTGGAGTTTCCACATGGTATGCACCAATATGCTGAGTAATGCCACCAGCTTCACCGGTAGCTACTTTAGCTGCACGAATCTTATCAAGCAAAGAAGTTTTACCATGGTCAACGTGGCCCATCACTGTAACGACTGGAGGACGTGGCAATAACTCTGCATCATGACCATCAGTACCAAGATCTAAATCTGGATCATCCAGTTTTGCAGCATGAGCTGTATGGCCCATTTCTTCTACAAGAATCATTGCGGTATCTTGATCAAGTACTTGATTGATGGTGACCATCTGGCCCATACCCATCAACAACTTAATCACTTCAGCACTCTTCACCGCCATTGCATGGGCTAACTCAGCAACAGTAATCGTTTCTGGAACATGAACGTCACGTACCACTGGCTCTGTTGGAACTTGGAAATTCGTATCAACGTTCGCTTCAGCGATTTGACGCTGTTTCTTGCGTCCACCGCCTGAACGCCATCCACCAACACCACCAGAAGAATCGCCACGAGTCTTTAGGCCGCCAGGCTTCTTAGCGCCTTCTTCTTGCCAAGTGGATGATGTCTCAGAAGATTTAATAGTCTTGCCGCCAACTTTAGCAGCGGCCTTCTTTTTATCGTCAGCACCTTCAACTTTTGCAGGTTTGTGCAAAGTACCTTTTTTCGCTTCTTCAGCAGCAATTTCACTTGGTGCTTTGAGAACACGTGCAGGAGCGCTCATCATGTCGCGAATCGCCAAAGCCTCAGCTTCAGCGGCAGCACGACGGACACGAATATCCGCTAATTCTTTTTCTTTGCTAGCAGCTAAATCTTTAGCTGCTTTATCTGCTGCCGCCTTTTTCTCTGCTACTGCTGCAGCAGCAGCCGGCGCTGCATCTACAGGCGCCTCTTCTTTAGCAATTACTGGAGCTGCAACTTCTTTTTGACGCGCTTCTTCAGCGGCCTTCATTTCTGCTTCTTGACGAGCCAATAACTCAGCCTGGCGTGTTGCTTCAGCTGCGCGCTTCTCTAATTCTTCTTCAGAAATAACCGGCTTTGCCGGTGCTACTGGAGCAACTTCTTTAGCCGCTGGAACTGGAGTCTCTTCAGGCGCCTTATCACCGGCCTTAACGAGCACACGCTTTTTGCGAACTTCAACCTGCACAGTACGAGTGCGTCCAGCAGAATCCGCTTGACGAATTTCTGAGCTCTCGCGCTTGATTAGAGTAATCTTTTTGCGCGCGCCAGTATCTGCGCTGCCATGCTCTTTTTGCAAATGCTCAAGCAGGACAGTTTTGTCCTTTTCGGTAATGCTATCGTCCTCAGAACCTTTTTCGATACCGGCCGCCTTCAACTGCTCCAAGAGGTCTGGCGCGGTACGTTTTAATTCTTTAGCGAGTACTTTTACTGTTGTTGCCATGCACTACTTCCTCTCATGAAGTAAACCAATGTTCGCGCGCTTTCATGATGAGCGTTTTCGCAGTTTCTTCGTCAATTTGTGTCGCCTCAACCAGCTCATCAACAGCTAGTTCAGCAAGGTCGTCACGGGTATGTACCTGATTGTCAGCAAGCTTAGCAATCAGTTCTGTAGTCATTCCCTCTAAGGAACGTAAGTCTTGTGACACTTCGCCAATACGCTCTTCTTTTGCCAACTCCATGGTTAACAAAGAATCACGAGCGCGTGTACGCAACTCATTCACAGTATCTTCATCGAATGAATCAATCTCTAACATTTCAGACAATGGTACGTAGGCCACCTCTTCTAATGTGTTGAAACCTTCTTCAATCAAAATATCAGCCACTTCCTGGTCTACGTCCAACTTGTCCATAAACAATTGACGTACAGAAGAAGCTTCTTTTTCTGTTTTCTCAGCAGACTCTTCAGGAGTCATGATGTTGATCTGCCAACCAGTCAAATCACTCGCCAAACGAACGTTCTGTCCACTGCGGCCAATGGCGATTGCTAAATTCTCTTCGTCAACCACTACATCCATTGCATGACGCTCTTCATCAACCACGATTGATGAAACTTGCGCTGGAGCCAAAGCACCAATTACAAATTGGGCTGGATCTTCTGACCACAATACGATATCCACTGCTTCGCCAGCAACTTCGTTACGAACCGCAGTCACACGGGTACCACGTACGCCAACGCAAGTGCCAATTGGATCGATGCGCTTGTCATAAGTAATCACCGCAATTTTTGCGCGGATACCAGGATCACGGGCAGCGCCTTTGATCTCCAATAAACCCTGCTCCATCTCAGGAACTTCGTTCTCAAACAACTTGATCAAGAAATCTGGGCAAGTACGGGAGAGTTCGATTTGTGGACCACGTGCTTCACGATCCACTTTAAGGATATATGCGCGAACACGGTCGCCAGAACGTAAGTTCTCTTTCGGAATCATTTGATCGCGGCGGAGCAATGCTTCAACACGACCAGATTCAATAATCAGGCCATTCTTGTCTGCACGTTTGACGGTACCGGTCATGACTTTTTCGCCACGCTCAAGGTAGTCGTTCAAAATCTGTTCACGTTCAGCGTCACGAATGCGTTGCAAGATCACTTGCTTAGCAGCTTGTGCACCGATACGACCAAACGCTAAAGATTCGATTTGCTCTTCGATGTAGTCGCCAACTTCCATGTCAGCGAGTTGCTCTTGGGCTTCAAATTGCAGAATCTCTTTGTCCGGCTCTTGCAAACCAGCTTCATTGGGCACAACCAACCAGCGACGGAAGGTTTCGTATTCACCAGTTTCACGATCAATCGCAACGCGGATATCCACATCTTCTGTAGCGTAGCGCTTCTTAGTCGCAGAGGCTAAAGCCATCTCCAACGCTTCGAATACGATAGCTTGATCAACGTTCTTTTCACGCGCTAACGCGTCTGCCAACATGAGAACTTCTCGGCTCATGACTTTCTTCCTTTGAAATCAATAACAGGGACCAACCGAGTCTTATCGACCTCGGCTAAAGAGAACTCCAATTGAGAGGGCTGACCATCAGCACCCTCAAATACCAAACCAAACTTTGCATCCGGTGAATTCAACTCACCACTCAGCAAACCTTGCAACTCACCACGAAAATTCTTGCGACCGCCAACTGCCACGCGCAACTTCAAATCTACTTGCATTCCAGCAAAGCGCTCATAATCAGCGGCACTTTTCACTGGACGATCCAATCCTGGAGATGAAATCTCTAAACGCTCATAAGGAATGTTTTCAACTGGCAAGGTGTAGCTCAACTGATGGCTTACCTTCTCGCAATCCAAAACAGAAATCAAGCGTTCGTAATCTGGGTTTTCAATCGTGACGCGCAGCAATCCTCCGGCTTCACGCTCTATCTCCACTAGCGTGTAACCCAAGTTTTCCAGCTCTGCAGAGATAACCTGCTGATCCTTCACGACACCCCTTCATACCAAAATGGCAAAAAAAAATGGGCTTCAAAGCCCATATTCTCGAAATTCAGAACAGGCCGACTTACGTTGATCGCAACATCAGTCGGTAACTACTAAAAACAGCAGAATCCTGCTGTAAGACCGAAATTATAGCCTATTTGGCAGAAAACTGATACAAATCAGAAGCTTTCGCCCGGATTACGGGGTTTTCTAGGTCCTTTATTGAAGGGTTTGCGCCCTTTTGGTGCGCTACGTTTAGGCCCATTTCCAGGACTCTGGGGGTTACCCGTCACAAAAGCAGACTGCCCGTGGTGAACTTTGCCACCTTTACTGCGGTTTTGGCCCTGACCACCTTGACCACCCTGTCCGCTTTGCCCGCCTCGACCGCCTTGACCACCCTGCCCAGGTCTGCCACCTTGAGTGCGACCACGGAAAGGTCCGCGCCCTTCGCCAGAACTACTGCCGCCACCAGGTTTTCCACCTCTACCCTGATGCGTTAAGCCATTATGGCCGCTAGCAAGGGTTAAAGCATCACGGGATCCCCAGTAAGAAACGGAGGTTTGCATTGGATCCGGCTGGAAATCTTCTCCAACTGGACGACGATCACGGTTATTCGAATTAGCGTTAGGGTTGCGACCCTTATCTTGAGGCTGTGGCATTTTTAAGCCAGCAGACTTCATCAAGTTATAGATGCCGCCGGCCTCAATCTCTTCCCATTTGCCACGACGTAAGCGTGGAGGTAATAAGAAAATGCCATAACGAGTTCGGATTAAGCGAGATACCGTATGACCAACAGCTTCAAACATACGACGCACTTCGCGATTACGACCTTCACTTAATGCAACGTGATACCAACGGTTAGCGCCTTCGCCGCCGCCCATCGCTAGGCGCAAGAATTTAGCTTGACCATCATCGAGCGTAATGCCACTCTTTAAGAGCGAAGTATTTTCTTGACTCAAGTCACCTAAGATACGCACGGCGTATTCACGCTCGACACCGTAACGTGGATGCATCAAACGATTGGCTAATTCACCAGAAGTGGTGAATAACAAAAGACCTTCGGTATTAAAGTCCAAGCGACCTACCGCAATCCAACGCCCTTGACGCGGTTTAGGTAAACGATCAAATACAGTTGGACGACCTTCAGGATCAGACTGACTCACGATCTCCCCAGCTGGCTTGTGATACATGATCACGCGTGGCGGCTTAGTCTGAATCTTGCGATGTACTGGCTTGCCATTGATGCGTACTTGATCTGTTGGTCCAATACGTTGACCAATGTGGGCTGGCAATCCATTAACTGATACTCGCCCTTGAATAATCAAGTCTTCCATATCGCGACGGGATCCCATACCAACATCAGCCAATACCTTGTGCAACTTAACGGTATCTTCATCATCAGCATCATCATCTAAACCATCGAGGTCAGACCAAACTTCATCACGCAAACTGAGCGGGAGGTCATCAACGTTCGCAAACTGCAGACTACTCATTTCCTCATCGGTTGGCACATCTGAATCTTCATCTTCGCGTGAGCGTTGTGCACGTTGCGCGCGACGCTCTGCACCAGTTTGATGAGATACCTCGTTCTCATTCACGCCATCGGGATTTTTTAATTCCTCAACTTCTGGAGCATCTAAAGCCGCGTCAAACTCACCAGAGACAACTGAAGCAAACAAAGCCTCACTCTCAGCTGGATTGGGGGCTAATTTAGAAGATTGGTTATTGCCTTGATTGTTACCACCTTCGCGCGGACCATTGGCATCACCACCTTCACGGCGTGGTCGATCTTTATTGAATGGGCGCTTCTTATTAAACGGGTGTTTACTGCCTCCGGCACCTTGGCGGCGCGGGCGACGTTCACCACGCTCTCCACCTTCAGACTTTTGGCCATCGGAGTTCGATGGTGCAGCATCTGCATTAGAAGGGGTTGCCGATGGATTTACTACCGGGGATGAATCGTTTTCGTTAGAGCTTGTCATTAATTATTATTTTGTTTCGTCTGGGTTGTCTTCAGACTCAGGGGTAACTTCTTTAGCCTCTTCTTCAGAAACCTCAATACTGGTTTCTTCTAAAGTTGCTTCGGTTGTGTCTTCGTCAATCTCGCTCACCTCTTGAGCATCTGCATCAATCACTACTGTCTCAACAGTGGCAGATGGATCAAACTCCATCACCGCTTGACCTAATTGCGCTGCAGCAGCCATTGGCGCCGCATCTTCCAAAATCGGCAAGCTTTGCAAATTGGTCAGACTGAGATCATCTAAAAATTGTTTCGTGGTGGCATATAAGCCTGGGCGACCAATGGTTTCTTTATGACCAATTACCTCAACCCAACCACGATCTTCTAATTGCTTCATTACGTTACTACTCACAGCAACACCACGAATTTCTTCGATCTCACCACGGGTTACAGGTTGGCGGTAAGCGATGATGGCTAAAGTTTCCATAACAGCACGTGAATACTTCGGCGGCTTTTCTGGAGTCAGGCGATCAAGGTACTCACGCATCGAAAGACGGCTTTGAAAACGCCAGCCAGTTGCGATATGCACTAATTCCATACCCTTGTCATCCCAAGCGCGTTGCAGCTCGACTAATGCTTCATCGATATCTGCCGTAGTGATGTCTTCTATAAATAAGCGAGACAAATCAGCAACGGTGAGTGGTTCCTGTGCGCACAGGAGGGCTGTTTCAATAACGCGCTTATTGTGATCGTCCATAAAATTCGGGCTACCAGGAGTGATCCTGACTAGGCTTTAAAAGGTATTTAGTAATGGGTTTTGGTGTTCTCAAGCTACTACGGGCAATCCATCTCATCAATTCTTCTTGGGATATGCCCGCGCTGAAACGAAGTACTTTTCGTTCACCTTGCGCCCATTATAAGGTAGGCTCAATACAATAGCCACATGCACAAGAATTCCACCAAACCCCCTTTATCCCTGCCTGAGGCCATCCATTCCTTGGAGCGCCGTCGACTCCTCAGCCTCGGAATTGGCATGGGCGCCCTCCTTGGGGGTGCAGGTTTGAGCTCTTGTAGCCTTGTTGGGGCTAAAAAGCCTGTAGTTGGCTTAGTTCTAGGCGCTGGAGCAGCTCGAGGTTTTGCTCACGTGGGTGTCATCAAGGCATTAGAAGCCCAAGGCATCAGACCCGATATTGTTGTTGGTAGTAGCGCTGGCAGCGTGATTGCCACCCTACTCGCATCAGGCGCTACTGGGAATGATCTCAATCGCTTAGCCCTCAATCTAGATGAGGCCACGATTGCCGACTGGGGCCTCCCATTTGCCGGCCGATTTGGCGGACTCATCAAGGGAGATGCCCTGCAAAATATGGTGAATCGAGAAGTGCAAAATAAATCGATTGAACAAATGCGCATCCCCTTAGGAATTGTTGCTACTGAATTGCAATCTGGCCAAGGGGTTCTATTTAGAACAGGCAATACCGGTTTAGCCGTTCGCGCATCTTGCAGCGTACCCGGAGTATTTCAGCCGGCAGTGATCAGTGGCAAAGAATATGTCGATGGTGGTTTGGTGGCGCCAGTACCAGTCAGTTATGCAAGACAGATGGGGGCAACCTTAGTCATTGCAGTAAATATTTCTTCCGAACCGGTTCATCAAGACGCCAGCGGAACCTTAGGCGTCTTGCAACAAACCATCTCTATCATGCAGAGAAGCATCAATCAGTACGAACTCAAAAGCGCTGATATCGTGATTCAGCCGCAGTTAAAACAAATGGGTAGCGGTGATTTCAAATCCAGAAATGCCGCCATACTCGCCGGTGAAGCTGCGGCGCAAGAGCAAATGGGTTTGATTAAAGAGAAGCTGAAAGGCTAGCAACCATTAAGCTGCAGAGCACTTGATTAAAGACTGCGTGATTTGCGCTTGAGATTTTTGACTTCGTTGAGAAGCTCTTGACGCTCAGAGTCATCCAGATTATCACTGCCATCTAAACGACGTGCTCCGTCAAAACGTTTATCCCAATAGAGACTGCCGAGATCATCCACACGGACATTGGTACCTTTAGAAGGTGAGTGAATGAATTTGTTATCGCCCACATAAATTCCGACGTGAGAAAAAGTGAGTCGCATCGTATTAAAAAATACAAGATCTCCTGGCTGCAATTCTTCACGGGTAATCGGCTTACCAACACGACTCATTTGCGTTGACTTGCGTGGCAATAAGAATCCCAGCTTATCTTTAAAGACATAGCCAACAAAGCTACTGCCATCTAATCCAGACTGCGGTAATTCTGTATCCCAGCGATAGCGCACGCCAATAACTTCCATAGCGCGGTTAATTAATTCCTCTGATTTGCCAGTCACGGTATCGGCCAAGCGGTCTGATACTCGGGCGATATAAGAGCGCCCTGCTTGGAACATACTTTCCTTAGGAACTGCCGTATCGGAGGATGCCTCTACCGCCGTATCAACCGCATAGGCAGATACAGAGATGATGGCGCCTAAACCTAGGCCCAGCAGTTTCAAAAGAAGTGCTTTTTTCAATGACATCGGATCAGTTTAACAAAGAACCCTCAATTAACCAAGTCTTCACTCTATGCTTAAGTCTTTGTTTATAAAGATAAAATTGCTTTATATCAGGGCAAATGCACCAAATTAGCCCATTCAAGGGGGGTTGATCCACTATCTAAGTCAGCTCTGCAGCCGCAAATAGCTCTTTCGTATAGGTCTGACGAGGATGCTTAATCAGGGTTTCGGTATCACCAAATTCCACCACCTTGCCCCCTTTGAGAACCATCACCTCGTGAGACATTGCTCTAATCACTGCCAGATCATGACTAATCATGAGGTAGGCTAAGTTGTACTTTTTTTGCAGCTCGGTCAATAAGGCAAGTACCTGTTTTTGAATCGAGACATCCAATGCCGAGGTGGGCTCATCTAATACCAAAATTTGTGGGCGCAAAATTAAGGCGCGCGCAATCGCAATTCTTTGGCGCTGCCCTCCAGAAAATTCATGGGGGTAGCGCAGAAGCGCAGAACGATCTAAACCCACTTCTTTGAGCATATCCACTACACGTGTCTCACGTTCTGCAGTAGACAGTTTCGGAAAATGCACATCCAAGCCCTCAGAAATAATCTGCAATACGTTCATGCGCGGTGAAAGCGAGCCAAAGGGATCCTGAAAGATCACCTGCAAGCTAGAACGCATCGCACGTCGCTCAATAGGCTTGAGTGTTTGCCAATCGCTGCCAAGTACATCAACATTGCCAGTCACTTCTGCCATTGAATCACCCAGCAAACCGAGCACAGCCATACCCAGTGTGGTTTTGCCAGAGCCTGATTCGCCAATGACACCGATAGTCTGACCTTGCTTTAATGCAAAGCTGACTTTTTTCAATACTTTATGTGATGGCGCTTTTTTAAACCAAGAGACCGACTCTGCGCTCGGGTAAGCAACCGAGAGGTCCTCTGTTTTCAACAACACTGGAGCTAATGGCATCAGAGGTGCAAGGTCGCGTACCGGCTCACTATTGACCAAGGCGCGCGTATAAGGATCCTCTGGGTGTTCAAATACTTGTTTGGTTGGCCCAGTCTCCATCAAGTTACCTTGATTGAGCACAGCGACACGTTGTGCAAAATGCTTCACCAAATTGAGATCATGGGTAATCAACAAAATGCCCATACCACCATGATCTTTGGATTCCTCTTGGAGCTCTTTGAGTAAATCCAAGATTTGCAAACGCAAACTCACATCTAAGGCTGTCGTAGGCTCATCTGCAATCAGTAGTCGTGGCTTACACGCCAAAGCCATCGCAATCATGGCACGCTGTCTTTGGCCGCCTGAGAGTTGATGTGGATAAGAATGAAAGCGGCGCTCAGGCTCAGGTATTCCCGTCTTACGAAGCAAATCAATCGCGGCATCAATCGAATCCGCTTTAGATATCAAAGGTTGATAGATTTGTACTGCCTCGATGATTTGATTGCCCACAGTAAAGAGCGGGTTCAAGGCCGTCATCGGCTCCTGAAACACCATCGCAATTTCGCGACCACGAATCTCCCGAATATCTTGGATAGACATCGAGAGCAAATCTACCGTGCCCTTCCCATCTTTTTTATTCCACAGAATCTTTCCAGAGACTTTGGCGCCCTCGGGCTCTAAACGTAATGGCGCCAATGCAGTCAGCGTCTTACCTGAGCCGGATTCCCCAACCAATGCCACACGCTCACCAATGCCGATTTCTAAATCAAGATGATTGACCGCAAACTTTTCACGGCGACCCGTTCCAAATGAAATGCACAAATCCTCATAACGAAGCAAACTCATGAGCGACCTCCACTCATTACGCCAGCCTTACGAGAATCAAAAGCATTACGCAATGCTTCACCCATAAACGTTAATAGCAACAGAGTGGCGACCAAGACAACAAAGGTTGATAGAGAGATCCACCAGGCATCAAGATTACTTTTGCCTTGAGAGAGTAGTTCGCCCAAGCTTGGAGTGCCCGGGGGTACACCTAAGCCTAGAAAGTCCAAACTGGTTAAGGACAAAATGGCGGCACTCATGCGAAATGGCAAAAAGGTAATCACTGGGGTCAAGCTATTAGGCAGGATGTGACGCCACATGATTTGTAAATTGGTTAAACCCAATGCTCTTGCTGCACGCACATATTCCAGAGCTCGATTACGAAAAAACTCAGCCCGGACGTAATCCGATAGGCCCATCCAACCAAAAGCGGCTAACAAAATAATCAGCAGAGAAACGCTAGGATTAAAGATCGAGGCAAAAATGATGAGCAAGTACAACTCTGGCATAGCTGACCAGATTTCTATGAGGCGCTGCGAGACTAAATCAAACTTACCCCCAAAGAAACCCATTAAGGATCCGGTGATGATGCCCACACTCACACCAACGATTGTTAGTGCAAGACCAAAAAGAATGGATAAGCGGAAACCATAGATCAGGCGCGCCAAAACATCGCGCCCACGATCATCGGTCCCTAACCAGTTCTCCCATGAAGGTGGTGCTGGATTAGGCGCTTGTGAAAAATAATTGAGCGTCTCATAGCTATAGTGAATCGGCGGGTAGATTGCCCAGTTTCCATTACTGGTAATGTTCTGACGAATATCGGGATCTAAGAAATCAGTTGGAGTCGCAAAGTCACCACCAAAGACAGTTTCTGGCTGACTCTTCACAATCGGAAAATAGAAATGACCTTCATAGCGAACCACTAAAGGCTTGTCATTCGCAATCAATTCGGCACACATTGATAAGCCAAATAGGACCATGAAGATCCATAAGCTTGCATACCCCATGCGACTATTCTTGAAGCGCTGCCAACGACTCATGAGCCGCCTCCTGCACCAAACTGAATACGTGGGTCCACATAAACATAGCAAAGATCAGAGATTAACTTGGTGAATAAGCCAATCAGGGTGAATAAATACAGAGTGCCAAAGACTACTGGGTAGTCACGTCGCATCACTGATTCATATGAAAGCAAGCCAAGTCCGTCTAATGAGAACAGCGTTTCAATTAATAGTGAGCCAGTAAAGAATGCGCCGATAAATGCGGCCGGGAAACCCGTCACTAAGGGCAAGAGTGCGTTACGGAATACATGCTTCCATAGCACCTGCTTTTCGGTAAGACCCTTTGCGCGCGCAGTCAAAACATACTGCTTACGAATTTCTTCCAAAAAGGAGTTTTTAGTCAACATCGTGACTACGGCAAAGCTACCTAAAACAGAGGCGGTAATCGGCAGCACTAAATGCCACAAGTAATCAGTGATCTTGCCAAGCAAACTCAGATCACTCCAATTATCCGAAGTAAGGCCTCGTAGCGGGAATAGCTGTAAGAAACTGCCTCCGCCAAACAGCACCAACAATAAAACGCCCAGTACAAAACCAGGAATCGCATAACCCACCAAGATCATGCTGCTGGTGACGGCATCAAAACGCGAACCATCACGTACCGCTTTGGCTATACCTAAGGGTATGGAAACTAAATACGTAATGAAGAAGGTCCATAGTCCAATGCTGATCGAGACTGGCAACTTAGAAACCACTAATGTCCAAACGCTTTCGTGCTGGTAATAGCTTTCACCTAAGTCAAATCTGGCAAAGCGGCCCAACATCATGAAATAGCGTTCAAGAGGTGGCTTATCGAAACCGTATAAAGCCTTTACTTCCTCTAAACGCTGTGCATCGACACCTTGACGGCCGCGATAGGTTGATCCGGACCCGGAGGACTCGGAACCGCCTGTTGCAGCGCCGCCCTTCCCTTTTAACTCCAATACCATTTGCTCTACTGGACCGCCTGGAACAAATTGCACTACCGCGAAGGTAAGCGTTAATACACCCAAGATGGTAGGAATCATCAAGAGCAAACGTTTAAAAATATAGGCGCGCATTTGACCTTGCATTATTTAGCCTCTTCTTTCCACCAGTTTTGCATGATCCATGCCTCGGCTGAGTAATACAAAGGAGGTTCTGGATAACGCATCTCGTGGCGGAAGGCAACGCGATGGGTTGGGTTGTACCACTGCGGCACAACGTAATAACTATTCCACAGAACTCTATCTAGGGCTCTCGTTGCAGTTCTTAACTGCTCCCGATTTTGAGCTTTGGTAATTTCATCAATCAGAGCATCAACCACAGGCGATTGCACACCAATCACATTATCAGAGCCTTTTTCTTTAGCGGCCTGACTGCCAAAGCGATCCCAGAGTTCATTGCCTGGATTTTGAGAGTCCTGAAATCTGACGGTGGTCATATCAAAGTCGTATTCATTCATACGCTTTTGATGCAAAGCAAAATCGCTGGTCCGAATATCTACTTGCACTCCCAGCTTTTCTAAGTTGCGTACATAAGCAGAAATCACTCTTAAGAAGAATCCGCCGTCTTCCACAATCTCAAAACGAAATGGCTCACCCTTTTCATTGCGCAATGCACCGTCACGATATTGCCAGCCCGCATGAAGAAGGAGCTCACGGGCTTTCTTTAAATTCTGGCGTAGGCTGCCAGGCGGCTTAGTTGATGGCGCCGCAGGCATTGGGCCAAAGACGGCATCCGGAACCCACTGTGGGTATTTTGCTTTTAAGGGCTTGAGTAGCTTTAACTCTGACTCTGTAGGTTTGCGAGGGCCATCAAAGTTGGCACTCAAATCACTGTTAGTGAAATAACTATTGATACGGCTGTACTGATCAAAAAATATTTGGCGATTGAGCCATTCAAAGTCAAGCGCATAACCTAAGGCTTCGCGCACACGCGCATCTTTAAAAATAGGACGTCGTACATTCATGGCAAAACCTTGCATGCCAGCGCCATTGTGATTTAGGAATGCTTTCTTTAAAAGAATGCCTTGATCAAACTTGGAACCCACATACCCTTTAGCCCAGATCTTGGCGCGATACTCAACCAGAGCATCAAACTCCCCTGCCTTAAAGGCTTCCAGCCTAACAGCATCATCGCTGTAAAGCTTATAAAGGACTCGATCAAAGTTATAAAAGCCAACGCGGACATTTAAGGGTTTACCGAGTTGATCAGCCCAATAGTTTGGGTTCTTTTTAAAAACAATCGATTTACCTGCTTTGAAAGATTCAATCAAATAAGGCCCACTACCGATTGGCGTTTCAAAGGCAAGCTTCTCAAATGGAATCACCGTTCCATCTGCTTGCTTACCCCAGTTCCGTGAGAACACTGGGAATGTTCCTGCCAGGATGGGCAGTTCAGCATTGTCATTCTTAAAGTCGAAGCGAATAGACCGATCAGACAAAACAACTGCCTCTTTAATATCGGCAAATGTAGTTTTATAGCGCGGGTGCGCTTTACCGCTCATCAAGGTATCAAAACTATGTTTAACGTCAGCAGCCAAGACTGGGCTGCCATCTGAAAATTTTGCCTCAGATCGAAGATGGAAGGTGACCGATTTGTGATCTTTGGCTACCTGAATATCGTCTGCTAATAAACCGTAAATACTAGAGACCTCATCAGCACTCCCTTCGGCCAATGACTCAAACATCAATTCAATACCAGGAGCGGTGATACCCCTTAGGGTAAATGGATTGAATTTATCAAAGCTCGTTCTTTGCCCTGGGTTTGGCAAGACCAGGGTTCCACCCCGGGGAGCATTGGGATTAACGTAATCAAAATGGGCAAATCCATCGGGATATTTAGGCTTGCCGTATTGTGCAATCCCTTGTCCTGCCAGAGCTATATTGGCCCCTAGCCCCGCTAGCAGGGCTAGCAGCAATAAATAGGCAATTTGTCGAATGGGCTTTAAGGTGGGCATATATGCAACAATTGTAGATAGCTAATCATATTTGAAGTAAAGGACACAACATGGGCTTTCTCACCGGCAAAAAAATCCTCATTACCGGCCTCCTCTCTAACCGTTCTATTGCCTATGGCATAGCCAAGGCTTGCCACCGCGAAGGTGCCGAACTAGCCTTTACCTATGTAGGTGAGCGCTTTAAGGACCGTATCGTTGATTTTGCAAAAGAATTCAATACCGAACTCATTTTTGACTGCGATGTGGGCAGCGACGAACAAATCAGCGCCCTTTTTAAGGATTTAGCTAAATCCTGGCCCCAGTTTGATGGTTTTGTACATGCCATTGGCTTTGCGCCACGCGAAGCAATTGCTGGCGATTTCTTAGAAGGTCTTTCTCGTGAAGGCTTCAAGATTGCTCACGATATTTCTGCTTACAGCTTCCCAGCAATGGCAAAAGAAGCGCTCCCGATGTTGCGTGACAAATCTTCATTGCTCACATTGACTTATTTAGGATCCATGAAGAATGTTCCTAACTACAACACTATGGGTTTAGCAAAAGCATCGCTTGAAGCATCCGTTCGCTACCTCGCAGGCTCAGTTGGTCCTAAAGGCATTCGCGCTAACGGCATCTCTGCTGGCCCAATTAAAACTTTAGCGGCTTCTGGCATCAAAGGCTTTGGCAAGATTTTGCAAGCGGTTGAGGAAACTGCTCCACTGCGCCGTAATGTGACGATTGATGATGTAGGCAATACTGCTGCATTCTTATTATCTGACTTAGCCAATGGCATCACCGCTGAAATCATTTACGTTGACAACGGCTTTAGTCAAGTAGTTGGCGGAATGGATGAAGTTTGAGCATTCCACTGCGCGAGGCCCTGAAGTTTTGGGCTAAGCTAGGCTTCATCAGTTTTGGTGGGCCCGCAGGACAGATTGCCGTTCTACACCAAGAGTTAGTTGAAAAGCGTCGCTGGATTTCTGAGCGGCGCTTTTTACATGCGCTGAACTACTGCATGCTATTACCAGGGCCAGAGGCCCAACAGCTAGTAACCTATATTGGCTGGCTCATGCACCGCAGTTGGGGCGGTATCCTAGCGGGTACGCTCTTTGTGCTGCCTTCCTTGTTCATTTTGATTGGGTTGTCATGGGTATATCTCACCTTCGGACAAGTTCCCTGGATTGCAGCTATCTTTTTTGGCATCAAACCTGCAGTGACTGCAATCGTGTTGCACGCTGCCGTGCGAATTGGTAAACGCACAATTCATAACCAAGCACTCCAATGGATCGCTCTTGGATCTTTTCTAGCCATCTTTATTCTGAATCTTGCTTTTCCCATCATCGTGCTAATTGCAGCAGCAATCGGATACTGGGGTGGTAAACGCTATCCAGAATATTTCCAACAAGCTGGTGGGCACAGCACAAAAGAAGCAAAGCAATTTGGTAGCGCCATCATTGATGACGACACCCCTACTCCCGAGCACGCCAAATTTACTTATTCAAAAGCGGTGCGTCATAGCCTTGTAGCATTTACTTGCTGGCTACTTCCTATTGGCGCATTGATAGCCATCTTTGACTGGAAGACCTTGTACCCAAATATCGCGTGGTTCTTTACCAAAGCCGCCTTGATGACTTTTGGTGGCGCTTATGCTGTACTTCCATATGTATATCAAGGAGCAGTCGAGCACTTTCATTGGCTCAGCGCCAATCAAATGATTGATGGTTTGGCACTGGGTGAAGCAACGCCAGGCCCACTGATCATGGTGGTCGCTTTTGTTGGCTACCTTGCTGGACATATCCAACACCTCATTGGCAATACCAATCCATTTTGGTTTGGGGTGTTGGGTGCTTGTGTTGCTACTTGGTTTACTTTTTTACCATCCTTCTTTTTTATCTTAGTAGGCGGTCCGTTAATTGAATCAACGCATGGCAAGCTAGGCTTTACGGCACCGCTAACAGCAATCACAGCAGCAGTCGTTGGTGTCATTGCTAATCTAGGCCTCTTCTTTGCTTATCACGTCTTTTTACCAAGAGGCTTTGGCGGCTCGATCTCTTGGATCTCGATTTTGATCTGCGCTCTAGCTGGTTTAGCTTTATTTAAGTATCAAAAGGGTGTTCTTTCGGTATTGGGCGGGTCAGCCTTGGCTGGATTGCTCTTCTATTACATCTCTATTTTGATAGGGTGAGTTTTTTCACAAGATTGGCATAATGGAACTTATGCGAATCGAACCTCAAACTATCACTCACCTGCAAGAATGGCTTGGTAAAACCGAGTCTCTGCAAGATACCGTCACAGCAGCCCCCGTGCGCGCATTATCCGCAACCTTGGATCGCGATGATGCCGCCCCAGGTAAGGGTACTTTCTTGCCTGAGCTGTGGCACTGGCTGTATTTTCTGCCCCACGCCCGCGAATCCGAAATCGGACCTGATGGTCATCCAAAACGTGGTGGCTTTCTTCCGCCGGTTCCATTACCTCGTCGCATGTGGGCAGGTAGTCGCATTGAATGGTTAAAACCACTTAGCGTTGGTGACGAAATTGAACGCGTTTCCACAATTGAGTCAGTAACCCATAAAGCAGGTCGCACCGGTGATTTAATTTTCGTATTGGTCAATCACAAAATCTCTAACCAGAACGGTCTGGCGATTATTGAAGAGCATGACATTGTGTATCGTGATGCTCCAGGGCCAGACGATAAACCTGTTGCCCCTACTGCTGCGCCTACCGATGCTAAGTGGAGTAAAACAATTACACCTGATGACGTGCTTCTCTTTCGTTATTCAGCATTAACTTTTAATGGCCATCGTATTCACTATGATCGCAAATATGTCACTGAAGTTGAAGGCTATCCAGGTCTCATTGTTCACGGCCCTTTGATTGCGACTCTACTAGTTGATCTAGTGCGTCAAAGTATTCCAGGATGTAAGCTTAAGAGTTTTGAGTTCCGCGCTATACGCCCTACTTTTGATATCAATATCTTTAAAGTGAATGCCAAACCGGATCTAGAAAAAGATCCGAGTGGAAAAACTATTTCCATTTGGGCCCAAGATCATGAGGGCTGGCTCACTATGCAAGCCACTGCTGTTCTAGCCTAAACACAAGAAGGTTTACTGATGACCACTCAACACCTTTCTCGCGAGCTAGCTAGCTTTGCGGCCAATTTACAAGCTGCAGATATTCCAAGTGACGTCATGAGCCGCGCCGAAGACCTATTAGTCGATTGGTTTGGTTCAGCTATTGCTGGTAAGGGCTCGCGCCCGGTAGAGCTCATTACTCAGTTTGCACAAAATATGGGTGGGTTTGATGCAACACACGCTGGCCCCTCTGAAGTTTTCGTTTCTCGCAAAACCTCTAGCCCGTTTTTAGCGGCAATGGCTAATGCCGCAGCATCACATGTTGCAGAACAAGACGACGTCCACAATGGATCAGTCTTTCATCCTGCCACGGTAGTATTTCCACCTGTACTTGCTTGTGCACAAGCCATTGGTGCATCTGGTGAAGATTTATTGGTTGCTGCAGTCGCAGGCTACGAGGTAGGTATTCGGGTCGGTGAATTTTTAGGACGCTCTCATTACAAAGTATTTCATACCACCGGAACGGCTGGCACATTAGCTGCAGCTGCGGCAGTTGGTCGGCTACTCAAACTCAATTCAGAACAAATGCTCCATGCCTTTGGCTCTGCAGGCACGCAATCAGCTGGGCTTTGGGAGTTTCTGCGTGATGCTGCAGACTCCAAGCAATTACACACCGCCCATGCAGCCTCCACTGGCTTAATGTCCGCCTATATTGCGCAAGCTGGCTTTACTGGCGCTGAACATATTCTGGAAGGCAAGCAGGGATTAGCGGCAGGTATGTCAAGCGATAGTGACCCCAGTAAATTGGTTGATCGTTTGGGTACTCGCTGGGCTTTAGCAGAAACAAGCTTTAAATATTACGCCTCCTGTCGTCACACTCACCCCGCTGCTGACGCTCTACTGCAAGTCATGCTGGCAAATAAACTATCACCTACTGATATTGCGAAAGTAGAAACCTTGGTTCACCAAGGCGCTATTGATGTGTTGGGCCCGGTAACTGACCCTGCTACCGTGCATCAATCCAAGTTTTCTATGGGAACGGTGCTAGCTTTGGTTGCACATTACCAATTTGCTGGCCTGCAGGAATTTGATCAGCACTTTCATGATGATGCAATCTGCGCCTTCCGTGAGCGCGTCTCGATGACGCTCGATCCAGAGGTGGATGGTGCTTATCCGCAACGTTGGATTGGTAAAGTCAAAGTTCATCTGAACAATGGACAAATTTTGGAGGGGCGCGTAGACGAACCTAAAGGCGACCCTGGTAATACTCTATCTCGCGCAGAGATTACCGATAAAGCAATGCGCTTAGCCGAATTTAGCGGGGGTGCAAGCCCAACGGAGATGAGCAAAGCAATTGATCTCTTGTGGAATATCCGCAAACAAGCCAAGATAGGCTTTCTACTGCCGTCCACATAAGTAAACCCACTATTAGCCCCCTTATTTTCTAGATTGATATGAACCCACTTGATACGCCACTAGGCTTTAGCACTAACTTTCTATTTGTACCAGGCACTCGTCCTGAACGTTTTATGAAAGCCCTCGATAGTGGTGCTAGCGGCGTTGTCTTGGATCTAGAAGATGCCGTTGCCGAGGAAGACAAAGAGGGTGCGCGTGACGCCATTCGCACTGCATGGCCTAGCTTTAGTCCTGAGCAAAAGAAGCGTCTAGTCATTCGTACAAACTCACCCGGTAGCAAGTTTTATTCAGGCGATTTAATTCTTGCACAACAACTTCAAGTTGCCTGCCTATTAATTCCTAAGAGTGAATCGCTCGACCAAATTAATGGAGCCGCCCTCATACTCCCCAATACTGCAATTATTCCCATGATTGAAACGGCAATTGGCCTGGATAAACTAAAAGAAATTGCAAACTCCAATCAAGTCATTCGCCTTGCTTTGGGTAATTTAGATTTACAAGCGGATCTGGGCATGGCCTGCGACCGCCAAGAGACCGAACTGCAAACTGCGCGTTTTCAGATCGTTTTAGCATCACGACTTGCACAGATTGCCCCTCCTATTGATGGGGTTACACCCTCCACTGACGACATTGAGCGCATTACCGACGACGCAGAACGCGCAAAGCGTATGGGTTTTGGCGGAAAACTCTGTATTCACCCAAAACAAGTGGCTATCGTCATCAAAGCATTTACACCAACTGAAGAAGAACTAGCCTGGGCCCAACGGGTGGTTGAGGCAGACATGGCCTCCAAGGGTAGCGCTGTAAAGCTAGATGGCCGTATGATTGATCGACCCGTGGTGCTACTAGCCAAAAGAACCCTGGCAATTGCTGGTAAACACTAAGAGTTTCCTCTGTCTAAAGAGCTGCAAAACTGGCAAAATAACCCTGAGTTGTTTTGCACTCATATAATTTTTATAACTACTAGAGACTAAAATGAAATTACGTCAATCGCTATTTGCCGGTTTCTATGCAATCGCCACCCTGGGATTTATTGCAGGTAATGCGTTAGCTGCAGATCCTTATCCAAATAAGCCCGTCACCTTGGTTGTGCCATTTGCTGCTGGCGGACCTACAGACGCTGTTGCTCGTCTGATTGCCGTGCCTATGGGTAAAGAATTGGGCCAAACCGTTATTGTTGAAAATACTGTTGGTGCTGGTGGCACCATTGCGGCTACCCGTGTTGCGCGCTCCGCTCCAGATGGCTACATGATTTTTATTCATCACATGGGCATGGCTACTGCGCCGGCTTTGTATAAAAAATTGAACTTTGACCCGATGAAAGACTTTGAATACATCGGCCAAGTCGTGGATGTGCCAATGGTGCTTTTGGGTCGCAAGAATTTCCCACCAAACAACTTTAAAGAATTAGAGACTTACATCAAGGCCAATAAAGATAAAGTGACACTAGCAAACGCTGGTCCTGGTGCGGTATCTCAGTTATGTGGCCTTTTATTTATGTCGCGTGAAGGCGTGGAATTAACAACCGTTCCCTACAAAGGAACTGGCCCTGCATTAACCGACTTGCTTGGTGGTCAGGTTGACCTACTCTGCGATCAGACCACGCAGACTGTTCCTTATATTAAAGATGGCTTAGTAAAGGCCTATGGTGTTACCACTCCAAAACGCCTACCAGCCTTACCAAACATACCCACCTTGGATGAGCAAGGCTTGAAAGGTTTTGAAGTAAAAGTTTGGCACGGTATGTATGTCTCTAAAGGCACACCTCCGGCAGTTGTCAATAAAATCAATAAGGCGCTTAACGTTGCTTTGAATGATCCTGAAGTCAAGACTCGTTTAGCGGAGTCCAATATTGAAATTGTTTCACCAGCCAAGAGAACTCCAAAAGGCTTGCAAGAACATCTTGAAGCTGAGATTAATAAATGGGGTCCTGTAATTCGTAAGGCTGGAGCCTACGCTGATTAAGGGCTTGCTTTAACAATAAAAAAGCCAGCATCTCGCTGGCTTTTTTATTATGCTGAGTGCTTATTTACAGGGGTAGTCATCAGTAAAGAAACGCATTAAAGTTTTGGCTGCTTTCTCTTTATTAAACTGAGGGTTTGTCTTGGTCCATGCCAGGAACTTTTGCAAGACCTCGTTGCGAGTCTCACTCTTATTTACAAAGCATATGGCTGGCTTGGCGTCTGGACGACGATTCGCCAAGTACCCTTGATACACGCCCTCTCCAAAGCCAAAACAAAAACTCCGGCCTTGCTCATCAGACGGATTTTTGCAGAGCTCAACAAATGCAGCAGTACTAGCATCATCCGCCGGGAGATCCTTCTGCGCAAATGCACTTGGAGCAAAGGAAAGGATGGATGCAATAAGTACGAATGTTGCTATGAATGTTTTCATGATTCTCTTCTTTAAATAAAGGTTAACGCCTAAAACCGCTCATGTGCCCACCGCCAAAGCCACCCATATGGCCACCACCGCCACCGCCGGCAAATCCACCCATATGACCACCGCCAAATCCACCCTCTCGCCCACCCTCATCAAAGCTACGTGAGCGATCTTGATTGCCATCAAAGCGCGCTTGATCTCGCAAAGCGTTTTCTTGAGCAGCCTCGCGATAGGTGTTGGGATTCGATCTATCCATCTGGGCATCATTGCGCGCCTCTTGATTTAAACGCGCTGCTTGATTTCTTTCTTCAGGAGTTGCATCTTTCTGAAAAGCATTATTAGCACGCTGACCATCCATTTTGGCCACCTGCCTCTCCTCTGGAGTGGCTTTATTTTTCCAGTCGTTCAGCAAGCGCTGCTGGTTAGCAACATTTGCTGGTCCGATAATTGCACGAGAAGGTATGCGCCCAGATGCATTGATGTTCGTAGAGTTAATCGTGCCATCATTCCAATTGGGCTGGGTCCAAAAATCGTCACCGATCATAAAGCCCACACCAAAAGTCATGAGACCCCATGCAGGGTTATAGATAGGGTATGGCGGGTACTCTGGATATGGCCATGGCCCATAAACAACTGTGGGGTTATAAGTGGGGATATAAACCACTTTTGTATTGGCTGGGCTGATCAAGACGTTGCCATCTGCATCAGTAGTTACGGTAATTTGTTTATTAGACTTTAGGGTGCCAGCCTTAAGGGCCATTTTTCTGAGGGCTTGAACTGCTCTCATGGTATCTGCGGCTTGGAGCTTATAAGCATTGCCTAAATTCTGGGTCCACTGCAATTTATTGCCCATCATATTGAATGCTTTTGGAAACGACATTAAAGATTTCACACTGTCGTTCCAAGATTGGGCCTTGAGTGCATTTTGCAGATCGTCGCCTTTCAATGAAGCATTGCTAGCTCGCCAGTTATGGGCTTCTGCAACTTCTAGGGGATAAGTTGAGGCCAGCAGCATCAATGAAAGCAAAGAATCGGGATACAGCGCAATTGGCGAGACCAATGACTGTAATTGCTCTGAAGAAATCGTTTGCGGGCCCGGGTTGTAGCCTGCACCAGCGTATCCCCCGCCTTGTACATAACCTTGAGGGTAATATCCACTTTCTTGATATGGACCAGGATTCATAACGCATCCATTGAGAAGGGATCCGAAAGTAATCATTGCTAGCGTTAGCAAACCTACCTTCTTACTCAGCGCAGGAATACTTTGTTGACTTGTCTGCCTCATATCTGCCTCAGCATTGATCTATCTAAATTCAATAATCTACGAGATTCCCATTACTTTACAACCTTGCATTTGATGAGCCCTAACCTGGTCTAAATAAATATCCAGATCGGGCTTTGTCCCTTTTCCTTCTATACATCATGCCAATACAGGCGCATATCGCCCAGATGGCCAAGAATGGATCTAGTAAGTAATCCCAAAGATTGGCAGACTCATGCCAATGGGCTGTCCAAGCCAGAATGGCGATAGCAATAATCCATACGCCCTTCGTCCAACTTGCCAAGCCGCACACTAAGGCAAAAAATAGGACCGCAACTAAAAATGCAATAGATCCGTAACCCCATGCATAAGGATCGACCATTCCCAAGCCCAAGGCAAATGGATAAAAACATAATGCGACGATTGCTACGGCAAATTTGAAAACAATCGGTGCGGGCTTATTGGCTGGTAGCAATGAGGTCCACAACAATAAAGTCAGCACGATGCTCAGATCACCAGTCAAGCCACGCACATAGGCAACCAAGGGTAAGTTCATACCTAATGGCCAAAATAGAATGTTTCCCATCAGAAGGACTAAAAATACTTTGATAGCGAATGGAAAAGTATTTGGAGAAAACTTTTGCAAGATCCAAACACCCACTACCGCACAAGAAATAGACAATTCAATCAAAGCTATGATTTGTATAAACTGATTCATTGCTGCACCTCCTGATGAGCCGTATCTGCTTCAGCACTGCTTACTTGCTGATAGGCATGCTTTAACCAAGCACCAGAAAAATAACGATGTCGGATCTTCTTACGATCCCAGGTATAAACTAAGTGCGCATCATCACCATCTACGGTGATTAAGTAAGGGTATGAGAATTCTTTACGTTGAGCTTCAGGTATAGCTTCATCGTCCTCCAATACCTCAATGGTTTGCCACTGTCCAGATGTGACATCGCTCATCAGTAAGACCAAACGATAACGCCCATTTTCAATATTGTTTAATACCAAAATGCGAGCGCCGCTTTTGAGAACAAGCCCAGCAACTGCAGAATTGGGATTGGCGATGGCCAAATCTTCTGACTGATGCCATGTTTGACCCGCATTTTGGGTATGACTAACCGGGATTTGCTTTGGTAAACCAGAGCTTCGTGTTTGTCGAAAATAAGCACTGGCATCTTGCGCGTCATTTACAAATACGAGTGGCTGAATCGCTCCGCGTCCAGAACTCATACGACGTTTATCGATTACTTGACCTGCCTCTATTCTTAGAAACTCGCCAAAACGCCCTATCCATTCATGATAGGCAGGCAAGCCTAGTAGGCCATCAGCGAACATTACATTAGGGGATTTGACGAGGGTACTTAAATTCAGTAACGGGGAGCTAATGAGGCGTTGCGGCTTACTCCATGTCAAACCTTCATCATCCGAAGTTATGGCAGAAATTGAGCTACCCGCCCAACCACCAATAGATACAGTAACAAAGAACAATTGCAGACGTCCATCAGCCAATCTGGCTGGCACTGGATTGCCTAACTTAGCGATATAACGTGAAAGCCCCTTCTCTGCACTAATTCGATCCATCACAACAATGGGCGCACTCCAGCTAGAAGTCTTCGAGTCATATACGGAGCTGTAGATTGATACATCAGCAGCGCCTTCGCGACTACCGGCAAACCAAAATGCTCTCACTGCACCATCCTTGAGGGCAATCATTGAAGCTGCATGGACTGAGGCAGCGCCAGTATCAGGAAGCCAATGTGATTGAGGCGCGGGAATGTTGATCTTGATGGGACCTTTTGTCTTTGTTACTGCTGGCTCATCTAGAACTTCATCTACCTGGAATGCAGGAGTAGCAAATGGCGCCCACACTGGGCGACTATCAATATGCAGAAAGCCAATCACTGCAGCAAGCAACAAAAAACAAAGAGCAATGACACGACTCATCTACAAACATCCTTTAAGTTCGATAAATCTGGGTTCGCTACCGGTGTAGAGATCAGGTATTCATTAACAAATAAATGTTTACCAATCTGTCCCATCAACATTTCCTGAATTTCTTCATTAGAGTGACGGGCTCTCATCTCCATTCTTTGTCCAACAATCTGACAAGAATCACAGAGTACAGGCTGAGCACCCAAAGAAGTATGCGCCGCAACTAAAGGGTAGGCGGATGTCAGAGTTGCGACATCACTAGCATCTTTCGCTAAATAGCCATGCAGTTTTGCACCTGGCAGCAACAATCGATACTCCTCATCCTTAGCTCGATAGTCACAAGGAATCCAAACATCCCTGCCTTGCAACTGAGCAATCGTTTCTGCCGAGTAGCGCCCTAAGCTCCCTTCTAATGGAGCAAGACTACTAGTCAACCCGCAATAAACCAAAAAGCAGGCTGCCAAAGAAATGGTTTTAGTAAAACGTCGATTCAGTAAGCCAAGCAAGACCAGCAATATTCCTGCCGCCATGAGAATCCAATGGCAATAGGAGTAAATCCATACGCCAGCATCACTCATAAATTGTGAGAACTGAAGATTGATACCAATCCATAGCAAGAGCGATAACACTAGTAATTGCAAAAGCAAGGCAATGCGGAAGCCCCATAAAGGCAACTTATCCCAATATAAGGCAATTAGCGCCGCAAACGCTGGCATCACTGGCAAAAGGTAACGACCTGAACGCTGACTAGGTAAGCTGAACACAATGAAGAACGCTGCTATCAAGAGCAGTAATAGAACCTCTTCTAAATTCAGAAAGCGACGTGCACGCCAGCATTGCATCACACTCGATATCAATACAAAGCTAAATAAGCCTGCATTAGCAATCGTCGTCAAAATTAAAAGCCAAATGCTGTCTCCACCGCGCAGTAAATCCATCAAATAACTAGACTGGCGAGCAGCAAACTTACCGGCATTCTCGCCCAGTACAAATTCGTTCCAAACAGCCACTGGATATGGGTCCATGGCAAACCACAAGGCAAATACGCCTAGGGCAAGCACAGAAATCAAGATCAACTTATATAGGTCGCGGATGAGTACCTGAGGAATACTCCACTGCCGCCAGCGCCAGTAATACAGCCCCAAAGCAAAAGTAGCAGGAACGATGTAGGCAAAAGATTTGGCAAATAGCGCAAGACCAAAACAAACCCCCGCCATCAATGGGAAAAAGAGTTTAGATTCGAACGCACTCTTACCCCAATACAAAATCGCCATAAATGGTAGCGATACCCAAAATACTTCTGGGGGATCCGCCAAGAATGGTCGACCATAGCGATAGGTTGCAAAAAAGGAAAGCCAAACTAATGCTGCCAATATTCCAGTTTGCGTTTTACCACTGAAACGTCGGACTGCTAAAAATAAGAAAAATGCCGTTAGTGCGGTATATAAAACACTAGGCCAACGCAAATTTGCCAAACTCCATTCGCTTGCCCAATGCGTACTAGCGATACCCTGCCAAAAAATCAATGGCGGCTTAGTGTTTTTAATGCCATCCATTTCAGACTGCAGAGGCAGCCATTGGCTCGACTCCGCCGTCATTCGCACAATATGCATATAGGGGTACTCATCACCGTTTTTTGGCGCAAATCGGCTATCCAAACCATAAAGGTAGGTAAATACACCTAAAAGGAGTATCAATATGGCGGAACGGTAAGAAAATGAAATTCTCATACCCGTAGTTTATAGGGCTTATAGAAAATTCCAACAAAACACATCAGGCCCGTATTTTCGAATGAGCTTATGAAAAATGAATCTGAGGTAAGCGCTACTTTTTAAGGATTTCTTGATTAAGATACTCATAAAGCAATACACCTATGAGTCAAAAAATAATTCGAATGGAGAAAAACCGCATGCGAACACTGTTTTCAAGACCCGCAATCGTAGTGTCGACATATATTGGATTGTGTCTATGGAGCAGTCTTTCTTTAGCGCAAAATCCAGATGCAAGCAATTTATATAAACGTAGTCTTGCAGCAACCTGCGCAAATTGTCATGGCACTGACGGAAACGGTGTTGTTGATGGCAACATCCCACTCATCAACAATCTTACTCACGCGCAAATATTAGAAAAATTGATGGCTTATAAATCTGGGTTACTGGAAGGCACTATCATGCCGCAGCTTACCAAGGGCTATACCGAAGAACAGCTTAATACCATCGCCAATCAACTTGGCAAGAACTAACAAGGAAGCTCATCATGGATCGTCGACACTTTATCGGTCAGAGCACCGCCGCACTTGGTTTGCTGGCAGGCTTTTCTGGTCAAGCCCACGCTAATTTACAAAAGGCAGAAATCCTCGTGATTGGCGGAGGGTATGGTGGCGCTACTGCTGCTAAATATTTACGCCTGTTTTCCAACAACACCGCCAAGGTGACGTTGATTGAGCCTAATGTTGCCTTTGTTTCCTGCCCACTATCTAATTTAGTTGTAGGTGGCTCACGCACAATATCTGAAATCACGACCCCTTATGACAATCTGACTAAGCGTCATGGCGTGAAGATCATTCAAGACAGCGTCTCCAGCATCGACCCCGATAAAAAAACAGTCAAGCTTGCCTCTGGGAAAACCTTACGCTATGACAAAGCGATCGTTTCACCCGGTGTTGCTTTAATGATGAATAGTATTGAAGGACTGGCTCAAGCCAATAAAGCAGGCGTTACCCTCCAGGCCTGGAAAGCAGGCCCCGAAACAGTAGCCCTACACAATCAACTGGCAGCAATGCGCGATGGTGGCACCTTCGCTATCAGTATTCCAGAAGCCCCCTATCGCTGCCCTCCAGGACCTTACGAGCGAGCCTGCCAGGTAGCAAACTATCTTAAGCACCACAAGCCTAAGTCTAAAGTTCTCATTTTGGATGCTAACCAAGATGTCACCTCAAAAGGTGCGCTCTTTAAGAAGGTGTGGGCAGAACAGTACCCAGGATTGATTGAGTATTTGCCCAAATACAATGTCACCGCCGTGGATGCAAAAACAAAAACTTTGAAATTTGAAGTGCAAGAAGATATTAAGGCTGATGTTTTAAATCTTCTACCGGCGATGAGCGCCGGTGAGATTGCCGTCAAAACTGGGTTAGCAAATTCCAATGGCCGCTGGGTTAATGTGAATTACCTCAACTTTGAATCTACCGCACAAAAAGACATTCATGTCCTGGGTGACTCGATTCAAGTAGCGCCAGCAATGCCTAAGTCAGGGCACATGGCCAATCAACATGCCAAAGTGGCGGCTGCGGCGATTGTGGCTGAACTCAGTAATTGGGAAGTTAATCCAGCGCCAGTAGTAAACAATACTTGCTACAGTTTTGTGAACGAACGAGAAGTGATTCATGTGGCAAGCGTTCATCAATACAGCGCTACTAAGAAAACTTTTGAACCTGTTCATGGTGCAGGAGGGCTATCTCCAGCACCCTCAACTCTTGAAGGGGTATACGCCTGGGGCTGGGCTCATAACATCTGGGCTGATAGCTTGGGCTAGAGCCTTTACCCTTAATAAAAAAGAGACCTTCGAGTCTCTTTTTTATTGATCAGGACATCAAGACGATAGCCGATGCCGTCTACGCCGACTAATAATTATGAAAATAATGGCAATCACTGGCGCCGCTATAGCAGCAATAATCTCAGGGTGAATATCGAGACCTGCCTCTTTCCCGCCTTTGACAATGTATGCCAATAAACTCACAGCATAATAAGTTAGCACCAGCACCGATAAACTCTCGACCGTTTCTTGAAGTCTTAACTGTAATCTGGCCCGTTGATCCATACTAGCTAGTAATTTTTGCGTTTGCTCCTCGTTTACAAACTCAATTCGAGTTCTTAGGGTTTGCGTTGTTCTGGAGATACGATCAGATAATTCTCGTAAACGTCGCTGAGTCCAAATGCATGTTCCCATAGCTGGCTGAAAACGCCGATCCATAAACTCGGACAATGTTTGCACCCCTGGGATAGATGACTCATTTAAGCCTATTAAATTCTTTGATAGAAGCTGACTATAGGCTTCAGAAGCAGTAAATCGAAGTCCATACCCAGAGATCCATTGCTCAATACGAGAAGCTAAGCGAGAAAGCTCTTCTAGAAAAATCCCATCTTTTTCCGTATTCACACCGGCCTCACCTTGTAACTGCGATATCTTTTCAGACAAGGCGGCTAACTCAGACTCTGCCTCTCTTAATGGCAAAGAAAGGCTTTTAGCTACCGGAAAAGAAATCATGGCAACCATACGGTATGTTTCTGCTTCTGCTAACGCCCTAGCGATTCGCCCTAGCTGTCTTGAGCCCATCCCCTCATGCGGGATGAAAAAAGAAATGAATCCATCCTGATCAAGTTGTAAGTCGGTCCATAACTGAGCCTTTTTACTAGAAAAGATGTGGCTACCTAAAACGGTATTGCCGCTAAAAATTTCGGACACTTCTTGCGCCTCTATAAATAGTGGGCGATGCTCAAAAACTAAATCTAAAGCAGAAATTCTTTGGCCGCCAGCCTCAGAGATGATCGGGCAACCTAGATCCTTAAAAAGTAAATCTAACTCGCGCTCATTTTCCAATCTAGACTTGAGCAAAGGTTCTTTCACCTTCGACTTGTTGTGAAAAATTACCGCAATGGTTGCGAATTCTCCGTGCAACTCCCACTTCACCAGCACTCTTTCGGGCTCTGGCGCTAACCGCAAGATCATAAAAGAGTGGTCATCTGTATTTGGAGGACGTCCTAAGGCATTGCCTAATTTTTGCACCCACTGGATTTGTTGCTGACGAGAGGCGGCATCCAATAAAAAGGATTGGGATATCACCCTTTCATTTGGCCACAGTGGGATTGGAGGACGTGCATGAACCTCTTCATGCAAGACTGCTCTAGAGGGATGGTCGTAAGGTCTCATAAAAGGGTATAAATTTCTAAGTTATTACGATCATATACCCAGATTTATAAGCTAATAAGGCGCCATAAATCTAATAGCGCATATTGCCAGAGCCTAGGTCAACAACTTCATCAAATTGATAGGGGTGTACGCCCCTATTTAAGCAATTTCGCACGTAATCAATGCTAGCTCGTAAGGCATAGTAGTCGCCAGACAGGCGCTTAGAAACTTTAATATTTAAAGCTTGATACTCAAGTAAATTAAGCCTCTTTAGATAATCATCCCGCTGTTGATCATCAAAACCATTGAGCAATTCTTGCTCCAAAGATTTTAAAGAGCCATATAAGCGATTGATCTTATTTTGCATGCGCTTAGCGCGATATCCTGGCAGTGCCTGCAAAAGCGGATAACCCAATACACAGAAAGGTAGCAATACAAAAATGAGGCGATTAATGAGCTCAGCCACCCAGAACGGAAAATAGGTTACCAATAAGGGGTAATTATTTTTCTCGTAATGAATTGCGACAGGACTTTCAGGCAGCATGGAATCTTTAAATGATGGAAACTCTCCGCGCTCAGAAAAGAAAGATTCTTTGCCGTTAATCTCTCTAGCGGCCTCCAAAAATAAAAATTGAATAGCTGGATGCATGCGATCATCGATGAGAAGATTTGTTGTAGTAGCCAAAAGCTTAATATCAGATGGTGGAAAGTTACGCGGCAAATTCAAGGATCCTTGGGGGACATCCAAAATATTGAGATAAGGCATTAATTTGACATAGGCTGCTGCACGTTTAAAAGTGACTAAATGCAAGGACTTATCGTTCAATAAGGCCTGTACATTGGGAGCATCATAGGAATCCACAATAAAGGTGCCATCTATCTCGCCCGCCTGCAGCGCTTTCACCGCATCATGCCCAGCAAGATTGAAAACTTGCACCCCTTTTTCATAGCCGGCGGCCTTCAGTATTTTGGTTGACTGAGCATAGGTGCCGCTGCCCTCAATTCCCACAGAAATCTTTTTATTAGCAAAATGTTGAAGTACGACACCAACCGAATCGGACTCGGTAGACTTTAGCTCCGAACCTCGATAAAAAAACCAAACAGGATCATAGGCAATAGCACCCAAGGACTGAATACCAGTCACCTCTTTGGCATGATCAACCCCAGCTTGAACAAAGGCTACTTGTACAGGGTCGTTACGATCCGATAAGCGATCAATGTTTTCTTGCGCCCCCGTAGTAGCTACGAGCTCGAGAGTAATTCCCTTTGCCTTGAAAAACTCTACATACTTTTTCCCTAGGGCTTCGTATGAGCTGCCCGATGAACCGGTAGCCATGAGGACGTGTCTGGGAGGGGGCGGATCTGCATACCACCAGATCCCCATCAGTATTGCTAGCAAGAGAATGAGGAGTGGCCAAGCCTCTTGCAGGAACTGGGTAAAGTCATCCCACTTCTCCCGAGCGCTCTCAGAAAGCCCTAAATACGTTTCTGTTATGTCTTGTTTAAAGCTTCCCATGTGCTACCGATCGGCAAATATCATTAAAGCTAATGATAATAGGCTTATTCTGATTCTTTCAATTAGACTTTTAACACCCCAAAAACATGATAAATCTTAGAAAATCCCAAGATCGCGGCTATGCTGACCATGGCTGGCTTAAAAGCTTTCACTCTTTCTCATTTGCTGGCTACCACGACCCCCGTTTTATAGGCTGGGGAAATCTGCGCGTCATTAATGAGGATCGCGTGGCTGCAGGAATGGGTTTTGGCAAGCACAGCCATCGCAATATGGAAATTATTAGTTACGTACTATCTGGAGAGTTGGCGCACGAAGATAGTATGGGCAATATCAAAGGTATTCCACCCGGGGATGTCCAGCGTATGAGTGCAGGTAGTGGAGTTACACATAGCGAGTTCAATCACGCCAAAGATCAGACTACTCATTTTTTACAAATCTGGATAGAGCCCAATGTTTTAGAAATTGAGCCAAGCTATGAACAAAAATCCATCCCAGAAAGAGAAAAAGATGGCAAGCTGCGCATCATTGCCTCCCCTACCGGAACTGATGGTGCTGTGAAAATTTATGCAGATGCCAAGGTATATGCTGGACTCTTTGATCAAGGTCAATCATTCGAACTAGCACTAGATCCCAATAGAAAATTCTACGTTCACCTTATTCGCGGTTCACTTGATGTGAATGGCCACGTTTTAAACAGCGGTGATGCCCTCTTAATACAAGATGAAAACCAATTAGCACTCTCTCATGGAAAAAGCGCCGAAGTCTTGGTATTTGACCTCAGCGCTTAGCGTATTTCTGAAGGGCCAGAGTTAATCTAACTTAATTTTGGCCTTTTCAATTACTGTTTTCCATCGAGCAATGTCTGAAAAATACAGGTCTGAGAATTGCTGAGTATTCATTGGGGCAATTTGTACTCCAGCCTTTTGAAAGCGATCTTTCATCTCAGGGGTTTCTAGGATCTTCAAAATAGAGTTATTCAGCTCCTTGATAACGCCTTGAGGCGTTTTGGCAGGCACAAAGACTCCCTGCCACAAAGCCATCTCGTAACCCTTAACTCCCGCCTCCTGAATCGTTACCAACTCTGGAGCGCCACTGAAACGATTTTTACTAGTGACAGCCAGCGCCCTCACCTTGTCGCCTTTATACAAAGGGAGGCCTACTGGCATGCCTGCGAAATAAAAGTCGATCTGCCCACCCATCAAGTCTGTAGCAGCAGGTGATCCACCTTTATACGGAATATGAATCGCCTGCAATCCAGTAGTAGCTAAAAATAATTCGCCAGCCATATGATCTGAATTACCAATTCCTGAAGAGCCAAAACTCAATTTACCTGGCTCGGCTTTAAGCATTGCCATTAAATCTGCAACACTCTTGGCTGGTGAGTTGTTATTGACAATCAGAATATGAGGGGTTGCCGCGACCCCAACGACCGGCAATAAATCTTTTTGGCCATTGAACGGCAGTTTTGGATTGGCTGCCACATTAATAGCCAGGCCATTTTGTGCGAACAAGATGGTGTAGCCATCAGGGGCGCTTTTTGCTACCGCATCCGCTGCTAAGCTTCCTGCTGCGCCGCCACGATTCTCAACAATAATAGGCTGCTTTAAAGCAATGCTGAGATCATTGGCAATCATCCTGCCGACAATATCAGTAGAGCTTCCTGGCGCATAACCAATCATCATCTTGATCGGTTTATCAGGGTAGGCAGCCCAAGCTGCCCCCGCAAATACTGGAACAACCGCCGGAACAACTACCGCACTTATTACTATGTTTTTTATTAGTTTTTTAAACATATGTCTCCTCCAGTAATTTAGTATTTTTTAAAACGTTAAAGCGGGGATGCCGCATTCCTGAGCGCAAGCATTCAATGCCTCTAGCAGCTCGGGCGAGACAGGGATACCCCTTTCACTTCTCTCTGCCATTGTTTTTGCTGCGCCTTCACCTGGCACACGAATCTCTTTAACGCCAGGCAATGTTGACGAATTTTTTAAATCGTTCACTAAAGCAATTACTCTTTTAATAAACTCTTCCGTGTTACCAAATGCACTTGGATCGACTGCAATAATCGTTTGCCCCGTATTTGTAACCAAGTCGTGGTGAGCATTGAAATCAATTGTGCCCTTGCCAACTGCTGCATTATTAAGTGCGCCTGCAAGCAAGCCAATCATGACTGCTAAGCCATAACCCTTATATCCACCAATGGGCAATAAAGATCCTTCGGCAGATTTTTTAGGATCCGTTATTGGCTTGCCCTGGCGATCAATCATCCAATCGTCTGGAATGGACTCACCCTTTTGCGCAGCTACTTTTACTTTTCCGTAGGCCGCTACAGTAGTTGCAATATCCAAAAGCACTGTTGGCCCATCGCCTGCTGGCACCGCAATCGCAATTGGATTGGTTGATAACAATAAGTCAATGCCGCCCCATGGCGCCATATGATTTGCATTACCAACAGCCATATAAATACCAATGTAGCCCTGCTCCGCTAACTTACGAACATATACCGAAGCGGCGCCTGAATGATTGCCGTAGTGACTACCAATCCAACATACGCTGTGCTGCTTCACTTTTTCGATAGCGAGGTCTACGGCTCTATTCATGACCAAGTGCCCTAAGGCATTATCACCATTAATTAACGCAGTTGCACCCTGCTCACGCTCAATATGAATATTGGGATTCAAATTCACGCCACCAGCCCGAATTCTTTTTAAATAAGCCGGCAAACGGAAAATGCCATGACCATCCGCACCAACGAGATCAGACTGCACCATCAGACTGGCAATGATGTCTGCATCACTTGCAGGAACTTTCTCTGCTTGAAGTGCGCTCGAGATAAAACGCTCTGCATCAGTTATAGATAAATAGTTCATTCTGATTTAAGCCTCTGAGCTCGCTTTAAATTCCATGCTGTAAACATATTTATTCTCCGGATGATGCGTTACTGTCACTTCAAATAATTTATCCTGGTCATCAAAATAGCGGCGAATAATGACTAGACATGCAGTGTCAGGCTTGATGTGGAGTTTTTCCGCAATTTCTGGCGACACTTGAGAAGCATATACATCTACCTCCGCCCTCTCGATACGAGCGCCATATTTTTCCTCAATCTGCTCGTACACCATTACCTGGGTATGTTCTGGATCTTTTGTCAACGAAGCAAACTGGGGCAATATATAAATATCCGTCCAGGCTATGACCTCCTCTGCCTGTTGGCGCTTTCGAATTCCGCCAATGTGATACCAAGATGATCCAATCGGTGCGCCAACAATCTGACTTAGAGACTTATCTAGCTCAATGAATTCTTCGACTATGTTCTGACGATAGGTATCCCGTGAATAACTCAGAATATCAATTGGAGAGTTATAGCTTTGGGTGAAACGGCGTAAGCGCTGTCTAGACACCACCTTTGTAGGCGCGCCTTGATGGCGATAAATCAGGCCATTAGCTTCCAGAATTTGTAGTGCATGCCGCAATGTATGCCGACTAGACTGAAAATCCCGACAAAGATCCGCCTCGGCAGGCAAGACGGATCCCACTGGCCAATCACCGTTATAAATACGCTGCTCTAGCGTTTTGGCTAGAGACTTATATAACGGTGATCGTTCACTCAATTTAAGAAAGTCCAAACATTTTTTTACCAGCAACTGGCAAACGTGCTTTTAGAATATCGCCAGATAAAGACTCGGTAATGTAGAGATCTTTTCCGTCCGCTCCACCAAAACACATATTAGCCAAATGATGGTGATGTGGGTTCTCAGAGTAGATCAAGTGGGTTGGCAGCATATTGTTATCAAATCTCCAGATTCCAATACCAAGGTGACATACCAACAAACCATTTTCTGAGTCCATTTCAATACCATCTGGACCTGCCACGCCACCCGTTAACTGTATCGCTACACCTGTCTTGGAAACGGAGCCGTCAGCCATCAAAGGCAATCTCCAGATTTGCTGAGATCTAGTGGCCGCTACGAATACATGCTTTTCTTGAGTATTCAAAGTAATGCCGTTTGGGCTTGGCACATTAAGCGCCAAACGATCTAATTGACCATTGGCACGCAATCTAAACACGCGACCAGTTGGATCGGCAATACCGGTCTGACCTTGATCTGTGAAATACAAATCGCCATTCGAGGCAAAGTGAAGATCGTTCAAGCCTTTAAAGTTTTCGCTATACATTGATCCCAAAATGGTTTCAATTTTTCCAGTTTTTGGATCTAGCGCTAGCAAACCTGCTTTGTAGTCGCAAATAAAAGCACGACCATCTTTATGAAACTTCATACCGTTTGGCCAACCATCATATTGAGTAATCAGCTCCCACTCGCCCTTGGTGTCAATGCGGAAAATGCGGCCAAAGGGAATGTCAACAAACCATAAATTACCTTCACGATCGAATGAAGGCCCCTCTAAAAAGCACTCAACCTCTGCACCTTGACGATTAGGATCGGACCATCCGGTACGGGATTTTTTGCGAAACTTCTCTGGCATGGTTGAAAACACTTCCGTTTTAATTTTCTCAACGGGCTGGAAAGGGTTATGCATCGTCATGGGGAGATCTCCTAGGGTAAGTTATACGGATAAGTACGTTTTATTATTAAACAATTAAACCATAAATAATGATAACCTAAGGTAATTATTGATCAGCAATGATCTTGCCCTATTTATTACTTAACCGTATAGGTTTAAAAAATATGAAATCTGTAGCTGTTATTGGAACTGGAATCATGGGTGCTGGCATTGCAGCCGGCTTTATTGCCCAAAACATACCCGTAGTCATTCTGGGGAGATCAAAAGACAAGGCTGACGCCTGCTTAGATAAAGCTATCAGCCTTGCCAAAAAAATAGGTATGGTTGGAGACAACGCCACTAAAGATGACGCTGACATTAAGAAGCAGCAATTCATTGGCGTCCTAGAGGATTGGCAGGACTGGAATCAATTCTCCTGGGTGATTGAGACTGTTGCCGAGAACTTAGAACTAAAACAAAAAGTTTTCCAACACCTTGATCAAGTGGTGCCGGCAGATATTCCTATTGGCAGCAATAGCTCGGGCTTCCCCATCAGTAAAATTGCAGAAGGCCTCAAAACAGCAAACCGCATGATGGGTGCGCACTATTTCATGCCAGCAGAAGTTGTCCCCCTAGTTGAGATTGTCATGGGACAAAAAACAGAACTTAAATATGCGGAGCAAGCTTGCGAGCTTTATAGGGCCATCGAAAAGAAGCCTGTCCTGGTAAAGAAGGATATTCCCGGATTTTTAGCGAACCGTATTCAACACGCCTTGATGAGAGAAGCGCTCTCGCTCGTACAAGAGGGAATTGCTACGCCAGCTGATATTGATGATGCCGTGAGGTATAGCTTTGGCTTCCGTTACGCCGCTGTAGGCCCAATGACACAGAAGGAAATTTCAGGCTGGGATGGAATGGCAAATGCCGCTAAGGAAATTTATCCATCGCTTTCTAATATCACTGCCCTACCTCCAAAAGTAGTTCAGCTCATGGCTGATGGAAAAACAGGCATGAAAGCTGGGGAAGGATTTAGGAAGTGGACCCCAGAAGAAATCAAAACCGTTTCCGACTCATACTCCCGTAGACTGAAAGCTGCTTTTGACGTTCTTAATATTGAATGATTGAGAAACCATGAGCGCCATCACCCCAAAATACCAAGGCGAATATATTAAGTCCGAAGCTGCTAAGTGGGCCCCTATTGTTAAAAAATCTGGCGCAACTGCTGAATAAATAAACTATTGAATCGAAAGAAACCTATGATTGAAATCTCTGAAAAAAAACTGGCTGGCCCTATTATTCGCCTGCATCCTAATGACAATATTGTGGTCGCACGGGTTGATGTTGGAATTGGTGCTGAAGTTCCTAGCGAGAACTTTACAAGTCGCAGCCAAGTGCCTGCTGGCTACAAAATTGCTACCAAAAAGATCCTCAAGGGCGAGCCAATTCTGAAATACAACGTCACGGTAGGTTTTGCGAATACCGACATTGAACCCGGCACGATGGTACATAGCCACAATACCGAGTTCCGTGAGTTTGATCGTGACTATGCTTATGCAAGCGAATATAAGCCGACCCAATTATTACCTGAAGATCAGCGCGCTACATTTCAGGGTTATGTCAGACCCAATGGAAAAGTAGGAACACGTAATTTCATCGGCATTCTATCGACAGTAAACTGCTCAGCAACCGTTGTGAACAAAATTGCAGACTGGTTTACCCCCGAAAGATTGAAAGATTTTCCTAATGTAGATGGAGTCGTAGCATTTAGTCATGACATCGGCTGTGGCATGGAGATGAGTGGTGAGCCGATGCAATTGCTTCGCCGTACTATGGCTGGATATGCTCGTCATCCCAATCTAGCGGCCGCTCTAATTGTGGGTCTTGGTTGCGAGCGCAATCAATTAAAAGGTTTGATGGAGCAGGAAGACCTGGCCAAAGGCAATACTCTGCATACCTTCATCATGCAAGAATCGGGCGGCACGCGCAAAACTATTGAGGCTGGCATCGAGGCTGTCAAAGCACTTTTGCCTGCAGCCAATCAAGTAAAACGGCAAACGGTATCTGCAAGCCACCTGACGGTTGGCTTGCAGTGTGGTGGTTCCGATGGCTTTTCATCAATTACAGCCAATCCTGCACTAGGTGCCGCGATTGATATTTTGTCGCGTCATGGTGGCACTGGAATTCTTTCAGAAACACCAGAAATCTATGGCGTGGAACATACTCTCACCCGCCGTGCTGTTAGCAAAGAAGTGGGCGAAAAACTCATTAAGCGAATTCGCTGGTGGAAGGATGAATACTCTGTTGGTAGAGATGTGCAAATTAACGGGCAAGTAAGTCCCGGCAATCAAATTGGTGGTTTAGCGAATATTTTTGAGAAATCTTTAGGCTCCTCCATGAAGGGTGGCACTGGTCCTCTAATGGAAGTCTATAAGTACGCAGAGCCAGTGAGCACTAAAGGCTTTGTATTTATGGATACCCCGGGATTTGACCCCGTATCCGCCACTGGCCAGATCGCTGGCGGCGCTAATCTGATTGCCTTTACCACCGGCCGTGGATCCATGTTCGGCTCTAAGCCTGCTCCCTGCATCAAACTGGCCACCAATACACCAATGTATCAGCGCCTTACTGAAGATATGGACATTAATTGCGGTGAGATTTTGGATGGCACTGTCTCCGTTCAGGAGATGGGTCAGCGGATATTTGAGCTATTCCTGCGTACTGCTTCCGGGGAGGCCTCCAAAAGCGAACTTCTTGGCCTGGGAGACTATGAATTTGTTCCATGGCAAATTGGGGTAATGAGCTAAGAGAACTGTAGAATCAATCCTATTAGCATAACCCAGACAGAAACCGAACTGAAACAGGCTTATGAAATTTAGGGATTACTACGAAACTCTTGGCGTAGCTCGTGGCGCCACTGAAGCTGAGATTAAATCAGCCTATCGCAAGATGGCGCGCAAGTTCCATCCGGATGTTAATAAAGAGCCTGGTGCTGAAGAACAGTTCAAGCAAATCGGCGAAGCTTATGCCGTATTAAAGGACACTGAGAAACGCGCAGCCTACGATCGCTTTGGCGAGAACTGGAAAAACGGTCAAGACTTTACTCCTCCGCCAAATTGGAATGAAGGCTTTGAATATTCTGATGACGGCTTTGGCGGTGGTCATCCAGGTTACGGTGGCGGTTTTGAAGGTGATCAAAGCGAGTTCTTTGAATCTCTGTTTGGTCGCGGCAAACATCGCCAAGGTGGTCGTGGTGGCAATCCTCGACAGGGTATGAATTTCAAAGGCCAAGATCATCACGCCAAAATTTTGATTGATCTCGCTGATGCATATAACGGAGCTAAGCGCACTATTGCATTACATATGCCCGTGCAAGATGCGAGCGGCCACGTCAGCACCCAAGAACGCAAGTTAGATGTCAGCATTCCTAAAGGCATTAAGGCCGGACAAAATTTGCGACTCTCCGGACAAGGTGGTCCTGGTGTTGGCGAGGGCCCTGCTGGTGACCTCTATCTCGAAATTGAATTTCATCCTAACGCTATTTATCGCGTAGAAGGCAAAGACGTCTTCATCGATATTCCTTTGGCACCATGGGAAGCGGCACTCGGTACTACCGTCAACGTCCCCACTCCTGCAGGCAGCACTTTAGAATTGAAGATCCCCGCAGGAACTGTTGCTGGTCGAAAGATGCGCCTTAAAGGTAAAGGCATACCAAGTTCAGAGCCAGGTGATTTATATGCGGTACCTTCTATCGCCTTGCCTCCTGCTGATAATGAATCACAAAAAGAAGCTTATCAAGCCTTTGAGAAGGCTTTTGATTTCAACCCTAGAACACACTTGAAGGGATGATTGATATGACACAAACTAATATCACTTGGATTGAAGGTGCTGTTGTGGAGAATGAGGTGCACATGACCATTGTTGAACTCTCTCATGCCTCACGCACACCTGAAGAACTCATCATGACCTGGGTATCCGAAGGCGTTTTAAGTCCAGCTGGCTCTTCACCTCAGGATTGGCGCTTTAGTGGCGACTCTTTGCGAAGAGCAAAAACCGCAGCACACCTCACCCATGATCTTGAATTAAATGTGCCTGGGGTTGCCTTGGCGCTAGACCTGCTTGATGAAATCGCCCAGTTGCGCGCTCGTTTACCGCGCGACTAGGCTATAGCACTAAGACTCTGAACGACTCAATAGCTGTTCCCAGCGTTGCAGCTTTTGATCTAAGTCAGCAGTGATTTCACTCAAGCGCGCTTGCATGCTCGCTGCCAACTCAGGTTCATTTTTATAAAGATCGGGATTGCTCATGGCAATACCAATATCAGCTTGCTCAGTTTCCAATGTCTCGATCTGTAATGGCAAAACTTCCAGTTCTTGGCGCTCTTTGCCATTGAGTTTCTGAACTCCACTTTTGGCTACAGGCTTAACTTCTGTCTTAACTTCTACCTTTGCCTCTGCTTTGACCTCAACCTTATCCACAGTTTTAGTGTTGGCATTGCCATTGGCAGCACGAATTTTGTCTGAGCGCGCTTTCTGGATTTTCCAATCCTCATAACCCCCTTCGTACTCACGCCAGAAGCCATCGCCCTCGTTGGCAATAATGCTAGTGACGACGTTATCTAGGAAGTAACGATCATGACTGACCAAGAAGACCGTGCCCTTATAGTCTTGCAAGAGTTGCTCAAGCAAATCTAAAGTATCAATATCTAAATCGTTAGTAGGTTCATCCAAGACCAAGACGTTTGCAGGCCGCGCAAATAGGCGTGCTAGTAATAAACGATTGCGCTCACCGCCCGACAAAGTACTTACTGGGGAATTGGTTCTCTCGGGAGCAAATAAGAAATCACTCAGATAACTCTTAACGTGCTTTTTATTGCCATTGATTTCAATCCACTCACTCCCTGGGCTAATGTAATCTTCCAGCGAAGCATTCAGATCTAAACCTTCACGCATTTGGTCAAAGTAAGCCACTTCAATACGCGTACCCATAGTTGCAGTACCAGAGTCTGGCGCAATAGTTCCCAAAATCAATTTCAGCAAAGTTGTTTTGCCTGCACCATTAGGACCCAGCAAACCAACCTTATCACCGCGCAAAATCGTTGCCGTGAAGTCTTTCACAATCGGACGATCATAGGTTTTGCTAACGTTTTGAAGATCAGCCACAATCTTGCCGCTTCGATCTCCAGCAGAAACAGCCAACTTCACCTGCCCCATCGCATCTCTGCGTTCGGCACGGCTACTCCGTAATTTTTCTAAACGGGCAATTCGGGCAACGCTTCGAGTGCGGCGTGCCTCAACCCCTTTACGAATCCAGACCTCTTCTTGCGCCAATAATTTATCGGCACGAGCATTAGCCAAGGATTCAGAATTCAGTTCTTGTTCTTTTAAAACTTCATATTGCGTAAAGTTACCAGGGTAACTGCGCAAAATACCGCGATCGAGCTCAACAATCTGGGTGCAGACGTTATCCAAGAAGGCGCGATCATGGGTAATCAAAATTACTGAGCCTTGATACTCTTTGAGCAATTCCTCTAACCATGCAATCGAATCCAAATCCAAATGGTTGGTTGGCTCATCAAGTAGGAGTACGTCAGGCATCTCAACTAAAGCACGCGCTAAGGCAACCCGTTTCTTAGTACCGCCAGAAAGCGTATTAATTTTGAGATCAGCCTCTAAGTGCAAACGATCTAATGTTTCATAAACACGCTGCTCCCAATTCCATCCACTCAAAGCCTCTAATTGCGACTGCACTTCGTCAAGTCGATCATGGGAAGCATCATCCCACTCACCAACGCTGAGAGCCTCATATTCCTCGCGCAAAGCCTTAGCTTGAGCAACGCCTTTGGATACCGCCTCGAAGACAGTCTCTTCTGCCTCAAATATAGGCTCTTGAGGAACATAAGCAATTCTGAGACCTTGCTGATATTGCAACAGGCCATCATCCATTTTTTCTATACCGGCCAATATCTTCAACAAGGAAGATTTACCAGTGCCATTGCGGCCAATTAAGCCAACACGTTCACCGGATTCCAGTGAAAAAGCGGTGTTTGCGAGGAGGTCAACGTGGCCAAAAGCCAGTTTTGCATCAGTGAGTACGATTAAAGCCATGGCGACATTATCGTCACTTCCCTAAAAGAAGAGATATTTCTACTTATTTCTGCGAGACTAGCTACTTATGGTCTGTAAATTAACCCCCTCCGCGCCCCGCCTAATCCTCTTTGCAGGACATGCCGGCACCGGAAAGTCGACTTTAGCCAAAAAAGCGTTACCGCTGTTGATCGAGAAAACCGGGGAAGATTTTTTCTTTTTAGATAAAGACACCGTGTATGGCCGCTTCAGCGCCCATGTCATGGGCCTCACTACTCAGAACCCCAATGACCGTGATAGCCCCTTCTACCTTGAGAATCTCCGCGACTGGGAGTACCAAGGATTAATTGATATCGCTAGAGAAAATTTACTCCTGGGCATCAATGTCATTTTGGTTGGGCCATTCTCGAAGGAGATTCAGAGCGGCCAGATGTTTGACGCGCAGAAATTGGAAGTGCCACCACAGACCTCTATTCAGGTTGCCTGGATAGATCTAGAGGAGCTTGAGGCCAAAAAACGGATGGAGAAAAGAGCTGACCCAAGAGATGAATGGAAACTTGCACACTGGGAACAATATGCTAAGCGCAGGACTGAACCGCCAACCCACCTCTCATTGCATAGATTTGATAACTTCGTTTTGAACGAAGCTGCATTTGAAAAGCTAATTGATGACTTGATTCAATAAAGTCGAGACAAAAAAATAGAGCCCCTTAGGGGCTCTACCTCAAGACCTAAGAACTAAATTCTTAGAACTTGTAAGTCACACCAACAGCTGGCATCCATGGGTTCAATGTCAACTTGCCAGATGCGCCGGCAAGCGCTCCGCTACCAGTTACATTGGTGCTCATAGTTGCATATTTCACATCAACGTTTAAACCCCAATTTTTATCCAGCATGTAATCCATACCAACTTGACCTACAAAACCAACGCTTGACTGATCAACTTGGACCTGATTTCCGAGCGCAGGGAAATTTTGACGATTTCCAAAGATGGTGTAATTGATACCAGCGCCAACATAAGGTTTAAAAGCACCTAAATCAGTAAAGTGGTATTGAGCTAAAAGTGATGGCGGCAAAGCTGTAATCTTACCGGCGTTGGCATTACCTGGGCCATAAGTAATATTCACCTGTTGCGGCCATGTCAACACTAACTCAGCAGCAATATTTTTTGTGAAAAAGTAAGAAACATCAAACTCAGGAATAACTTGATTTTTAGCTTTTACGTTTGCGGCTTGAACCAAACCAGACTGTCCATTTTGCCAAAGCAAGTCGACCGCACGGACACGCAACATCCATGGATTTTCTTCAGCTTGAGCTTGAGCCGCGATTGGGGCTAAGGATGCTACAGCAGCCATTGCTGCTACGAGTGTCTTAATACGCATGATGGTTTCCCTTTTTGTTATCAATTTCGATGTAACTATTTTCGAATTGATGAAGGGGGTGCAATTTGATGTAAATCAAATTGACTGAGACTGGAGATTTTTTATTGGTTTAAAAGCAACAGAGTTTTTAGGCTTATTTGATCTAGATCAAATTACCTCAGATTTACCCTTACAGAACCTTGGAATAGGTCCCTTTGGCTTGAGACTCTCTAAGGTGCCGATCAAAAGTCATGGCTACACGCCTAGCGAGGAGACGGCCCTTGGTGGGAACCAGGATACTTTCACCCTCCCAGCTGAGGAGACCAGCCTCCTCTAGACTCTTGAGTTCTTCTATTTCCGTCTTAAAGTAATTTGAGAATTCAATTTGATGTGATGTTGCAAAAGCTTTGGTGTCTAGGGCAAATTGGCACATCAACTCACCAATTAACTCACGGCGCATCAGATCGTCTTCATCAAGACGCAAACCTCGGAGTACCGGTAAGTGACCTACATCTAATGCCTCGTAATATTCATCCAAAGTGCGCACATTCTGAGAGTAGCAATCATCCACTTTACCGATTGAAGAAATTCCAAATGCCAGAAGATCGCATTCTGCCTGGGTAGAGTAACCCTGAAAGTTGCGATGCAGCCTGCCTTCTTTTTGGGCTATAGCCAACTCATCATCTGGTTTAGCGAAATGGTCCATGCCAATAAAGACATACCCTGCCTCACCTAAGCGTGCAATGGTATTGGAGAGAATATCCAGCTTATCTGCTGCCGCAGGCAAGTCAGCTTCAGCAATGCGCCGTTGCGGCTTAAAGATATGCGGCAAATGTGCATAGTTGTAGACGGATAGGCGATCTGGATTCATTGCCAATACTGCATCGACTGTTTCCTTGAAAGTCTCTGGCGTTTGCTTTGGTAGACCATAGATCAAGTCAACGCTTCTGGATTTAAACCCATACTTTCTGGACCAATCCATGACTGCTTGGGTTTCCTCAATAGTCTGCACACGATGTACTGCCTCTTGGACGGCCAAATTAAAGTCTTGCACGCCCAAGCTAATACGGTTAAAGCCTAGATCGGCCAAGAGTGCAATATCTTGCTCAGTAACACGGCGCGGATCAATCTCAATTGAATACTCACCGCCAGGCAGTAGCTCAAAATGCTCGCGAGTGTGCTGCATCAACTCGGTCATCTCTTCATGCGATAGAAAAGTAGGCGTGCCACCACCCCAATGCAATTGTGTAACGGGAATCTTTTTCTGAGCACCCATGGCTTTAGTAACCATGGCCATTTCTTTAGCGAGATATTTGATGTATTTGGCGCTACGCCCATGATCCTTGGTGATGATCTTGTTGCAGCCACAGTAATAACAAATATTGGGGCAAAACGGTAAATGGAAATATAAGGAAAGTGGCTCATTAGCTTTGGCCACCCTGTTGAGTGCACCCAAATAGTCAGCCTCAGAAAAGTCACTCTGAAAACGATCGGCGCTCGGATAAGAGGTATAACGTGGCCCATTAATATCAAACTTCTTCAACAACTCCGGATGAAATAGAACTTCTTTTTCTTCGGCTGATGAATGAGTTACTTCAGAATTCATGGAGTTCTTATGTGATATTTACTTCGACAGATAGTCTAGTGCGACTGCTTCTGCTACTTTAATCCCATCAACACCTGCCGACAAGATTCCACCGGCATAGCCAGCACCCTCTCCCGCTGGATAAAGGCCTTTGATATTCAGACTCTGATAGTTGGCGCCTCGAGTAATTCGCAAAGGAGAGGAAGTGCGCGTCTCCACACCAGTTAAAACAGCATCTTTCATAGAGAAGCCTTTAATTTGCTTCTCAAAAGCAGGAATCGCCTCGCGAATAGCCTCAATAGCATAAGCTGGTAAGCTTTCTGCCAGATCCGTTAAATGAACGCCGGGCTTGTATGACGGCATGACGCTACCGAACTGAGTTGAAGGCTTGCCTTCTAAAAAGTCACCAATCAGCTGGCCCGGCGCTTCATAAGTTCTACCACCCAATTCAAAAGCCTTTGATTCAATAGCGCGCTGAAACTCAATACCTGCCAATGGGCCACCCGGGTAATCTTCTGGCGTAATGCCAACGACGATGCCCGCATTGGCATTTCGTTCGTTACGAGAATATTGGCTCATGCCATTGGTAACCACACGATTCGGTTCGGAGGTGGCGGCGACTACTGTCCCACCAGGGCACATGCAAAAACTATAGACGGAACGACCATTTTTGGCGTGATGGACTAATTTGTAATCTGCCGCACCAATTAACTCATTACCCGCGTGAGGACCCAGACGTGCTTTATCGATTAGTGATTGGGGGTGCTCAATCCGAAAGCCAACAGAAAAGGGTTTAGCTTCCATGAAGACGCCAGCATGATGCAAGGCCTCAAATGTGTCACGCGCACTATGTCCAAGCGCCAAGATGACGTGGTTAGCAGGCAGATCTGCCTGCCCCTCAATCTTGACCCCGGTAATTTGCTCATTTTCAATATCAAAGCCAATTACCTTTTGCGAGAACCGAATCTCACCGCCTAAGTCAATAATTTCTTGGCGCATCTTCTCTACCACGCCAACTAGGCGGAAGGTGCCGATATGCGGCTTAGCTACATAGGTAATTTCTGCGGGAGCGCCGGCTTTTACAAATTCGTAAATAACCTTACGTCCATAAAACTTAGGATCTTTGATCTGGCTGTACAACTTGCCATCTGAAAACGTACCAGCCCCGCCCTCGCCAAACTGCACATTAGATTCTGGATTTAAAACATTCTTACGCCACAAGCCCCAGGTATCCTGAGTGCGCTCACGAACTTTCTTGCCACGCTCAAGAACGATAGGCCTAAATCCCATTTGCGCTAACACTAGAGCGGCAAAAATACCGCATGGGCCAAATCCAACGACTACTGGGCGCAGCTCTTTGCCAGAGTCTATAGTTTCAGGGGCTTTTGCTACAAAGTGGTAGCTCGTATCCGGGGATGGTCTTACATGAATATCTCCAGAAAATTGCTTCAGAAGAACATCTTCATGCTTTGCAGATAAGTCAACCGTATAGATAAAAGAGAGGGCGACGTTCTTTCGAGCATCGTAACTACGCTTAAAGACCTCAAATCGTATTAAGTCTTTAGCGTCTAAATTGAGACGCTTCAATATCGCCTTCTCCAGAGCTTCTGGAGCATGGTCAATTGGCAGACGTAATTCAGTAATACGGATCATGGGTTTTACGGTACACAGTAATTTGAGGCATTTCCAGGCTCATCAGGAGCCCCAAGCCAAATAATACTGGTTATGAGCTCACTCAGGCCAGGAGTTGGTTCATAAAGGCGATAATAGGTCATGGCTCTACGCGCAACTATCCACAAAGCCGACCTTCATGTCGCAGATTCTGACCGCCACTACTATGGCAGTCATTCATTAACTATTGCTAAGCACCCTTCTGAGACTGAGCAGCGGATGATGATCCGCATCATTGCCTTTGCATTGCAGGCAAATGAGGATCTAGTGTTTACAAAAGGTTTGAGTGATACCGATGAACCCGACCTGTGGATTAAAGATCTTACCGACGCAATTAAGTTGTGGATTGAAATCGGCCAACCAGACGAGCGTCGTATTCTGAAAGCCTGTGGTCGTTCTGATCAAGTGATTGTCTATTGCTACGGCGGACATACCAGCAAAATCTGGTGGGATGGCATTGCCAACAAACTCACTCGTGCTCGTAATTTACAAATAGTCTCTATACCAGCAGAACAAGCGGAAGAGCTGAACAAGTTGGTTGAGCGCAGCATGGTGATCCATGTCAATGTTCAAGATGGTGAAGCTTACGTCTCCTCTGATAAAGGGCAGGTCACCATTACTCCAGAGATTTGGCGCAACAATCAATAGGCCTTAGAGATGAAGGTAGTAGTTTTCGATACCAATGTCTTGCTAGATCTTTTTGTCTTTAATGACTTTAGAGCGCTTCATTTAAAGCAAGCGCTGATCGAAGGCAAAATAGATGCACTCGCAACTCCAAATACTTTAGAAGAATTTGCTGATGTGATTGCTCGCCCCCTGTTTTCGCTCGATGAAGTGCAACAAGAGCAAATTCGCCAGCAATGGCATGGTTTAGCAAGAATCATGGATGATAAAAACTTAGCCAAAGCCCCCTGGATATGCCAAGACCTAGATGACCAAGTGTTTTTAGACCTTGCTTACACTGCAAAGCCCTGCATCTTAATCAGCAAAGACAATGCAGTGCTGCGATTTGCGAATCAGGCTGCAAAAGAACAAGTATTGATTACCGCAGATTACAACGCAGCGATCTTATAGGCTTTGTGCGGCTTGTGCGGCAATCTCAAATGATCGGAGACGAGCCTGATGATCGAAAATTTGCCCAGTCAAGATGATTTCGTTTGCGCCAGTCAGATCCAACCAACGACGCATCCCCTTCTTTACTGTCTCCAGTGAACCCACTACTGAAACCTGCAAGGTATGATCTGCAGCTGCTCGTTCATGAGGCTCACAAAATTCATTCATATCAGTAATTGGAGGTGGTAGCTGCCCGCGTGTATTGCGTCGCATCCTGATGACGTTCTGTTGCAGAGTGGTAAATAAATATTGAGCCTCTTCATCGGTATCCGCAGCAACTACATTCATCACAAATGCTGAGTAGGGCTTATCTTGTTGTGCAGATGGCTTAAAGAGCTCACGATAAATCTTCATTGCCTCTAAAAGTTGCTCTGGCGCAAAGTGAGAAGCGAAGGCATAAGGTAAGCCAAAGTGAGCAGCTAATTGAGCTCCATACAAACTAGAACCTAAAATCCAGATAGGAACATTGCTATCTACTCCTGGTATCGCCTTTACAGATTGCCCCTCTTGTAACGGGCCAAAATAATGCTGTAACTCACGGACATCCTGCGGGAAGCGATCATCACTCCCCAATAAGTCCCTACGCAATGCCCTGGCGGTCATTTGATCGGTACCGGGTGCACGACCCAAGCCAAGCTCAATTCTTCCTGGATATAAAGCTTCCAGGGTGCCAAATTGCTCAGCAATTACCAAAGGAGCATGATTAGGCAGCATCACACCACCAGAACCTACTCGGATATGAGAGGTGCCAGCTGCGATATAACCAATCAAGACTGCGGTTGCAGAACTCGCATTACCCGTCATATTGTGATGCTCTGCTACCCAGTAGCGGGTATAGCCCCATTTTTCGGCATGCCTTGCCACATCCAAAGAGTTGCGCAGTGCATCGGCAGCAGTAAAACCCTGGGGAATCGGAGATATATCTAGAATGGAGTATGGGATGGAATTTGCCATCGCTAGATCATACCGAGAAAGTGCATTGTTGACATGAATAAACCTAAAATGGCCGATCCTGACGATGGCCTCTTTAAGCCAGGCAGTAGATTGCGCCACATTAAGACTGGTGGATTTTATAAGGTGGTCTTCTTGGCCAACATAGAGGCAAATCTTGAGCCAGCCTACGTTTACGAATCCATGCAATCACATGATTTCTGGATTAGACCCAAAGCAGAAATGGAAGATGGGCGCTTTGAGCTTATCTCAGAATAGAAAGTAAGTTATGTCAGAAGAACGCATCACTAATCTAGAAATCAAATTGAGCTTTACAGAAGACTTAATTGAAAAGCTCAATGAGACCGTCTATAAACAGCAACAGCAAATCGAATTTCTGTACCGCGAATTAAAGGCCATCAAAGAACAAGCCAGCAGCAGCGGCGGTGGCGGCGCAAGTTCTCAGGATGAAATCCCCCCGCACTATTAATCAACTGCTAATATAGTCACTAGGCCTAAACCCCTTACAACACCAGCAAAGGAATCATTCATGAGCAACTTAACTCTATTTCTAGTCCAATGGGGCTTAACTTCTTTATCCCTTTGGGTCGCAAGTTATATTTTCAGTGGTCTGCGCTTTGCGGATGGTGGCTCATTATTAATTGCCGCCCTCCTATTGGGATTTGCCAATGCCATCGTTAAACCTTTACTTATACTTTTCACGCTGCCATTAACAGTAGTAACCATGGGCCTCTTCTTGCTCGTGATTAATGCTTTGGTATTGATGCTGGTTTCTGCAGTGGTGAGTGGCTTTACGATCTCTAGCTTCTGGACCGCATTTTTTGCCAGCATCTTTATTTCTTTGTTCAGCCTCTTTGTCAGTGGCTTAGTTTTCTAAGAAATTCTTAGACTTAGTCTCTCTTACTTGCTTGCAGGATAGATATCAGACCAAGGGTGCAGCGCTGTTTTACAGGGCTGCGACTTGGTCGCCAATGATTTAGCATTTTCCGCCGCGATACTAATACCGCCGGTTAAGAAACCCAGCCCAATCGAGACGGCACTATTCACCACCCCTGCTTTATTCACCCCAGTTTGCGGGTTTTTCAGAGTTCCCTCAATTTTGACAAGACCACCTAAATCTAGACCCGTTGTGAGTCCTGATTTTTCTCTTGGGTTAATGCTGATATTGAGAGCCTCGTTGGCAAGATTGATCGAGCCCGCTAAGGTGATATCAAGACGATCAGTCTCTACCCCAACTGAATTCTGAATATTCACCATCCCACTATTGATGGGCAAGTAGGCAACTGCACAATCTAAAGTAGTTTGATTGGATTTCTTATACATCGGATTGATTGCATCTATTACAGTGATGACAAAGTCTCCGCCTTTATTGATGAACTTCGAATCTAATTTACTTTGTCCTACTGAAACCTGAATAGCACCATCAGCTCGGCTAGCCATTTGATGCAAACTCATCCCGCTTCCCCGCAAGTTCCAAGCGACTTTTGCATCACCACCAGAAACTCTAGCGCTTGAATCAGTGACGGCAATAATTTGTTCCAAGGTAAAGTCTTTGGCAATACCCTTCACAGAAATCTTAGGCGCAGGGCCGGTGAACTGAGTAATGGACAGCTGTGCTTGGGCACTTCCCTTGCCTATATTAAAGCTAACATCGCTCGCATCAATCCTATCTTTCTGAAATTGGAGTGTCGTTTTGAAGTTCGTAAACGGCGCCTGATGAGGAATCCCAAGCTCAGCAATATTGATATTAATAAGGCCATCAGCCAAAGGCAAAAGATCAAAAGGCAGCGCGTCATCGGAGAATAAATACTTTCCTTGGGCCTTATGAGTGGATGCCGTGGAAGTTTTTCCAGCTGATCCAGCAATTACAACAGAACCCGCTAAGGGTGCTAAATCAAAGGATTTTGAATTGAGGTTGATATTGAATTTTGGCAATAGATCTGGCTTCTTATCAATGTCGCCCGTAATTGCAAGCGACTTACCGTTTAAGGTTAGAACTAAATCGAGATCTAGGTTTACTGGAGATTGATTCCAAGCGAAGTAAGCATTACGCAGTGAAGTTGTTTTACCCTTTAGATTCAGGGTGTAGTTAGTACGCTGAACATCTACCAAAATCGTAGACTTCCCATCGCCACCGTCTAAAGAAAGTTTAGGAATACTAATCGGGCTGGCTGCTTTTTCTCCGTCTTGATAATTGATGCGCGCATCTACGACATCAACAGTTTTAATAGAGACTAGCGCGTTATTAGAAGAGTCGCTAGTTGCAGACTGTGCTGCCGAACCACTGGCAACTATCGTAGGTGGAGTGAGATTCCAATTACCCTCCCCAGCCTTATTGGTTTGTAAGTTTGCCTCTAATCCTCTTATACCGATTCTGCTGATTTCAACGCTACCTTTCAGAAGCGGAAGTATCCTAATATCTAATTCAATATGCTTGAATACAAACATATCAGGATTGCTTGCCCATGAGGCATTGCTCAAAGACACCTGTTCGGCTTTTACGCTAATTGATGGGAAAAGACTCAGACTTACTGGACCGGCGATTTTCAACTCACGCCCAGTAGCATCTTTGACCGAAGAACTTAGGAGCTTGGTTACCTGGGCAGGATTTACAAAAGATGATGCATACCATGCACCCAAACCTATTATGGCAAGACAGCCTATCAGAGCAATAAGAATAATCTTCAGGGTTTTATTCACCTAACCATTCTAAATCGAGTGCTAAATGCGGGACAAGACTGATCACCTGTAGACTAAAATGAGTCAATGAGCACAGATAATCTACCAAAGTGTCCTGCCTGCCAGGAAGATATGACCTACCCCGATGGGGAAAATTACGTTTGTGCCCAGTGCGGTCATGAATGGCCTATGGCTGCTGTTGCAGAAGAGGCTGAGGCTGGGCTCATTGTGAAAGATGCCAATGGAAATTTATTGGCAGATGGCGATACAGTCACCCTCATTAAGGACCTCAAGGTCAAAGGCTCTTCCACCACCCTGAAGGTTGGCACCAAGATTAAAGGGATTCGTCTGGTATCAGGTGATCATGAAGTCGACTGCAAAACAGAAGCGGGCAATATGCTACTCAAAGCCTGTTTCCTGAAAAAAGCCTAGAAGTATTTTGTATCTAGACTTTTCTAAATCAATGCTTGCTTAGTTAGTTAATTAGTTACTTAGCTAGTTACTAGCCTTCTTTAAGACGGCATAAATCTGGTCTTTTAAAAGGAGTTTTTCCTTTTTCAAGGTCTCGATTTCTTCTGGGGTACTTGGCTCTGAATGGGATTCCATTCTTTGGATCTTTTGATCTAAATTGTTATGCTTATCAAATAAATGTGAGAAATGACGATCTGTCGTTTTCAGCTTGGTGATGAGTTCGCGATATTCAGGAAACATAGACCCTCTTCATATTTAGGTTAGACAAAACTTCACGCTTTTAGTGTAGCAACCCTGCATTGCAAGAACAATGGCTACGTCCATCTATTTATTTCACCCCTACCCTTGTAATCCGCAGGAAAAACCCCATATAGGAAAGGCGAATTCCCCAGGGAATTTGCAGTAATATCAGATAGTGCATCAAGCACGATAACTACCGAAAGAAGGGTAATAAACCATGGCTACAAAGAAGTCTCCAGCAAAAAAGAAAGTAGCTACCAAGGTGGTAAAAAAAGCCCCTGTTAAAAAAGCTGTCAAGAAAGTTGCCGCTAAGAAAGTAGCAAGTAAAAAGACGGTCAAAAAGGTAGTGAAAAAACCAGCAGCCAAGAAAGTGGCTGCAAAGAAGCCTGCTGCCAAAAAAGTAGCAGTTAAAAAATTAGTGGCAAAGAAACCTGCGGCCAAAAAGCCAGCAGCGAAGAAAGTTGCCAAGAAGACTACAAAACCTGCTTCATCTAAATCGCCTAAAGTAGACCAATATGGTCTTGAGCTAGATGATGAGTTTTACGGTCTGTATTTTGCAAAGTCTACCAACAAGGGATTGGTTGAAGTAAAACCCTGCACTTTCTCGCTGATGTATTGGTGGAAAGGCTTGCTTGGCTACCCTGACATGATCGAGATCTCCAAGGGAAGCAATACTGCTATGTTGCAGTTTGAATCCACATTTGGTGGTGGCGATTCTGGCGAAACTGAGTTAACTGAAAAAGATGTGCTGGATATTGATCACATCATTGAAGTAGATGAAGAGGAAATGATGATCTCCCTCTACTCCTATGTGCCTATCCCAGTGCCCGAGAAATTGGTTGGGGCTTTGAGCCTAGCTGTTCTCAACATTAACCCAGAAACTCGCTATGGCAGTCTAGAAATCTGCCCAACCGAGAATGAAAATGGTGAAACTGAGCACTTCTTGCGTTACCGTGCTGCAACCTATTTGCGTGGTATCAAGTCTGGCAAAGTGGAGGCAATCGAAAGCATGGTGACCAATGGTTCTGAGTTCTTTGGCCTTGCTTTAGATGCGATGTGCGTCAACAAGTCGATTAAGAAGTGGTTGCTTAGCTAAGAACCAATCAATGGCGAGCTAACTAATCGCCACTATCTGCAAAGATAGATATAAGTTAAGGGAAAACGGTCATTGACCGTTTTTCTGCTTTCTACAATCGTCGCAGTTCTCTTCCCCAGTTTTTTACACTCCTCAAGTGCCACTTCTTGCGCTTCATTTTCTTTTGCATCTTTGGGCGCATGAACCCCAACCGTGCCATCTGATTGCTTGTACACACCAAACTGACTGACTGGTGTGGAGCAGGCCGCTAATAGCAAACATATTAGTAGAAATAAATAGCGACTTAACATTTTAAATGCTGCCCAACAGATAGGAGATAAATGAATTCTATCTTATTCCAACTTATGAAAAGCGAGAATTTACAGCATTAAGCCCGAAAGAACCTCTCTTTAAGCCTGAGAGCAACCGAGACAAGACCAACCATAATAGGCACTTCCACCAGGGGTCCAATCACTGCCGCAAAGGCTGCTCCAGAGTTAATTCCAAATACCGCAATAGCTACGGCAATAGCTAACTCGAAGTTATTACTAGATGCCGTAAACGATAAAGTGCAGCAACGCTTATATTCAATGCCCATTTTGATGGTGATAAAGAATGTCAGTAAGAACATCACCACAAAGAAGACTAACAATGGAATTGAGATGGTAACCACATCCATTGGCAACTGAAGAATTAACTTACCCTTCAAACTAAACATCACTACGATCGTGAAAAGCAAAGCAATTAAGGTGAGCTTGCCTATTCTGGGAACGAAAGTATTTTGATACGACTCTCTCGATACAAATTTGAGGGCAATGTATCTCGTCAGGAAGCCAGCCACACAAGGGACGCCCAGATAGATAGCAACTGTCTTCGCGATTTCGCCAATGGTGATATTGACAACAGAGCCTGCAAAGCCAAAATATGGTGGCAGAACTGTTAAGAAGAGATAGGCATACAGACTAAAGAACAGCACCTGAAACACGGCGTTAAAAGCCACTAAGCCAGCCGCATATTCCGTAGAGCCTTTGGCTATATCGTTCCAGACAATCACCATGGCAATACAAGGCGCTATTCCAATGAGTATTAATCCGGCCATATATTCTGGCTGATTGGGAACAAAGAGGATAGCCAAGAAGAACATCAAGGTAGGCGCCACAATCCAATTGAGCAAGAATGCCAATCCAAAGATCCGCTTGTCTCTAAAGACATCAGGCAAGTCTTCGTACTTCACCTTCGCGAACGGTGGATACATCATCAATATCAATCCAATGGCTATTGGGATATTGGTAGTGCCCGATTGAAAGGAATTAATGAACCCCTCTACTCCAGGAACAAAATATCCCAAGCCAATACCTGCCGCCATGGCAGCAAAGATCCAAACAGTGAGATATCGATCTAAAAAGGAAAGTTTGCTGGTAACTGTACTCATGATTTAGTGTGAATTTCTTGAAGGCTGAGTGAGTTAAGTCGATCTAATGGCATATCCGCCAGAAGATCAATGCGTTTTTTTAAGCCAATCATGACTTCTTTAAATGCACGGCGTTTATCGTCATCCGTACCGGGCACTTGTGATGGATCCGGGAAGCCCCAATGGGCGGTAGCTGGCTTACCTGGCCAGAATGGGCAGACCTCTCCAGCAGCGTTATCACAAACCGTAATAATGAAATCCATCTTTGGAGCTTCCGGTAAACCAAACTCATCCCATGACTTGGAGCGTAATTTAGATTCGTCGTAACCCATCTGCAAAGCCAACTCACGTGCAAATGGATTTACTGAAGTGCCTGGAGTGGATCCTGCTGAGTAGCCCACAAATTTGCCGCTGACATGAGTTGAAGCAAGCGCCTCCCCCAAAACAGACCGAGCAGAATTATGGGTACATAAGAAGAGAATATTGAACTGCTTCATTTAGCCTTCGCCTTTTTCAAGATTAATACTGGAGCGCATGATTTGCCACCGCAGCAGTTTTCAAGCAAGAACTCGCTTAACTCTTGCACCAAGCCTGCATTGGGTCGATAGATGAGATTGCGGCTTTGACGCTCTACTGACAATAAATCAGCGCCTACTAGTTCTTTCAGGTGAAAACTCAGTGTGGCGTTAGCAACCCCTAGCTTTTCAATCATCTCGCTAGGCGTTAATCCAGTATCACCACGCTGAACTATCAAGCGAAAAATATTCAAGCGGGTCTCTTGACCCAGGGCCAGGAATGCTTTGATGGCATCAGTATTTTTCATATTTCCAATTGTATCGAAATATATATTTCATAATAGTGACAATCAATGTCACATAACTGACATATATGTGTCATATATGCTTGAAAATAGAGAAAATTAAACGTAGGATTGATTGAAGATACGCCAATACAACGAATTCACAATCAACCCAGGAATCAGCATGAGCCAAAAGAAATTAGTTAAGCAGCTATTAAAAAGCTCGATAAATTAGAGTCAGATAGAGAAAAGCTCATCGACAAACTTGGAAAAGCGTTGGATAAGTTAGATAAAAAAGTAGCAACGAAGAAAACTCCGGCCAAAAAAGCACCCGCCAAAAAAGTTGCGCCTAAGAAAGTGCCTGCTAAGAAAGCAGCAGCGAAAAAGGTGGCAGCCAAGAAAGCTCCTGCTAAAAAGGCGCCCGCTCCAAAGCCAGCCACTACCAATGAAGCAAGCTAATGGGCCAAAAAGGCAAAGATAAACTAGAGCGATCTAGCTATGATGATCAACTTCGTTTATTGCAAATTGAGTTGGTTAAGCTACAAAATAGTTTAATAAGCAAAGGTGATCAAATATTGGTCATTCTTGAGGGCCGTGATACGGCAGGCAAGGATGGCACTATTAAAGTCATCACTCAACACTTAAGCCCTAGAGAAACTCGCGTGGTTGCACTTGGCAAACCATCTGATAGCGAATCTGCTGAATGGTACTTTCAAAGATATGTAGCAGAACTACCCAAGAAAGGTGACTTTGTTCTATTCAATCGCAGTTGGTACAACCGTGCTGGCGTTGAGAAGGTCATGAATTTCTGTACCAAGCCGCAATATGCCAACTTTATGGGAACCGTAAATGAGTTTGAGTCCATCTTGGCCAGCTCAGGCATGACTATTCTCAAATACTATTTAGACATCTCAAAAAAGGAACAGGCTGTTCGTCTTGCAGATAGAGCTAAAGATCCACTCAAGCAATGGAAGATTAGCCCGATTGATCAGCAAGCGCAGAAAAACTGGAATGCCTATAGCAAATGTAGAAATGACATGCTAGAAAAAACCAGTTCCAAAGATGCGCCCTGGATCGTTGTGAAGGCGAACGATAAAAAAGTTGCTCATCTCAATATGATTCAGGATCTTCTTTCTAGAGTTTCATATCCAGGAAAAGATAAGGGCTTGCTGAAGGCTGATAAGGATATCGTCTTCAAATGGGACGGCAAACTATCTAAGCTCGAAAAATAAGTCCTTAAAAAACCTCAGGAACATACATTTCAGGCGGTACTGGCCCTCGTAGGTAATCCGGGTTATGAACGCGTTTTGGCAAGGTAATCACTGGGTGATCAATCTCTTTATATGGGATTTGATCCAATAAATGCGTAATGCAATTTAGACGTGCTTTTTTCTTGTCATTGGCAGCAACCACCCACCAAGGCGCCTCAGGAATATGCGTACGCTCAAGCATGGTCTCTTTGGCCTTGGTATAGGCCTCCCACAACCTTCTTGCCTCTAAATCCATTGGACTTAACTTCCACTGCTTTAAAGGATCGTGAATACGCATCATGAAGCGGTTGTACTGCTCGTCATCAGAAATAGAGAACCAATACTTAATCAAGATAACGCCCGAACTAATCATCATGCGCTCAAGATCAGGAACCGTTCTTAAAAATTCTTCATACTCATAATCCGTACAGAAACCCATCACTTTTTCAACACCTGCGCGGTTGTACCAGCTTCTATCAAATAGAACGATCTCGCCGCCAGCAGGTAACTGGGAAATATATCGTTGAAAGTACCACTGCGTCTTTTCGCGTTCGTTAGGTGCGGGCAAAGCAACTACTTTACAAACCCGGGGATTCAATCGCTGGGTAATGCGCTTAATCGCCCCTCCCTTACCAGCAGAATCTCGACCTTCAAATAGGACTGCCACCTTAAGCTTGTTCTCTACCACCCAGTCTTGAAGCTTTACTAACTCACCCTGGAGTCTAAAGAGTTCTCGGAAGTAAACGTTACGTGGAATTTGTGAATGGCTATCACCATCAGGAGATAGGCGGTCATCATCGAGCTCCATTTCAAGCTCTTCATCCATGCTGTCCAGAATCTCTTCTTGTGCACGGCGATACCACTCGGCCATTTCGTTATGTTTTGATGTCATATTGTTTCCCTAATAATACTTATAGCGGGGGAAAATGACACTTTTGTTACATAGAGGGCTGATTACCCTTTAATTGATTAGAAATCGCCTCTTGACTATGCAAAGCCAGCCATTTGCGATCGCTAGAAGCCTCAGGACTAGCTCCTGAGGGTGACAAGAAGGCTAGTTCCACTATCAGCTTTCGATCCTTCAGGATCTTAGCCATGGATTCCAGTAACCCCATCTCACCCACAAATGCAGGCACTTCACTTCTCTCGCCAGATGACAGGGATCTATAGGTAATTGCAAGCGAATAGACTGGCACTTGAGCAATAACCGCAGATTCAAATAAATTGGGCTTAAAAGGTAGGACACCCTCACCTATTGTGGAGGTGCCCTCTGGAAAAATGCAAACAGACTGAGCTTTAAGTACATCACTCACTTCGTTAGCAACATACTTTCCATGACGAGCACTATCACGCTTGATAAATACCGTACCCAATTGCTTGGCCATCCACCCAAATATAGGCCAGCCCTCTACATCGGACTTTGCTACAAAGCGAATAGGTTTAAAAGCATTGATAGCGTGGATATCCATCCAAGAGATATGGTTTGATGCCAGTAGATAGGGGGTAGCAGGAAGAATTTCTGGATTCCTGAGTCTTAATTCAATTCCAAATATAGATAACAGTCTTCTTGACCACTTCTGAATATGTGCATTTTTAGCTTCCTGAGTGGCAAATGGAAACTGAAAAGACAGAGTCGCCAATCCAGCCATCACATGACACCACACCAGAACCCACGACCATGCATAAGCCCAATATTGAAACGGGGGCTGTTTGGAGTGTTTATTCAGGCTCATATGTTGTAGGAATATAAAACAATTTCAGAAAATACTGCGTCGTCATAAAACTGTCTTAGAACTGTCATGCTGGTTTCATACTCAGTAGGCTTAATACTGTTTCATGATGCATTACAAAGCCATCTGGATTTCAGACGTACACCTAGGAACATCAGGGTGTCAGGCAGACTACCTTCTCGATTTCCTAAAGCACAACGAAGCAGATAAATTCTACTTAGTTGGCGACATTATTGACGGCTGGAGACTAAAGAAGTCTTTCTACTGGCCTCAATCACATAATGATGTAGTACAAAAACTCTTACGTAAGGCGCGCAAGGGCACCGAAGTCATCTATGTCCCCGGAAATCATGATGAAAGCGCTAGACAGTTCTTTGGAATGTCTTTTGGTGATGTCAAGGTAGTCGAGGAAGTCATTCACACAACCGTAGATGGTAGAAAGCTATGGGTAACTCATGGCGATCAGTTTGATGGCGTGATGCAATATGCTAAGTGGCTGGCTTACGTTGGTGACAACCTCTATTCGCTCATTCTTTATATAAACCGTTACTTTAATATGGTACGTGCCAAGATGGGGCTGCAGTATTGGTCGCTATCTCAATACTTAAAACATCAAGTCAAAAATGCCGTCAGCTATATCGCAGACTTTGAACACATCATGGCCAGAGAGGCCCGCTTAAGAGGCTGTGATGGCGTAGTTTGTGGTCATATTCACAAAGCAGAAATTCGCGAGATCGATGGCTTGCTGTATTGCAACGATGGTGATTGGGTCGAGAGCCTTACTGCCTTAGTGGAAACACAAACAGGCGAACTCAAAATTATTCACTGGACACAGATCAAGGGTGAGCCAGTTGAATCACCTCAAATCACTCTTCAACCTGCTATCGAATCACTCATCAAAGAGGCTGCGCTATGAAAATTATGATCATTACAGATGCATGGGATCCACAAGTAAATGGTGTGGTCCGCACCCTGAAGCAAACCCGCGCTGAATTAACTGCCATGGGGCATCAAGTGGAAATGATTACTCCCAACGGCTTTAAATCCATTCCTTGCCCAACCTATCCTGATATCGCCCTCTCACTCTTCCCGGGCAAAGAAGTAGCTCGTCGCATTAAAGAATTTGCACCGGATGCAATGCATATTGCAACAGAAGGCCCACTAGGTTTATCGGCTCGTGCCTACGCAGTTAAAAATCGCCTGCCTTTTTCTACTGCTTATCACACTCGCTTCCCAGAATATGTCAAAGCGCGTACCGGTATTCCTCTAGCAATTACCTATGCCTTTATTCGCTGGTTTCATAAACCGTCAATGGCTGTCATGGCGCCAACGATTGTCGTAAAGGATGATCTGGAAGCTTATGGTCTAAATAACGTAGTGTTGTGGTCAAGAGGTGTTGATCTGGATATCTTTAAGATGCAAGATTCCAAAGCCTTAAATACCGCGCATCCCATCTTTTTATACGTGGGCAGAGTTGCTGTTGAGAAAAATATTAATGCATTCTTAGAGATTGATTTACCAGGTTCAAAGTGGGTGGTAGGAGACGGTCCAGCAATGGCTGGAATCAAAGAAAAATATCCAGAAGTAAACTATCTGGGCGTGCTTCAGCAGCATGAGTTAGCAAAAGTGTATGCAGCAGCAGATGTATTTGTATTTCCTAGCAAGACCGATACATTTGGCCTGGTTTTACTAGAAGCCATGGCATGCGGGACGCCAGTAGCCGCTTATCCTGTTACTGGCCCTATTGATGTCTTAGGCAACTCCAATTCTGGCGCCATGAACGAAGACTTGCGTGAGGCTTGCATGCAGGCCCTCAAAATTCCTCGCGAAGTAGCACGCGCACATGCGGAGAGATTCTCCTGGAGAGCGGCTTCAGAGCAATTTGCCAATCACCTTAAGCCTGTACCAACAACAGAAGTACATGTAACAGCACTAGCTTAAGAAGACCCAACTTGAACTCCCCATATCACATAGATCAGAATCCCCATAAGGGCAATCGAGGCCTTGCCAGAGCATGGCATGCGGCCAAGAACTCTTGGTGTGGTTTGGTTTATGCATTTATGGAAGAAAGCGCCTTTAGACAAGAGCTGACTTTATTTGCTTTGCTAACACCAGTCGCCCTCTTGTTGCCGATCACACTGCTAGAGAAATCATTACTCATTTCTTCCTTGATGATGGTGCTGGTTATTGAACTATTGAACTCCAGCGTGGAAGCAGCGATCGATCGAATCTCATTCGAACATCATGATCTCTCCAAAAGAGCAAAAGATTTTGGTAGTGCCGCCGTCATGCTTGCGCTATTTGTCGCAGCTCTACTCTGGGCTGCAGTCTGCATCCCTTTGCTCCTGAAACTTTAATTACCTACTAAGGCTAGCCATGTCTGATATCCCTAATCCAATTGGTTCATTTGAGATTTTCACCCCCAAGAAAGTCAAAGCATTAAAAAGAAATAAGCCAAACCCGTTTAAAAAGCTCTCTAAAAAGTTGGCCAAAAAGCTGTTTGGTAAGAAGTTTGTGACAAAAACAAGGGCTGAGCTCAGAGAAGTAGCTCCTGTTCCTGCGGTTCAGATTGATAAGCCTAAAAAGCCTGCCTTTCAAATTGTTTGGGCAAGCACACCGAGCGAGATTAAAGAAGCACAAAGATTGCGCTATAAAGTATTCGCCGAAGAAATGGGTGCCAATCTTCCTAAGAACGCTGAAGGCTTAGATGTTGATGAATTCGATTCCTATTGCGATCATTTATTGATTCGTGATCAAGACAGCCTGAGAGTAGTAGGCACCTATCGCGTATTGCCCCCACATAAGGCACAAGAAATCGGTCGCCTCTATTCTGATTCCGAGTTTGATTTATCCCGTATTAATCACCTGCGCCCTAAATTGGTTGAGCTTGGTAGATCTTGCGTGCATCAAGACTATCGCTCAGGAGCGGTCATCATGGCGCTATGGAGTGGCTTGGCTCAATATATGCAAAAGAATGGTTATGAAATCATGCTTGGTTGTGCCAGCATTCCAATGGCAGATGGTGGTCACTTTGCAGCGAGCCTTTATAACTCTCTAGGCAACGATCAAATGGCTCCAACAGAATTCCATGCCTTCCCGCGCCTGCCTTTGCCTCTTGATAAGCTAAATGGTGGTTTAGATGTGCAGCCTCCACCATTGATTAAGGGCTACCTAAAGCTGGGGGCAAAAATTTGCAGCTCCCCAGCCTGGGATCCAGACTTCAATACAGCTGACTTATTGACGATGCTCCGCCTTTCAGAAATCAACCCTCGTTACGCAAAGCATTTTCTAGGTTTGTAATATTCAAGCATCGACTCTTAAAGAAAAAGCCGCTTCGCATTGAAGTGGCTTTTTTCATTCTGAGATGTATCCCTACTTAAAGCTAACTTGGTAAGAACGCCCTACCCTTTCCCATTCTGCCGCCTCTTTCAGAAGGCTAAATTCAGTCAAGGGATGCTCGGCAACCCATTCCTTTGGAAGGCTAACTAAATACGAACCATCGTGTTCAGAAACTTTTACTTTAGGAAAATTGGTGTCATTTCGGCCGCGACACAGCACTTGAGCCAGTCGCAAACAAAAGAGCATGCGCCAATCTTCAAAGCTAGCATTATTCGCCAACTTGCCTAGCTTGCCAGTATGCCCAATGAGTAATGCGGCAAGCCTGGCCTGATCATTTTTAGAGAATCCCGGCATATCAGCGTTGCCCGCTATGTAGGCAGAATGTTTGTGATAACCGTTGTGGGAGATTGATAAGCCGATTTCATGTAAATTGGCTGCCCACTGCAATAACGCCACGTTATCCGCCCTGCTCTCCGATTCAGGTTTTGGCAATTGCTGTAAAAAATCTGCAGCTAATTTACCAACCCGATCTGCCTGCTCTCGATCGACGGTGTAGCGTTGCATAAATTGCTCTACAGTCACATAGCGCATATCGTGATGTTGTGATCGGCCAAGTAAGTCATACAAGACACCACTTCGCAATGCAGCGTCCGTTACCTCCATCTCTTCAATGCCTAATTCATCGAATGCCGCCAACATAATCGCTAAACCGCCTGGCCACACAGATCTTCTGTCATCCTTCAGACCCTCTAGCTCTACTTGATTTACATGTTCATACTTGAGAAGGTGTTTTTTGAGATTCTTAAGGCCTTCACGGGTAATCATTCCACTCGAGCTATTGACGCGGCCCATCATTAAGCCATCGCCACTTCCATTGAAATGATTATTTCCGATGAGATCAGCTAAAGCTCTAGCGGTACCGGAAGAGCCAATAACTTGCTTCCAACCACTTTTTAAATAAGCTCCTGATATAACCTGTATTTCACGGCGAGCTGCCAACTCAGCCTCCTTAAAGGCATGAGCATCAATATTTCCCTTAGGGAAAAATCGCATACTGTGAGATACGCAGCCGATATAAAGGCTTTCCATCAACTTAGGCTCATAGCCTTTGCCGATAATAAATTCAGTAGAACCACCGCCAATATCAATCACCAATCTATTACCCTGTACAGCCTGAACCTCATGCGCCGCTCCGATATAAATCAGCCGTGCCTCCTCAACCCCAGCAATGACTTCAATCGGGAACCCTAGGGCTACTTGTGCATCTTCAATAAATTGCTGAGAATTTTTAGCAACGCGCAAAGTATTAGTTGCCACCGCTCGAACATTGGCAGGATCAAAGCCGCGAATGCGCTCTCCAAAGCGCCGAATAGCAATCAAACCCCGTTGATAGGCATCATTACCAAGCAATTTATTTTCAGTCAGACCAGCAGCCAGGCGGACTGTCTCACGCAAGGTATCAATAGGGCGTAACTGTGTGCCAGAGGGGGTATTTACTGCTTGGGCCACCAGCATGCGAAAACTGTTCGATCCCAAGTCGACCGCAGCAACAAGGTCTTCTGAATGAACTAAAGGATCTACGGGATTGCTGGCCAAAATATTCCCCAAAAATGGAATGCTGTATCAATTATGTCTATTTTATGTAAAAACCATGACATCCTGATGAAATCAACAGCAAGCCTTAGTGGCTGGGATATATGAGCCTTGTTTAGGCTGCTAAGTTTTGCTCTGAGCTAGAACAATCTCGATTACCGAAGCTACACAAAATGCAGCAATCGCCAGATTTTGGCTTCAAGATAGCGCTACATGAGCGGCAGCGATACAAGTGCTGAGCACCCTCTTCGGAATTAATAAGCTCGGAAGCCTGGCAATGGGGGCAGGTAACGATAGATTGGAGATAGTTGGTCTTATTCACATCGCAATACTGAACCAGAAATATTTCAATATTGTGTCAATAAATAAATGGCTTAGTCGGTTGTGCTGGGACTCCAGAACGCCTGGGTAACAAATTCTTGATCAGCAATCTTAGCGATCAACTGATCCATCTCATCGCCATCAACAGCCGATGCAGTTAAAACGGCCTGTATTTCAACATCATCGCTGCCAAATTGATGCACTTCAATATCTTGGGTTTGATAGCCTGCCTCTTCGAGCGTCTTAATAAATTGCTTTAAGGCATGCTTTTGAGCATGCTTAGGAGTGATGATATATACCGAATTAGTCACCTCTACCGCTTCGGTATCTAGGGGCTGCCTATTAATTAAGCTGACTACTGGGCGAAGTAAGGTATTGGCTGCCAGAACAAAAACAGTAGCTAGGCAAGCCTCTAAAATTAAGTCAGCCCCTGCACATGCACCCACTGCGCCCGATGCCCACAAAGTAGCGGCAGTGTTGATACCCCTGACGTTGCCCTCTTCTCGCATGATGACACCGGCGCCCAAAAAGCCAATTCCAGAAACAACATAAGCCATCACATGAACAGCCCCATCATGACCAGTGAGGCGATTGCCAGCGTCCACAAAAATTGCAGCTCCGATAGCAACTAGAATATTTGTTCTTAAGCCCGCAGTCCGTTGGCGGTATTGGCGCTCTAAACCAATTAATCCCCCCAAAATAAAAGCAGCGCAGAGGCTGACGCTCGTATCGGTCAGCGATCCATAGTTAATGTTGTTAATGAATTCCATGGCAGCTTTAATCCAAAATTATTTTGATCCTAAACCTAAGGATTGCACCATTATCTTAAACACTTCCGTGTTATCCATAAAGCCCTTGAAGTTTTCTGAGCCGGGGCCCATGGCATTCAGAACAGCATCATCTGCCGTATGAACGCCAGACTCTTGGTGCGATGGCAAATTACCGCCCACATGAATTGCATCCTCCTGAAGCTGAAGATATTTTGGATTAGCTACATATTTACCAGAATCATCTTTAACGGCAGGAACAAAAGTGCCATCCATTTTAGGATGTAGGGTTTCATAGTGATCGGGGTAGTTACCATAAAAGAAGGCAATGCGCTTAGATACATCGATCTTATTTGGGTAACCCTGAATATCTGCTTTTGGATAATTTGGATAGCCGGCCTCGGCGTAAATACCCACCTTTTCACGTAAAGGTCCAGGCTTGTCATCATGCACTACCCCGCTAATGGATCCACTGTGAGTATGATCAGGCGTCACGATGATTAAAGTATCTGGATGCGTTTTAGCAAAGTCCTTAGCGATTTGTACGGCATTACTAAGCATGATGGTATCAAATGCAGCTCGCTCCCAATCAAGAGGGTGATTGAACTTATCAATTAAAGCTGCCTCTACCATCAAGAAAAATCCATTGGGATTTCTGGATAACACATCAATGGCAGATTGGGTCATCTCGGTTAAATCGGGCTGATTGGGAAATTGTTCAACCGTATTCTTTTTCAGATACAAACGATCCAGCGATCCATCCATATTGTCTGGATGAAAGACGCCAAATAGTTTTTTTGTACCTTTACTCTCTGATGCTAAAAGTAATTCTTGTTTTGTAAAAGCTAACTGATAGCCCTTCAACTTGAAGTTTTCAACCAAATTCTTCTCATCCTTACGTCTTGAGCCCTTAGTGGATTGCGGATAAAAATAGGCAGAGCCACCGCCTAGGATGACTTCAGCGCCACTAGATAAGAGCTGATCAGCAATATATTGTTTATCTGCTCTACGCCTAGTATGAGATACCATGGCGCCCGGGGTTGCATCCTCCAACTCGGCATCAGAAACAATGCCTACTGCCATCTTGGTATTGCGCTTGATCAGCTCTGCAATGGTTTCCACTTTGGGATGCGAGAGATTATCGCTAGCTCGGGATACATAAACGCCCATGGCATTCACTGCTGTCTTATGCCCTGTTGTGTATGCGCTCATAGAGTTTGCAGAGTCTGTAATTAGTGAATCAGACCCTGAAGTACCTATCATGGCTGTACTGGGCATATCGTCAAATGCCAATCTGCCTTGATATTTGCCCTCTTGAATTCCCTTCGAGAGGACTCTTGCGGTTGTCCGGTTAGCAATCGTCATACCATCGCCAATAAATAGAATCACATTTTTTACGCGGCGAGGACCAGTTGCATATACATCCCAATTTACTTGCAAACGCTCCTGGGGTGCTCGAGCCACGATTTGATATTTACCAGCCTTAGTTAACTGAACCTCTCGATACAGGATGGAGCTACCTTTGCCATTTTCATTAGAAATAAACTCGGGTTGGGCGCTAATAATTTTATTTATTGGTGCGCCATTGAGTTCGATCTCAGCATCCCCAAGATTAATGACGGTATTAAATTCAATCTTGATATCAAACTTAGATCCAGCCAAAATGGCAGCTTGGTCGATTGGATAGATAGCTGCAGCTTGGATAAATCCTGCAATTGATCCAAAAAAAATGAAGGAGGCAATCCTGATAAGACGGGGAGTTTTCATAGAGTCGAAATGGTGAATAAGCTTAGGGAAGCTACAATATCCACCAATAAAGTGACACTCTCATGACTACGCCCTGATAGGCCTTAAAGGGCTGCTTTTTTCTTAGCCGCTTTCAATCTACCCGATTTGACCGCCTTACGAAATAAATCGAAGTCTTGCTCATTCTGCTTTGCATAGGATCTTGCAAAGGAATACATTGCCTCGCCAAATTCTTTTAATTCACCACAATAACCGGTAAGTTCAGCCGCATCTCCAGAGCGAGCGTGACCCAGGGCAAGAGCCCAGCCGAACAATTTTGAATAGTCGGCAAAGTTCTTTAGAGAGATGCCGCCAGGACCGATCGGAATACCTCCCTTCATATCGCGTAGTTGGCGAAGGTAAAATCCCTCGCTATTGTCTATATCAAACTGTACCGAGCCGTAGTTTAAAAAGATATCTGGAGCACCCTGAAGTAATCTCTGACCAGCCACCACACGCTGACCCATATCACGATAAATGGATGCCCCAAGATAAGGACTCAAGACAGACTTTTGAGCTTCCTTGTATTGCAAGAACAGGGGATCATTTTCACTATCACCCTCAAAATAAAGAACCAAGCAATTAGTCCCCACGCTACCTACGCCAACCACCTTACGTGCAAAATCTTTTAAAAAGTAGCGCTCGAATAGAATCTTGCGATCAGCTAGTAAAGTACTTGAATAATTTAACAAGGCCCTATTAATAAGAGAGCTTAGAGGTTGTCCGTAAGCACTCCCTTTGAAATGCTCAATTAAAGGAGGCTTGTTGATGATCTTTCTATCTTTGCCAACAAGCGTAGTCAGTTTTTGCAGTACTTGTATATTGCCCTGCCCTTTAGTCTGCTTTAAATAAACATCAATTTGCTTTTGATGTTCTTTAGAAAAATGCTTACGTATCTCTGAATCACTAATAAATTCTTGAGCTAAATCCAAATAAGGCATATGCGCATATTGAGCCATCCGCTTTTGATACTCAGCGCAAATACGCAATACTATTTTTTTACTTAATACTTTGTCGCCACCATTGCTTTCACAGGCAATGACTGCGCTTGCAACAAGACGTTTGAGGTCCCATTCCCAACTACCAGGCAAAGTTTCGTCAAAGTCATTAATACCAAATACCAGTCGATGTTCGGCAGTTCCAAACAAGCCGAAATTAGATACGTGCATGTCTCCACATAGCTGAACCGTGATATTGGTAGATGGTTGGTTAGCTAAGTCTTGAGCCATGATGGCGGCTCCCCCTCGATAAAATGCAAAGGGCGACTGCAGCATGCGCTCATAACGAATCGGGATCAGCGACTCAATTCGAGTCTTAGCTTGATTCTCCAGAATGGTGACAGGGTCAATTCGGTGTTTTGGGGGGGGTATAGATACCCTGCTGAGCAATGCTGACCTTTTTTCGCAAGGCTTTACCATCTGCCATGCGCTTTTTGATGCTGGGCCTAGGATTACTAAAAGACTCTACCGACCTAAGAACAGCAAATTTTGGCTTTTTCTCTATAGACATCAGATTCCTCAAAAGGGTTACATTCAATCTTAACCCTTTATTCGATGCTATTGCCTATCTAAACTTTAGGCGATGATGAATGGACTGTAGTTCATCCTTAATTTGCACATGATCTAATTTATCTATGGGTAAATCCATGAGTAGTTCAATGCGATTTCGCAGCCCCATTTCGACCTGCCTAAATGCATCTAGCATGGCTACATCCCCTGAATCTACAGCGGCAGGATCAGCAAACCCCCAATGGGCGCTAACAGCATGGCCGGGCCAGTAAGGGCACTCCTCACCAGCAGCAGAGTCACAGACCGTAATAATGAAGTCCATACGTACAGCCCCATCTACTCCAAACTCATCCCAGCTTTTACTACTCAGCAGCTCTAGTGGGTAATCTAATTGCCTGGCAATACCCAATGCGATTGGATGCACATACTTTGATGGCCTAGATCCAGCTGAATACCCTCTAAATCGTCCATGGCTTAGAGTGGTTGCCAATACTTCACCAAGAATGGATCTTGCGGAGTTGCCAGTGCATAAAAATAAAATATTGTACTGATTACTCATTAATATTTATGCACTTCAATTGGATTAAATAATTTCGTCAAGACGAAGAGAAAATCTCCCATCCATCAAAAATTGATTTTGATGAGAATCTAATGGTTGATTCTGAGAAATGATTTCTTTCTCAATTTTTTCAATTGTGGATTTTCCATCGACACCAATTCTGAGCGCCAAAGGAAGATACTTAACAAGATTCTCAGTCATTTGGAATGCATTCTTATGTATAAAGTTAAGATCAATATTAGGCGTAATTTATGGCAGTTTTATTAATATATAAATCGAAAAGCCCAATAAAGCTGGCATTCAAATCAACTACCTAGCCTATGAAAGACGTAGCGCTTTGCATAAGCCCGTCTTGCCTCGTACCATGCTTGCCAAACCATCATAAGAAATTTTTTCATCGCGTCATCCCTTTGTTTAAAGAATTATTCCAAAACACCTTCATGACTAGTGTGACTTTGAAACATGTCAAGGTGATGGCTTATTTGTGACCAATCAAAGCATCTGATATACACTGAAGTTATAAGAAGTCTGATTGTTAAAGGGAAGTCATATGACTCAATGGGAAATATATGGGGCCATTGCCCTAAGACTAGGTTTGGCTTTGTTAGTAGGCACCATACTGGGCCTAAATCGCTGGCTTCATCACAAACCCGCAGGCATTCGTACACATTCGCTAGTAGCCATTGGTTCTGCAACCGCAGTATTACTCATTAGTGATTTTGTTCAAGATGATGCGCAATCAGTCAGTCGTGTTTTGCAAGGTCTGATTACAGGCCTAGGATTTTTAGGTGCTGGCGTCATTATTCGCGAACAAAGATTACAAAAAATTCACGGCCTAACTACAGCAGCAAGTATTTGGTCTTGCGCCTTAATTGGCGCTGCTTTTGGGGCGGGCCAATTTGCCCTGGGAGGTCTTAGCTTGGGCGCCATCCTACTGACATTAGTCATTGGTGGTCCCCTTGAAAGGTTTGTCGCCAGGCTTAATGGGATCAAGCGGAGCTCCGAAGTATCTAGCGATCCAGACTAAAACCCGTATTGAGGCCTCAAAAAGCAGTTTTGTCATATTAGTTTGCTAGGATTGGCTCCATCCTGATCCTTAGTTGAAAAAATATGAGCAAATACCTATACGAAGACGCTGTAAAACAATTACAAGAGTCTGGCAGCATTGGATTGGCAGACTTAAAAAACCTACCCCATGAAGATCTAGTAGAACTGCTTGAGGAAATTAAGGTTTGGTGTCTTTATGCCAACGGCAAAGCCGAGAAGCTACCTAAAGAATCCAAAAAGAAGAAGAAAAAGAAAAAAGATTAATGCTTAAGAAGTAACGCGCTCTTTAGGGAAGCGGAGCATAAATTTACTACCTCTTCCCGGAGTGCTTTCTATTACCAGCTGAGCCTGGTGCCGATTGGCAATATGCTTCACGATAGCCAATCCCAAACCAGTTCCACCCGTATCTCTTGACCGACTTCGATCTACACGATAGAAGCGCTCAGTTAATCTTGATAAGTGCTCAGATGCAATGCCTGGACCCGTATCAGTAACCGAGAACTCACCCTGCCCTTGCTCGTTAACATTCCATTCAACACCGATAGAACCAATATCAGGCGTGTAGCGAATAGCATTAGATACCAAATTACTGAATGCAGAAAGAATTTCTCTTTCATCACCCATTAAATTCTGTTTGGAATTCACAACAAAATTAAATGCATGCTTACCTTGAGAAAGCGCTTCAGCATCATTCTTCAGCAGCGCCATTAAAGTCTCGACTTTGACTACCGTATTTGTGGCTGGCAATGCATTTGACTCGAGGTTTGCCAAGGTCAATAAGTCCTCAACCAAACTCTTCATCCTCTGTGCCTGCGACATCATCATTTCAAAGTATTGATCCTGCTGATCTTTCTTAAGCTCCAGGGATTGGACGGTCTCCAGAAAGCCCATTAATACAGTAATCGGTGTACGCATTTCATGAGAAACATTGGCTACGAAATCACGCCGCATCGCATCGGCTTTTTGTAAATCAGTTACATCTTGAATCAAAAGAAGGTTGCGCTTTTGACCAAAGGGGAAAGCTTGCAACATCAAACTCAAGCTACCATCGGGCCCCATGCGCTCCATTAGCAAAGGCTCATCAAAATTACGCTTATTTAAATACTGTATAAATTCTGGGCGTCGTATCAAAAAATTAATGCGCTGCATGACATCGCGTTTAAAGATGAGCCCAAAGAATCTCTCCGCAATACCGTTACACCATTCAATCTGGTCGCTCTCATCGAGCATGACAATTCCATTGGGGGAGGCCTGGAATGCCTCAATAAAGTGCTCGTGTTGCTGCTCAATACTTCGGATATGTTGCTTTAGGTTTCTGACGAGACGCTGAAGCCTAAAAAATACCTCTTCCCAAAAGCCACTGGGTAAGGGCATGCTTTCAACAGAATCAGCAAGGGTATATTTTCTCAGGCGGGCTAAGTTGATATAAGCGTAGACCAGCGGAATGGAGAGTACAGATATTCCCACTGCGATAGCCCACTGCGCACCCCATAAAGACAATGTTGTGAACGCCAATACAAATGCGACGCAAATAATGACAAAGAAACGGGTGAGCACAGATAACATGATGCAATATTAGAGCATCTCCAAAAATCCCTGGAGATTCCCAATAAAATAGAGAAATACGGGCTTAAGATTCGGTTGGAGTCTTGGTAATTCGGTAGCCGCTACCACGCACTGTCTCAATATAGCGGTCACAGTCAAACGGAGCGAGGGCTGCTCTTAAGCGCTTAATATGAACGTCAACCGTTCTTTCTTCGATATAAACCTCGCTACCCCACACCTTATCTAGCAAGCTGCCCCGAGAGTGAACACGCTCAGGATTAGCCATGAAATACTGGAGCAATCGAAACTCTGTTGGCCCAAGAGCAATGGATTTATGCTCCTGATTTGGCCAGATAGCCAGCACACGATGAGAGCTTGGATCCAACTTTAATGGGCCAACAGTCAGCGGACCGGTATCTTCGATCGGCATCTGCCTCCGTAGAATTGCCCTCACCCTAGCCACTAATTCTTTTGGAGAAAATGGCTTAGTAACGTAATCATCGGCGCCTGAGTCCAAGCCAAGAACCTTATCAGACTCTTCACTTTTGGCGGTCAGCATCAAAATCGGCAATGCCTTAGTGCGTTCATTAGAGCGCAGCTCTTTTGCAAACTGGACGCCAGATTTGCCAGGCAACATCCAATCCAGAATGATCAGATTAGGCAGCTGATCATTCATCATCATCAATGCGAGATCGGTTTGCATGGCCTTTTCAACTTCATAGCCTGCATGTGACAGGTTAATCGCAATCAATTCTGCAATTGATGGCTCATCCTCTACTATGAGTATGCGGTGAGTCATTATTAGGGGCCCCTAATTATTGTCTGTTGGCTTCGCGAACTAAATCTTCATGCGGGATGTGACGTACATCAGACCCCTTAGCAATGTAGATGACGAACTCTGCAATATTTTTGGCGTGATCACCGATACGCTCAATTGCCTTCGCAATCGTCAGCATATCCAAGCCTGTACTGATCATATGTGGATCTTCAGACATATAGGTGATGAGCTTACGAACAAAGCCTCTGAACTCTTCGTCAATCTGACGGTCTTCCTGGACCACATCAGCGGCTGCGATCGTATCTAGACGAGCAAAAGCATCAAGGCTACGACGCAATAAGGAAATTGCCATTTGACCCGAAAGACGGATTTCTGCAACGTTAATATTGTGTGGCAAGCCGGATTCAATTAAGCGCTTAGTGCGCTTAGCAACGCGCTCAGCCTCGTCACCAGCACGCTCTAGATTGGTAATTGCTTTAGAAACTGCCATTACTAAACGCAAGTCTCGAGCTGTTGGCTGTCTACGTGCAATCAGCTCAGTACAAGCCAAGTCGATCTGAATCTCTAAGTCATTGACTAACTTTTCATTTTCGATCACTACATTGCAGGTATCGAGATCCATTTGGGTAAAAGCACGCATCGCTGTTGCGATTTGGGATTCGACTAAGCCACCCATTTCAAGCAAGCGGCTTGAAAGAGAATTGAGATCGGCATCAAATTGTGATGATAGGTGTTTATCTGGCATATATTTCTCCAATTAACCGAAGCGGCCGGTGATGTAGTCTTCGGTCTCTTTACGCTTAGGCTTAATAAATATTTCGTCCGTTTTGCCGTACTCAATCATGCTGCCCAAATACATATAGGCCGTATAGTCAGATACACGCGCTGCTTGCTGCATATTATGAGTCACGATCGCAATCGTATAGTCCTTTTTGAGCTCATGAATCAACTCTTCCACTTTTCCAGTAGAAATAGGGTCCAAAGCTGATGTTGGTTCATCCAGAAGAATCACTGAAGGCTTGACCGCTACACCACGTGCGATACATAAACGCTGCTGTTGACCACCAGAAAGGGATAAACCACTCTGGTTTAACTTATCTTTCACCTCATTCCACAAGGCCGCCTTATTCAATGCCCACTCTACGCGCTCATCCATTTCAGAGCGGGAAAGCTTTTCATAGAGACGAACACCAAAAGCAATGTTTTCATAAATAGACATTGGAAATGGAGTTGGCTTCTGAAAAACCATACCAATTCGAGAACGCAATAAGTTCAGGTCCTGTCCAGGCTCTAGAATATTCTGACCGTAGAAGTTAATTTCGCCTTCAGCACGTTGACCTGGATAGAGGTCATACATCCGATTTAGTGTTCGCAATAGGGTGGATTTTCCACAGCCTGATGGACCAATAAAAGCAGTTACCTTGCCTTGCTCAATATCTAAGTTAATCTTTTTTAATCCCTGAAATGCGCCATAGTAAAAATTCAAATCGCGCACTTCAATAGCATTAATAGCCGTTTTTTTCGGCTCTTGGTTTACCGTATCCACTCTACCCCCTTGACCATCAATCTTATTTAAGTCAAACATTGTTCTCATATTGCTCATCATCCCTGCACCTTGTCACGGAATACAACGCGCGCCAAAATATTCAAACCCAGCACCGCAAATGTAATCAGGAGAGATCCACCCCAGGCCAAGCTAACCCAATTGTCATATGGACTCATAGCAAATTGGAAAATCACCACCGGCAAATTAGCCATAGGCTTATTCATATCTGTTGAGAAAAACTGATTGCTTAGGGCGGTAAATAGTAAAGGCGCTGTTTCACCACTAACCCGAGCTAATGCCAACAGAATTCCTGTCATGATGCCGCTTTGCGCAGCACGTAAAGTAACCATAAAGGCCACTTTCCACTTGGGAGTCCCTAATGCATAGGCGGCTTCTCGCAAGCTACCAGGAACCAAACGCAACATATTTTCAGTAGTGCGTACAACTACCGGAATAGCAATCAAAGCTAATGCTACGGTCCCAGCCCATCCTGAGAAATGCTGAACCTTGGCAACATATAAGGCATAAACAAACAGGCCAATCACAATCGAAGGTGCGGAAAGCATAATGTCAGTCACGAAACGGGTAAGAGAGGCAACCTTGCTGCGATCCCCGTATTCTGATAAATATAGGCCAGCCAGGACTCCAACAGGTGTACTAATAAAGGTACATGAGCCAACCAATAAGAGACTTCCCACAATGGCATTGGCTAAACCCCCGCCTTCAGTGCCAGGGGCAGGAGTACTTGCTGTGAACATATTCAAATTAATGGCAGAGAATCCTTTAATGAAAAGGATGCTGAGAATCCAAATAAGGCTAGCCATACCAATGGCCATAGCTAGCAAAGAGAGAGTTAATCCAATTTTATTTGCTCTCTTACGACGGGCAAATACTGCCATATCCAAATTAACATTAGAACTCATGATTTAAGCCCTTGTTTTTTCTCCATGCTAATTAAAAGCCATTTAGCAAAGGCTAGAACAATAAATGTAATAAAAAATAGCGCTAGCCCCAAGGCAAAAAGCGAAGAGTAATGCAAACCAGCTTCCGCCTCACCGAATTGGTTTGCTAAAGTCGATGCAATAGAGCTACCTGGCGCAAAGAGGGATGGTGAAATACGTTGGGCGTTTCCAATCACGAAGGTGACTGCCATAGTCTCTCCGAGTGCCCTACCTAAACCTAACATCACACCGCCAATGACGCCTGCCTTTGTATAAGGCAACACAATATTTCTGACAACTTCCCAGGTGGTACAACCTATTCCGTAGGCCGATTCCTTGAGAACTGGTGGAACAATTTCAAATACGTCACGCATCACAGAGGCAATAAAAGGCAAAATCATGAGGGCAAGAATTAATCCGGCACACAACATACCAATGCCATTGGGCGCTCCTGAAAACAGAATTCCAATTAGTGGAATTTGACCTAAAGTAGCCTGAAGAGCAGGTTCAATATAGTCGCCAAATATTGGGGCAAAAACAAATAAACCAAACATGCCATAGATGATGGAAGGCACTGCAGCCAATAGCTCAACTGCGGTACCAAGAGGGCGGCGGAGCGATGGAGGGCAAATTTCTGTTAAGAAAAAGGCAATACCAAAACTCAGGGGGACAGCAATCAACAATGCAATCACTGAAGAAACTAATGTTCCATAAATTGCTATCAAGCCGCCGAATTCGCCATTAACAATATCCCAGTTCGAGGTTATAAAAAACTGGGGGCCGAACTCTTGCAAGGCAGGCCATGCATTTACGAACAAGGAGCCAATAATTCCTAATAGCGCGAATAACACCGATAGGGAGAAAAATTGGGTAACTCGATGGAATAAAAAATCCTGAACCCGCTGGAGTCGCGCAATTTTTGAAGCCATGAGCGTCGGAGCACCGGAAGATTCTAGAGTATTCATTCTATGCTTAACTTAAGTAGAAAAACGACCCTGAACAACAGGGTCGTTAAAAACATAATAATAAAAATAATTATTATTTAGAGTCAACTTGCGACCAAACCTGCTTGCGAATGTAATCCACGGTTGCATCAGGCATTGGGACGTAATCTAACTCTGAAGCAGCTTTTTTACCATCCTTGAATGAATAGTCAAAGAATTTTAGTACTGCTGCAGCTTGTACTTTATTCTCAGGCTTTTTGTAAACCACCACAAAAGTTGCGCCTGTGATTGGCCATGCTTTAGCGCCTGATGCATAGGTAATGAAAGTATTCATTCCAGGAAATTTAGACCAGTCTGTACCAGCAGATGCAGCAGCAAACGCTTCTGCTGTTGGAGACACCATTACGCCATCAGCATTGCGAACTTGCGTGTAGCTCAGATTGTTCTTTTTGGCGTAAGCATACTCAACATAGCCAACAGAGTTCTTAATACGTGCAACGTTTGCAGCAACGCCTTCATTTCCCTTACCGCTTACAGTTGAAGCCGCTGGCCATTTAACTTGCGCACCGAAACCAACGGCATCCTTAAAGTTGCTGCTTGCTTTAGAAAGGAAGCTGGTAAAAATTGCCGTAGTACCAGAGCCATCAGCACGAGTAACAACTGTGATTGGGCCAGAAGGAATCTTCACACCAGGATTGAGCAGGGCAACACGTTTGTCGCTCCAATCAGTTACTTGACCTTGGAAAATATCTGACAATAGGTCACCAGAAAGTTTCAACTGGTTAGGACCAATGCCTTCAATGTTCACTACAGGAACTACACCGCCAATAATTGCTGGAAACTGAACCATGCCATGGCTTTGCAGATCATCAAAACTTAATGGAGCATCAGTAGCGCCAAAATCAACAGTTTTTGCCTTAATTTGCTTGATACCGCCGCCAGAACCAATCGACTGATAATTTAAGCTGTCACCACTTTTGGCTTTATAGGATTCAGCCCACTTACTTAGAACTGGGTAAATAAATGAAGAACCAGCACCCGTCATCTCCACAGCGAATGCTGTTGGAGCAAGAGAAATAGCACCAATAACGAGGGCTTTTTTCAAAAAAGATTTCATTTAATTCGTCCTTAGATTGAATGTGCGCAACAGCGCGATATAAGAACGATACGGATGGAATGTGACAGCTATATGACAGCTCTATGACACCCCAAAAACAGCGTTTTTTGCATGCCTAGAGGCATTAATCACTCAAATCACTCTTAATCAAAAAGTTATCGAGCACGTTAAATGAACGAAATTCAATTAATGGTAATCCCACTAAATATAGCGATTTATGCGGGATTCGTTAAGTTTTCCTGTATGACTTCAATAAAGTGTTCGCCATAGCGCTCTAACTTGGCCTGCCCCACCCCGCCAATACGGCTAAATTGATCTAAGGTCTTTGGCGCAGACTTAACCATCTCCTGCAAAGTGCTGTCATGAAAAATCACATAGGGTGGAACCCCTTGCTCACGTGCCAGCTCAGTGCGCTTCGCTTTGAGTGCCTCCCACAATCTTTCATCTGCAACATTACTAAAGGGGTGCGTAGAACTTTTCTTTGCTCCCGATTTCGTAGCCTTAGTCTTGGAGTAGCCCGTTTCTTTGCGCAACCAAACCTCTTGCTCGCCACGCAGCACTGGTAATGCGATCTCATCGACCAACTTTAAGCCACCATGCAGGGCAATATCCGCATCTAGATAACCGCCTGCTACCAATTGACGATAAATGCTATTCCATTGAGCCTGATTGAGTTCTGTACCGATTCCAAAGGTACTGACCTGCTCATGAAAGTACTGCTTCACTCTGGGAGTAACCTTGCCAAGGAGTACATCAATTAAATGGGTTACTCCAAAACGCTGGCCCGTACGATATACACATGACAATGCTTTTTGCACTTCCTGTGTGGCATTCCAAGTCGCCACTGGCTCTAGACAGTTATCACAGTTCCCACAGCCGCCAGGATGTGTTTCTCCAAAGTAGCGCAAGATCGTTTGATGGCGACAGGTTGTGGATTCGCAATAGCCTAGTAGTCCGTTGAGTTTTTGGCGCTCTACCCGCTTACGGTCTTCAGATGCTTCGCCAGAATCTACCATTTGCCGCAAGCTGACTACATCCCCAAATCCATAGACCATCCAAGCATTTGCGGGTAAGCCATCACGTCCTGCTCGCCCCGTTTCCTGGTAATAGCCTTCCATACTTTTAGGCAGATCTAAATGGGTTACGAAGCGAACGTTAGGCTTATCAATGCCCATACCAAAAGCCACCGTTGCAACCATGATGACGCCCTCTTCACGCAAGAATCGCTTTTGATTCGCGCTGCGTGTTTCTACGCTTAATCCTGCGTGATACGGCATTGCATCCCACCCGCGATCTTTTAACCATTGCGCAGTCTCTTCTACGCTACGTCGCGATAGACAATAAATAATGCCTGAGTCATCGGCATGCTCAACATCTAAAAAATGCTCTAACTGTTGTTTGGCACTCTGCTTTTGCAGAACACGATATTTAATATTGGGACGATCAAAGCTGGAGACAAACTGCTCGGCAGATTCGAGCGAAAGGCGCTCTACGATTTCGGCTCGAGTTGGCGCATCTGCGGTTGCTGTTAAGGCGATACGAGGTACCTTAGGAAATCGCTCATGCAATACAGTGAGTTGGCGATACTCTGGACGGAAATCATGACCCCATTGAGAAACGCAATGCGCCTCATCAATCGCGAACAAGGCAATTCCAGGGCCTGAATTAAGTCTATCGAGTATCGATAGAAAACCAGGGTTCATGAGACGCTCAGGCGCCACATAGATTAAGTCAAGATCCCCAGCCAGCAACTGACTGGTCACCTTTTGAGATGTAGCCGCATCCAAACTGGAGTTTAGAAAAGAGGCTTTAACGCCTAACTGGGTTAATGCATCAACCTGATCCTGCATTAGTGCAATCAGGGGTGAAACTACTACGCCAACACCACGTCGAACAAGTGAGGGAATTTGATAGCACAGCGACTTACCGGCGCCAGTGGGCATCAGAACCAAAGCATCGCCGCCTGCCACTACATGTCTAACAATAAACTCTTGAGCCCCGCGGAATTGATCAAAGCCGAAAACATCATGAAGAACTTGGTGGCTCGACTGCAAAAGTAATACTCCCCTGTCTTATTCAATAACTGCGGATTGCAAACTACGTATAAATAAAAAGCCCCACGTCACGCGGGGCTTTTTAAATATTTTCTCTACAAAACAAATATAGAGTCTAAATGGCGGAGAGGGTGGGATTCGAACCCACGGTAGGTTTGACCCTACGCTTGATTTCGAGTCAAGTACATTCGACCACTCTGCCACCTCTCCGGACCGAAGGGGAATTATAGCGGGCATACCAAGAATATCCGCGTAACAACAAGGGGCTTAAATCCCTTGAGTTTCCATTGCGACAATCCAATAATCATAATATGAGTGAAACCCTGAAACAGAATAAATTAACCAAGCCTCCATTTGATAGAAAAAAGTTTGCTCAAGAACTTAGAACGCACAGAGCCTCAATGAAGATGGGCACCTCAGTTATGAATGAAGTCCGCTCTGAGCCCCGCTACGAACTGGCTACTAAATCGACTGAAGTACTTCCAATCCACCCAAGTAAGGTTGTAGTGCCTTCGGAATAGCAATACTGCCATCCACTTGCTGCTTGTTCTCAAGTAATGCAACCAACGCCCTACCAACTGCAAGGCCTGAACCATTTAAGGTATGCACCAATTCTGGCTTGCCTTGACCCGCTTTAAATCTAGCCTGCATCCGTCTTGCCTGGAAATCACCCATGCTGGAGCATGAGCTAATTTCTCTATAGGCTTTTTGTGAAGGCACCCAAACTTCTAAGTCATAAGTCTTGGTACTACCAAAACCCATATCACCGGTGCAGAGTAATACTTTTCTGTAAGGTAACTCAAGCAATTCCAGAATACGCTCAGCGTGGCCCGTGAGCTCTTCCAAGGCTTGCATGGAATCTTCTGGCTTAGTGATTTGTACTAACTCAACTTTGTCAAACTGATGCTGACGAATCATGCCTCGGACATCGCGACCATAGCTACCGGCTTCTGAACGGAAACATGGTGTGTGAGCCACAAACTTCATTGGCAAGCTATCAGCATTAACGATTTCGTCACGCACTAAATTCGTTACAGGCACTTCTGCAGTTGGGATGAGGTAAAAGTTTTCAGTCTTCGCTTCACCACCCTCGTCTTCACCGCCCATTTGACGCGGAACCTTAAATAGATCCTCCTCAAACTTCGGCAACTGACCAGTACCGCGCATAGAAGCAGCATTCACCATGTAAGGCGCATACACCTCTTGGTAATTGTGATCTGTGGCATGCGTATCAATCATGAACTGCGCCAAAGCGCGGTGCAATCTGGCAATCGGCCCCTTGAGAACTACAAAGCGTGAGCCGCTAATCTTAGCCGCCACTTCAAAGTCCAAACCGAGTGGACCGCCGAGATCAACGTGATCTTTAATCTCAAAATCAAAAATGGGCTCTTCACCCCAACGCTTTACTTCTTTGTTTTCAGTTTCATCTTTACCAGCAGGCACAGACTCATCTGGTAGATTGGGAATACCCATCAAGAAATCAGAGATTTCTGCTTGCAGCATACCCAGTCTTGCGGCACCAGATTCCATATCAACATTAACGCCTGCAACTTCAGCCATCTCGGCAGAGGCATCCTCACCCTTACCTTTTTTCATGCCAATGGCTTTGGATAATTGGTTGCGTTTAGCTTGCAATTCTTCGGTACGGGTTTGCAGAGATTTACGCTCAGATTCCAAGGTGTTGAATTTCTCAACGTCGAGTTGGAATCTGCGAGTTGCTAAACGTGAAGCAACTGCGGCGATATCTTTACGGAGTAATTGCGGATCAATCATGTGATGCTCTGTAGATTAGGGGTTCTAGGTTTTAGTTTTATACGGGCTCTAGTTTAAGCGCAAGACTTCGGCTCCAGCTGGCGGAGTGAAAGTAAAGCGATTGGCGGGCAAATTAACATTGAGTTGGATCTTATCCAGAGTCACCAGAACCACACTTCCAAGCCCATCGGTTAACTCCAAAGCTTTGGGTAAGCCGTTAGCCATGCCAATTGAGATCTTTGTATAAGGCAGGTCATTTTTATTCTTGGCGTTGGGATCTTTTTTTGGAATCAAAGCTACCCACTTCATTCCTAAACGCTCTTCGCCTTCAACCAAGTCAAAATGCTGTTCTAGCGAAGTCTCACCAAACAAAATAGCCGCCGGCGTCGAAGCTAAAGCCTGACCCGCCGGACGAAAAGTCGCCTGGTTTAAATCTTTATCCCATAAGATTAGTTGCTTGCCATCCGCAATTAACTTTTGCTCGTAAGGCTTTTGGGTATCCCAGATAAATCTTCCTGGACGCTGAAACACAAAATGACCTTGGGTTTGACGGAGGACTTTCAAGCCCTTGTCTTGTGACTCATTGGCTTTAGGTGCGCGCAACTGTTGCTGCACAAAATCTCCCTCTGCAGTTTTGGAGTTCCGTACAAATTGACGCAGCTGCTCTGAGCCACTCTCGCTTTGCGAATGAGAAACACCTGAAAACAGAATGGCTGTTCCAAGCAATACTGCAGATAAGAATCTTTGCAAAATGGCTGCCTTACTCTGAAGGGCGATGAAGAATCTCGCGATTACCACCATTACCCATCTTAGATACAAGTCCTGCTTTTTCCATATCTTCGAGTAGGCGTGCGGCACGGTTGTAACCAATACGCAGGTGACGCTGGACTAATGAGATCGATGGGCGTTTATTTTCTAGAACAATAGCAACGGCTTGGTCATAAAGAGGATCCGCCTCACCACCACCCTCGCCAGTCAATGCATCCACATTGGATTCGTCAGCACCTTCAAGGACGCCATCAATATAGTTGGCTTCGCCCTTCTCTTTGAGCCACTCCACTACGCGGTGCACTTCATCATCCGATACGAATGCGCCATGAACACGAACTGGCAAACCGGTACCTGGCGCCATATAGAGCATGTCACCCATACCCAACAATGCTTCCGCGCCCTGCTGATCCAAAATCGTACGACTATCAATCTTGCTGCTGACTTGGAATGAGATACGGGTTGGTACGTTGGCTTTAATTAAACCAGTAATGACGTCAACGCTTGGGCGTTGTGTTGCTAATACCAAATGAATGCCTGCAGCACGAGCCTTTTGCGCAATACGGGCAATTAACTCTTCGATCTTCTTGCCCGATACCATCATCAAGTCAGCCAACTCATCAATCACGATGACGATGACTGGTGCCTTGTAGATTGGCTCTGGATCATCTGGAGTTAAGCTAAATGGATTGGTGAGCTTCTCACCTTTTTCCTCTGCTTCTAGAATCTTTTTATTAAAGCCAGCTAGGTTACGAACGCCAAACTTACTCATCAGTTTGTAACGGCGCTCCATCTCATTTACCGCCCAGTTAAGTGCGTTGTATGCCTGCTTCATATCCGTTACAACTGGGCACAACAAATGTGGGATCTTGTCGTAGATGGCCATCTCGAGCATCTTCGGATCAATCATGATCAAACGCACTTCATCAGGCTTAGCCTTAAAGAGTAGCGACAGAATCATGGCGTTGATACCAACTGATTTACCGGCACCCGTAGTACCCGCAACTAAACAGTGAGGCATCTTTGCTAAGTCAGCCACCATTGGGCTACCAGAGATATCTTTACCTAAGGCTAGAGTCAGCAATGAATGATTGTCGTTGTAAACCTGCGAAGTCAAAATCTCTGATAGGTAGACTGACTGGCGCGTTGGATTTGGTAACTCCAAAGCCATGCAAGTCTTGCCAGGAATAGTTTCTACAACACGCATACTGACAACGCCTAGTGAGCGCGCTAAGTCACGTGAGAGATTCACGATCTGACTGCCCTTTACACCAATCGCAGGATCAATCTCGTAGCGAGTCACTACTGGGCCAGGATAGGCGGCAATCACTTTCACTTGAACATTAAACTCAGCTAACTTGCGTTCGATTAAGCGTGAAGTAAATTCCAGCACGTCAGCAGAGATGGTTTCTTTTGCTTCAGGTACAGGATCAAGTAATGCGAGCGGTGGTAATTCTGAATCTGGAATATCCACAAACAATGGCTGCTGCTTCTCGCGCTCTACACGGGCACTCTTCGGAATCTCAATGGGAGCACGTACGATTTGCACTGGCGCTGCAACCTCAACGCGTCCGCGGAACTCTTCTACAAACTCTTCACGCTCCTCTGCAGCCGCTTCACCTAACTTGCGGTCTTCTTCGCTATCGCGACGTTCACGAATGCGGTGATATGTCACCTCCAAGAAACGTCCCACTTTTTCAGCAACATCCAGCCAGGAGAAATGCAAGAACAAAGAGAGGCCAGCACAAAGACCAAATAGGAGAACCAGAGTGGAGCCGGTAAATCCAAGAGACATTTGCAATGGGTCACCAATCAGCTCACCCAAAATACCGCCAGGAGGTCTAGGGAGCTCCCAGGACAGCGAATGCATGCGGATGGACTCCAAACCCATACTGCAGGCCAGAGTCAGTCCAAAGCCTAACCAACGCATTAGTAGAGAATCTGGCTTTGCATCCGGATCTGGCGGCAAAGGAATGCTCCAAAGCTCACGCCAGCCATTTAAGACGCGGCGCCCAAAGAGAGCAACCCACCAAAAGGCAGAAATACCAAAGATATACAGCATTAAATCGGCTAAATAGGCCCCAAAACGACCCCCCAGGTTCTTGGGAGCCTCAAAACTGGCATGGGACCAGGCTGGATCAGCCTTGGAATAGGTCAGCAAAATGGCAAATAAGCCCAGGCATAAGCCTAGAGAGATAAACCAACGAGCCTCTAATAAGAGGCGGGGCATCCTGCCCTGCGGGCCGTTCTCTGGGGGCTGGGAGCTCATTGGAGCCTTGGACTTCGGGTATGCGGTTCTTGCCATGTTCTACCGATTGTAATCAAGCAAATCTATAATTTGAATATGACTACAAATACCCCAAAACACTCCAAAGTTCTGATCCTCGGATCCGGCCCTGCTGGCTATACAGCAGCTGTTTATGCAGCCCGAGCCAATTTAAGCCCCACCCTGATTACCGGCCTAGCTCAGGGCGGTCAATTAATGACCACTACTGACGTTGAAAACTGGCCTGCGGATGCTGATGGCGTTCAAGGTCCAGAGCTGATGGAGCGTTTTTTAAAGCATGCTGAACGCTTTAATACTGAAATCATTTTTGACCATATTCATACGGCAGCCCTGAAAGAAAAGCCGATTCGCTTGGTTGGCGATTCTGGAACCTATACCTGCGATGCCTTGATTATTTCTACTGGCGCTTCTGCACAATATATTGGCTTACCAAGTGAAGAAGCATTCATGGGTCGCGGTGTTTCTGGTTGCGCCACTTGCGATGGCTTCTTTTACCGTAATCAAGATGTGTGCGTAGTCGGTGGTGGCAACACTGCAGTTGAAGAAGCGCTCTACCTTACTGGTATTGCTAAAAAAGTAACCGTTATTCATCGTCGCGATAAGTTTCGTGCTGAACCAATCTTGAATGACCGCTTAATGGCAAAAGTTGTGGAAGGCAAAGTAGAACTCAAATTGAACTCAACACTCGACGAAGTTCTGGGTGATGAAAAAGGCGTTACCGGTGTGCGCATTAAGAAGCAAGATGGCAGCACTGAAGATCTCGCTGTGACTGGTGCCTTTATTGCCATTGGTCACAAGCCTAATACAGAACTTTTTGTTGGTCAGCTCGATATGAACAACGGCTACCTCAAGACCCACTCAGGACTGGAAGGCAATGCCACTGCCACCAATATCCCAGGCGTGTTTGCTGCTGGCGACGTACAAGACCATATCTATCGTCAAGCCATTACCAGTGCTGGAACAGGCTGTATGGCTGCATTAGATGCGCAACGTTATTTAGAAACTTTGGAGTAAGTTTTATTTGCTTAGAACTTTAAGTAAGTGTGAAATAAAAAACGCCTAGCAATGCTAGGCGTTTTTGTTTGAGCTTTCCTATACGCTCAAGGCCAGTAAAGCCACCTCAGGGGCACGATCCAATATCTTTAGCAGCGCCTTTGCTGCGCCTGTAGGACTTCTTTTTCCCTGCTCCCAGTTTCGAATAGTTTCTAAAGAAACTTCTATGCGACTTGAGAACTCTTGTTGAGATAAGCCAATCCGTTCACGAACTCGCTTTGCATATTTTGCAGCATCTTGCATGGCTTCGTCATCGTCTTGCCGTTGGTGTAGCTTTATGAGGCGCTCAGAAGTTGCATCTAATAGCTTCTTATCTACAACCCCCTTGGGGAAACTTTTAGGGTTATTTAGATCAACGCTAACTCGTACTATTTTTTTCATATCGCTTGACCTCCCTGTTATTAGCTTTCCTTGCTGAAATAATTCTGATGGCCTTAACTCTTCTGGTGAACACAACTACGAAGACTCGTTTATCAATGGCCCCTATTGCGCGATACCGCTCTTCCCCGTAATCCCATCTTTGGTCATGCTCAATAACTATCGTAGGATCTTTAAAAATTGATACCACATATGCGAAATCAAAATTTCGAGAGATCTGGCATGAGTTACTTTTAGCCAAATCCCATTCAAAATCCATTGACCCTATAGTAGGCCAATGGCCTACACTTTGTCAAGTGGCGTCAACATAAATAAAAACGCCTAGCAATGCTAGGCGTTTTTATTGCTGCAGTCTGATTGCTACTGCATTGAACTTCTTTTCTTAACGCGAGATCACTGGCAAGAGTGGCACGATGAGCAATGCCACGATATTGATGATCTTGATGAGAGGGTTCACGGCAGGACCCGCAGTATCTTTGTAAGGGTCACCTACGGTGTCGCCAGTAACTGCAGCTTTGTGAGCTTCAGAACCTTTTCCGCCGAAGTTACCTTCCTCGATATATTTCTTCGCGTTGTCCCAAGCACCACCACCGGTACACATCGAAATTGCTACGAATAAGCCAGTCACGATAGTTCCCATGAGCAAGCCACCCAATGCAGCAGGTCCTAACAAGAGACCTACGACAACTGGAGCAACCACTGGCAAGAGGGAAGGAACGATCATTTCTTTAATAGCAGCAGAAGTCAGCATATCGACAGCTTTGCCGTACTCTGGCTTTGCAGTGCCTTCCATGATTCCAGGGATATCACGGAACTGACGGCGCACCTCTTCCACCACAGCGCCAGCACAACGACCGACCGCTTCCATCGCCATCGCACCAAACAAGTAAGGAATCATGCCGCCGATAAAGAGGCCAATGATGACCATGTGATTGGACAAGTCAAAAGACACTTGTTGGCCCATGCCCTCTAAAGCATGGGTGTAGTCAGCAAAGAGTACGAGCGATGCCAAACCAGCTGAACCAATTGCATAGCCTTTAGTAACTGCTTTAGTAGTGTTGCCAACTGCATCCAATGGATCGGTAATATCGCGAACAGATTGTGGCAAGCCTGCCATCTCTGCAATACCACCAGCGTTATCTGTAATTGGGCCATATGCATCAAGCGCAACCACAATACCTGCCATGGACAACATGGCTGTTGCTGCAATTGCAATGCCATATAAACCAGCCAACCAATACGCTGCAAAAATCGCCGCACAAACAAAGAGAACTGGATAAGCAGTTGACTTCATCGAAATACCTAAGCCAGCAATGATGTTGGTACCGTGACCTTTGGTTGAAGCTTCAGCAATATGTTGCACTGGCTTGAACTGGGTACCGGTGTAGTACTCGGTAATCCATACCAAACCTGCTGTAAGCAACAAGCCCACTACGGTTGAACCAAACAAACGCCATTGGCTGCCAGGGATACCTAATGCATCATCCGGCATGATGAAGTTGGTTACAAAGTAGAAAGCAATCAATGACAAACCACCGGCAATGATCAGGCCCTTATACAAAGCAGGCATCACATTTTTCATGCCAGGAGTTGCCTTTACAAATGAGCAACCGATGATGGAGGCAATGATAGAAACGCCGCCCAGCACTAATGGATAAATAATTGCAGCGACTGGTGCGCTAGAAACCATTAAGGATCCCAGCACCATGGTTGCAATCAGCGTGACCGCGTAAGTTTCAAATAAGTCCGCCGCCATACCTGCGCAATCACCAACGTTGTCGCCAACGTTATCAGCAATCACCGCAGGATTGCGTGGATCATCTTCCGGAATTCCAGCCTCAACCTTACCGACCAAGTCAGCGCCAACGTCTGCACCCTTAGTAAAGATGCCGCCACCTAAACGAGCAAAGATCGAAATCAAAGAGGAACCGAATGCCAAACCAATCAGGGGATGCAATACAGAAGAGAGATCTTGTCCAGCGCCAATCGATACGAGGAACATAAAGAAGAGGCCAACACCCAAGAGACCCAATCCAACTACCAACATACCGGTAATAGCACCGCCTTTGAATGCCACATTAAGCGCTTCGTTCATACCCTTGGTGGCCGCTTCCGCTGTCCGCACGTTTGCGCGTACTGAGACATTCATACCAATGAATCCGCAAGCGCCGGAAAGCACAGCGCCAATGACAAAGCCAATCGCGGTCGCAAAATCAAGGAAGAGCGCCATAAGAATGGCCAGAACCACCCCAACCACGGCAATCGTTTTATATTGGCGCGACAAATACGCTGCCGCCCCCTGCTGAATTGCCTCAGCAATTTCTTGCATTTTGGCATTACCCGTACTTTGCTTCAAAATCCAGCCGCGCATCACAAAACCGTAAATCACGGCCAGGACACCGCACGCCAAGGCAAAATACAAGCCTAAAGTGACATTACTCATGCTTGAACTCCCCAAAGTTAATCATTTGTTAATCTTTATTGTTTTGTATAACTGCACTTAGGTAGACCTGGTTTCCGAAAGCTTTAAACTATGGTCTTTAAGCTGTATCAGTATGTAACAGAATCACCCCTGCTCTCCCTTGATAGGATCAGGGTATTTACTAATCAATATTCGGAGTATTTATGAGTCTCGAAAAAGTCAAGCCAGGTAAAAAGATCCCTGAAAGCTTCAACGTCATTATTGAAATCCCAATGAACGCTGATCCAGTGAAGTACGAAGTGGATAAAGAGTCTGGCGCAATTTTCGTTGACCGTTTTATGGGCACTGCAATGCACTACCCATGTAACTACGGATACATTAATAAAACGATTGCCGGTGATGGCGACCCTGTTGATGTTCTCGTAATTACTCCATTTCCACTCATTCCAGGTGTTGTTGTTAGCTGCCGTGCAATTGGCATCCTACAAATGGAAGATGAGGCTGGTCAAGACGCTAAATTATTGGCCGTTCCAGAAGACAAAATTTTGCCTATCTATACACACTGGCAAAAACCTGAAGACATGAACCCATTGCGTTTGAATCAAATTCAACACTTCTTCGAGCACTATAAAGATCTCGAAAAAGGTAAATGGGTAAAAGTTAAAGGCTGGGGTGGCGTTGCTGATGCTCATAAAGAAATTCTTGAAGGCATCGAGCGCTACAACAAAGAGAACAAGTAATTCTTTTATTGAAAAGGCTTTGTGATTCGGAGTGAGCACGCAGAAAATTGCCTTAGCCCAAATCAACCCATTACTGGGTGATTTGGCTGGCAACGCGCAACTCATTCACAAAGCCGCTCTAGATGCCTACTCACAAGGCGCCAAACTCGTAGTCACCCCTGAGCTTTCGCTCACCGGCTATCCCCCAGAAGACTTACTCCTCCGCCCTGCTTTTATTGAGGCGGCACAATCACAGCTCGAGCTCTTGATGAAAGAGCTAGCTCAGTACTCTGATCTGACAGTCATCGTCGGTCACCCCAAACAAACATCTGCAGGTTTGCAAAACTACGCATCTGTTTTACGAAACGGCAAAGTCATTGCGAGCTACGCAAAACAAGAATTACCTAACCATGAAGTATTTGACGAAGTTCGCTACTTCGTACCTGGTAATCAAGCTTGTGTTTTTGAATGCGAAGGTGTTCGCTATGGATTGATCTTGTGTGAAGATGCCTGGCATGCAGGTCCCGCTAAACAATCTCATGCTGCTGGCGCACAAGTATTGTTAGTCCCCAACGCCTCTCCTTACCACCTGCAAAAAGAAGCCTTGCGTATTGAAGTGCTCCGTGGGCATATTGCACAAACCAAAATGCCACTGGTTTACGTCAACGCTGTTGGCGGTCAGGATGAATTAGTTTTTGATGGCGGCTCATTTGCATTAAATAGTGATGGCAAAGTCGTGATGGCCATGCCTCAGTTTGAAACCGGCCTAGGCCTTGTTACCGTGACAGCAACTGGCGAGCTAGAAAAAGGTCTGATCACCCCACCCCAATCCGTTGAGGCACAGGCCTATCAAGCGCTGGTTTTGGGTGTACGTGACTATGTCACCAAAAATCGCTTCCCTGGCGTGATTATTGGCCTATCTGGCGGTGTAGATTCAGCTTTGGTATTGGCAATTGCCGTGGATGCCTTAGGTGCTGACAAGGTGCGCACCGTCATGATGGCCTCTCGCTATACCGCCGATATCTCTTGGATTGATGCACGGGAGATGGCCCAGAACTTAGGCGTGCAATACGACGAGATTCCGATTAGCGGGCCGGTAGATGCTTTAGAAGCATCTCTAGCGGAGCAATTCAAAGGTTTAACAGTAGACGCCACCGAAGAGAATATTCAGGCACGCGTTCGTGGCACTCTGCTAATGGCCCTATCTAATAAAACAGGTCGACTTGTTTTGACTACCGGCAATAAGAGTGAAATGGCAGTCGGCTACTGCACACTCTATGGGGATATGGCGGGTGGCTTTGCAGTCATTAAAGATATCGCCAAGACTTTGGTGTATCGCCTGTGCGCCTATCGCAACAGTATTACGCCAGTGATTCCGGAGCGAATTCTGACCCGCGCACCTTCGGCAGAGTTACGTCCAGACCAAAAAGATCAAGATAGCCTGCCCTCTTATGAAGTGCTGGATGGCATTGTTGAGCGCTATATGGAGCAAAACCAATCGATTGCTCAAATCATTGCTGCAGGCTTTGATGCCGAGAGCGTAGAAAAAGTAACCCGCTTAATCAAGCTTAATGAATATAAGCGTCGCCAAGCCCCACCGGGAGTCCGTGTAACCACTCGTGCCTTTGGCCGCGATTGGCGCTACCCCATTACCTCGCAATTTAGAGCCTAGAACGCTCAGCGGGTCGGTTTTTGGTAGTTCAGAACAGATCTAGGTATGATTACTGAATTAGGGGGAACACATGAAATTAATTACATCCATCATTAAGCCGTTCAAACTCGATGAAGTTCGTGAGTCATTGGCAGAAGTCGGTGTTACAGGTCTGACCGTTACTGAAGTTAAGGGCTTTGGCCGTCAAAAAGGCCATACTGAACTCTATCGTGGCGCTGAGTATGTAGTCGACTTTTTACCTAAAGTAAAAGTAGAAGCCGTGGTTTCTGATGACCGTGTTGAAGCTGCTATTGAGGCAATCACTAAAGCTGCTCGTACCGGGAAGATTGGTGACGGTAAGATTTTCGTGACTGCAGTTGAGCAAGTGATTCGTATTCGTACCGGTGAAACTGATAACGCTGCGGTTTAATTCAACGAATTAAACCTGCGAACCTCTCAGGCCATCAACGTAGCTGAGAGTCTGTGGAGTTTGATGGAGCTGCAGGCTGAATCATTTCAGCCGGCTCCAAAATAATTGTCTTACTAGTTGTATTTCCCACGCGCACCTTTGCACCTTGGTAATACAAATCCACCTGATTTAAACCACCAGTTAAAACCTTTAATGGCGGCTTGCCATAAACACTCGTACCAACTCCAGGTTCTAGAGTTTTATTCTGGGTCTTACCTGTAGCATCCACCACACATACTGTTTGCGCAGTCTTTGATTGCAGATAAACCATGTCACCCGCTTTTTTAGGGGCTTCGGGCCTGTAATTGAGTGCAGATGCATCTGCAGGCGGGCATTCCGCACTAACCGCTAATGGAGTTGTCTCTGGTACTGCTGCTGGGGCTTGCTTTGCCTCTGCCGGAGCATCTGCCGGGGCAGGCTCTTGTGCTACTTCTTGAATAATCACCACTTCTTCTTTAACCGGTTCGGGAAAAAATAGGGGGCGCAAGTTCACTACAGAGAAAATCACTGCCGCGCCAATTGCCAACAGTAAGAATAATTTCTTTTTAGGATTTGCAGAAGCAGTTAACTTCACGCGATAGTCAACAACACTGTCTGTAATTTTATTAACGTTACTCTTCTGAGGTTTTTGTTTTGCAGCCACCGCTGGTGCAGTTTCTTTTTCTTCTTTGGCGTTCTCAGCCTTTGTCTTATTTCCTACCGCAGAAGCTTTTGTCTCCAGCTGCAATTTCTCTTCAACATCAGCTGCTTTAACAGGTTGCGCGACACCAGAAAAATCAAACGCCTCTTCTGGTGTGAGCTTTAGTAAGCCAGCTACTTTTTTTGCTGCCGTGAATTTCACTTGATCGCCATAAAAAGAGCTGATCTCACCATTTTCAATCTGCTCAATTTGGCGAACAGAAAGGCAAGCCGTTCCCGAAAGATCTTTCGTGCTGAGGCCAAGGCTTTCTCTGGCCTTAGTAAACGCCTCTTTACGAATCTCAGGAAGTTTGACTGGTTTATTCACTACGCAGTAACCATCTCATATGGAATTAATAAGATTGATAGTAATACCAAAATGGGACAAGAGTAATTAGCCACAAAGCTAGGTGTTTAATGGATGGTTCTCAAGGTTGGATTCAAGATACTTCTTCACCAGCACTTGCAGGGAATCCGCATGCATTTTGTCCATCACCCGAGCCTTGTGCACCTTAATGGTGGCATCAGTGGTTCCTAGTTTTACGGCAATATCCTTGTTTAGGAGGCCCTTAACAAGCCATCCACATACCTCACGCTCTCTAGGAGTGAGGCTTTCATAGTCTTTCTTAGCTTCAACATCTAAAGAAACGCGCTTCAACTGACGGCTATCAAAGTCAATTGCGTCTGCCACGGCCTTTAGTAGCTCCTCTAAATTAAATGGCTTGAATAAGAAATCTAGTGCGCCCCGCTTAAGGCCTTGAACGATTTGATGGGGATGACTTTGACCGCTCACAAATACGATAGGAGTCTTGCGACCTAACTTCTGGAGTTTTTCTTGTAAATCAAGGCCGGTCATATCCGGCATCTGCATATCTAACAAGATGACAGCTGGAGATACCGGAACTGATTTCTCCAAGAAAACGGTAGCAGACGCATAGTCATCGACGAGATAACCTAATTCACGCAGCATTCTAGATAGAGAGATGCGCATCGACTCGTCATCATCAATTAGGTATATGTGGCCGACTTTAGTCATTGAATTCAAAGGAAAAAGTGATTGATGACTTAATGTACTGCAGCCTCTTTTACTAAGCTATTAGCTCCTTAGCTAATATTTTGATCTAAATCTATGAATTCTTTGGCATTTTCATACTGCAGTGCAACATTTGTAGTAATTATGATGAGCTCATCGATCTAAAGCACCCTTAACCCATCTCACGGCACAATAGAGCCTTTCGACACAAACCTTTTCTGGAGTAATAAGCATGAAACGCCTTAATGAACGCTCGCGCATGGTCACCGAAGGGGTCGCTCGCGCACCTAATCGTTCGATGTATTACGCAATGGGTTACGAAGAAAAGGATTTCGTAAAGCCGATGGTTGGCGTTGCGAACGGCCACTCCACTATTACCCCCTGTAATAGTGGTTTACAAAAATTAGCCGATGCTGCTGTTGAAGCTCTAGAAGCAGCCGGTGCAAAAGCACAAGTATTCGGTACACCAACTGTTTCCGATGGCATCGGTATGGGCACTGAGGGTATGAAGTACTCCCTAGTGTCACGTGAAGTGATTGCTGACAGTATTGAAGTGTGTGTAAATGGTCTCTGGCAAGATGGCGTTGTCGTCATTGGTGGTTGCGATAAAAACATGCCAGGCGGCATGATGGCCTTAGCCCGCACTAATGTGCCCGGCATCTATGTCTATGGCGGCACGATTAAGCCAGGTCATTACAAAGGCAAGGAACTCAATATTGTTTCTGCATTTGAAGCGGTTGGTGAATTTACTTCCGGTCGATTGAGTGAAGAAGATTTAAAAGGTGTGGAACAACACGCCTGTCCAGGTAGCGGCTCTTGTGGCGGCATGTACACCGCAAACACCATGAGCTCCTCATTTGAGGCTTTGGGCATGAGCTTGCCCTACTCCTCTACGATGGCGAACGTTGATGCTGAAAAAGTAGCGAGTGCTGCCGAATCAGCGCGCGTACTGGTTGAGGCTGTGAAAAATAACTTGCGTCCCCGTGACATCATCACCAAGAAGTCCATTGAGAACGCTGTCAGTGTGATCATGGCAGTTGGTGGATCCACAAATGCAGTATTGCATTTCTTGGCCATCACCAGCGCAGCTGAAATCGACTGGACGATTGATGACTTTGAGCGTATTCGTAAACGCGTTCCTGTGATCGTTGATATGAAGCCATCCGGCACTTACCTTGCAACTGACTTGCATCAAGCCGGCGGCATTCCACAAGTAATGAAGATTTTGCTTGATGGCGGATTACTTCACGGTGACTGCATGACCATCACTGGAAAAACGATTGCTGAAGTACTAAAAGATGTTCCGTCAGTACCGCGCGCTGATCAAAAAGTGATTCGCACCTTAGACAATCCTTTGTACAAACAAGGTCACTTGGCAATCTTGAAGGGCAATATTTCTCCAGAGGGTTGCGTGGCTAAGATTACCGGCCTCAAGAATCCTTCGATCACTGGCCCAGCCCGTGTGTTTGATTCTGAAGATGATGCCATGGCAGCCATCATGGCTCAGAAGATCAAGGATGGTGACATTGTTGTGATTCGTTATGAAGGCCCTAAAGGCGGCCCAGGCATGCGTGAGATGCTTGCCCCAACCTCTGCTCTTGTAGGACAAGGTCTAGGTGAGTCTGTAGGCCTCATCACTGATGGCCGCTTCTCTGGTGGCACCTGGGGTATGGTTGTGGGTCACGTAGCTCCTGAAGCCTACGTAGGTGGCACGATTGCTCTCATTCATGAAGGGGACTCGGTAACCATTGATGCCCATCAACTACTGATTCAATTGAACGTTGATGAAGCAGAAATTGCGAAGCGTCGCGCAGCTTGGGTGCAACCTAAGCCTCGCTACACTCGTGGCTTACTGGCAAAATATGCTCGCCTTGCAAGTACTGCAAGTAAAGGTGCGGTAACCGACTTGAACTTGGGTGACTAAGTTGATAAAGTAAAAGCCTCAAAAGAAAAAGCCCCCAGGTAAAACTAGGGGCTTTTTTATTACGTGTACCACCCAATCTACTTAGTGCTTCATGGCTCCAGCACCCATTGCATTAACTGGCATCTTGACCTCAACATCACCTGCCTTAGCAAACTTCAGCTTCACGGGAACGGTTTCACCTGCAGCTAATGGAGCTTTAATGTTGATAAACATTAAGTGCAAGCCACCAGGTTTTAATTCAACAGCGCCACCTGCTGGCACAGCGATATCCCTCACTTGACGCATCTTCATGACATTACCTTCCATTGCCATCTCGTGGAGCTGCACTTCACCTGCAAGAGGTGAGCTGGCAGAGATCAATTGATCAGCAGCGCCTTTGTTTTCAATCTTCATAAAGCCACCAGCTACCTGCTGTCCAGGAACTGTGGCACGGGTATAGGCATCTTCAATTTTGATAGCGTTAGTAGTAACGGTTTTGGAAACGTTTTGCGCCCATGTCGTTCCTACGAAAGCTATCCCTGCAACGGCACACAGTGTTACTAATAGTTTTGTCTTCATTTATATTCTCCCGGTAATTGATAAGCGATACATTTAATTATGGTTTAACTATCAAAGCATTTTGCAATTGCTGAAAGTCTACTAAGCCTGTTTTTCTGGTGGCTTTGCCATTTTTATCAATCACTATGGTTGTCGGTGTTTCACCATGCCATTTGGGATCAATTTCATAGCGCAAGCGCTCATCAAAAGGCGCTGCGACATAATAATTATTGGCCTTATCCAGATTTGCTTTGCTCAACATTTTTTTCATCGACTCGATTGATACATCATCAACCTGAATAAAAACTACTTTAGCGCTTGGATTGTTTTTGATAAACAAACCCCACTGCGGCATCTCTTTAACGCAGGATGGGCAAGTCACCCCCCAAAAATTAATAGCTAGAGGTCCACCATTTGCAGCTTTGATGATGGATTTCCAATCGCCTGCCTGATAAGGCTTCAGAGAAACTGGATCGGCAAAGGTAAACCCAGTCACCGATAAGGCGAGTATAAAAAAGAGCCAATATCTTTTCATTGCTTTTGTCCAATATTAATTAACTGGTATCCATCATGACGCGTAAGCCAGGATAAAAATACAAGATTCTCTTGAGCTAGCAACAAGGGATGATCACTATACCCTGCTGTACTAGATAGTATTTTAGGAGTTGCCCAAGTTTTTCCATTGTCGCTAGATTCTTTTAAATATACGGAAGATTGCACACCATCGAATTCTTTCCATACCAACCAAACTTGCTGGCCCAATGCCAATAGATATGGCCTGGATACATTGGCACTTTCAGAACCTACGCGACTAGGCTGGGAATAGGTGGCACCTTGATTGGTGGAATTGGCATAAAACACTCCAGAGCGCTTACTGCCTTGGGTATACCAAGCCACATGGTATGTACCGGCGTTTGATACGGCTATGGATGGCCCATGATGCGGGCAAGCATCCGTTTTCCAGTTGTCATCAGCCACCTTACGGATTGGTCCAGCACCTGAAGCTGAAATCACTTGACTTGCTTGATCCCGAATTCCGCCAGGAAATATTGCTCTGTACGCTAGCACCGGATTACCTTTTGGATCAAGGCTGCCACCGATGCGACAGCACTCACAACTACTCTCATTAGCAAAGCGCTCTGCCTGGAAGTTTTTGCCGCCATCCTGAGAAAAAGAATAGGCAATTGAGCCACCAAGACGATTTTGTCCACCCTGCTTCGCAGCAGAAACTAAACGCTTATCGATCCAAGAGATAAAAATATCGCCATCTGGCTTTATCAGAACGGATGGAAAACGCTGACTAGAGCTGTCATTGACCAAGGACTCTGGTTTGGTGAATGTCTTAGCCCCATCGGTCGATCTAGCAGTATTAATTTGCGCATTCCAGTTAGCATCTTTGAAAAATGCATATGCCAAAAAGACATTCCCTTGTTTATCAGCAACAATTTGCGGACGTGCATCAGCGCCAGCATCTAATGATTTACCGTGCTCAGCAATTTTGACTGCCGGTGAAAATGTTTTTCCTAAATCAGAAGACTGCGCAACAGCAACTACCCCATTTGCCGTCCATGCCAACAATAGCTTTCCATCCTGCGTAAAAAATGGGGTTGCAGCATTGGCGCACTCCAAACCAGCGCCCTGACAGGTATTGCCAGGCTTTGCGCTAACCATAGACGAATGATCCATTTGCATTTGCGCCTGCGCAGGAAAGCTCAGCGCCCCCAATAGAAGCGCTCCGAGCAATAAGAATCGATTAAAAGAGTATGGGATCGGATTCATGATTAGAAGATGATACGTGCACCTACAGAAATGGCTTGCGGCATACCTAAGACATAGCTTGAATTATTATTACCCGTACCGAATGTGATGTATTGGCGATTAAATAAGTTCACTGCGGAAGCATACACAGTCGTATTTTTTGTCATCTCGTAGTTAGCACGCAACCCCACTACCGCATAAGCAGCAACCGGCAAAGTATTGGCAGTGTTCATCCAAGAGCTGCCTACATAACGAATGGTCGCGGTAAAGCTGGCCTGCGGAACTGGGAAATAAGTTAAACCGCCACCTAAAATATTTTGCGGAACACCACCAACCTGCTTATTAATAGGGTCGCTTGTCGCACTCATCGTTAACTTGGTACTAGTGAATGCATAGTTAGCATCCGTAGCCCACTTTGAACTGATGTCGTGATGAAACTGGAACTCGATACCCTGACTCAGGAGATTTTGGTTATTGGTGTAGTAGCTAATGCTAGTGGAGTTACAAATTCCGACATTACCTGTGCCGGTGAGTGGATTGCCAGTGGCGCCACATAAGCTTTTGGCTAACGCTACGTCTGTGGCGCTCTTAGAAGAAAGACTGTAGCTAGCTACAGCATTCTGAATGTAGTTATTAAATGCGGTCAACTGCGCAAAGCCCCCCTTCCATCGATAATCTGTACCGACCTCGTAACCCGTCATAGTCTCAGGGGTTAAATTAGGGTTAGCAAAGCTATAGCCTGTTGAAGAACCATATGAACGAAGAGTGTTGTTCATACCCGGCGCATGGAATGCTTGATAAGCAGCAGAGCGTAAATCCCAGTCCTTACTCATCTTATATAACAAGCCAAGAGTGGGGCTCACCTGGGTCTTGCTTTGGTTGGGAATATTTTGATAGGCAGGATTGGCGCCATTCGGGCCCGCGTTGTAACTGGTTGGTGTTTGGCTATTCCATTGATCCACCCGGGCAGCTAAGGTTGTCTCTAGCGGAAAGGATTCCGCTTTAGACTTCAGTTGACCCATAAGCCCGTAAAAAGATTGTTGCCCTTGGGCATAATTTACCGCGGCTGAAGTGCCATTGTTGTTTAAGTTATTGGTTTGATTTGAGCCAGCAATATTGCGCGCATCCACCCCGACAACATATTGATCAATTAAGCCCACAACTTCTTGGGTGTATTGAGCAGAAGCGCCAACCGTGCTGTAAGGATCTTTGTAGTTCGCATTGATGTAGGGGGTATTGGCTGGAATATTGTTTGATTTTGTTGTGGTCGTTGAACCATTTTGCTTATTAAAGCCCGTGTTCTCATAGAAGAAATTGACATCTACCTTTGACTTGTCGTCTAAGCGGGTTGTTGTGCCACCAGCCAAATCCGTCTCTTGCATGATGTTAGTTGCAAAGGCATAACCCGAAGAGAGGTCGGACATGGTGTGATAACCCAAACGGAAGAAACCGTTAGTGTCTTGCGTTGCCTTGAAATAACCCTGCATTCTGACGTTGGAGTTATGTGAGGCAGCATCGCCCTGCCCGTTCTTGATACTGGTTGGTGATGCAGGTGAAATCGTTGCAATATTTTGATAGCCATCAGTATTGAAATAATCTGCCGAGAATCGTAGTTGGAGATTTTCAGACGCGATCAGATCCTTAGAGGCGGCTACGTTACCCGTACCAAATGCCCCGTAACTAGCTGATGCTTCTTGCTGACTGTTCACTGGCGTCTTGGTTTTGATATTAATGACGCCGCCCATGCCATAGTTACCCCACAAGCTAGAAACACCCCCTCGGATAAACTCAACCGAATCAATTGAGGACATGGGAACCAAATTCCACTGGACGGTTCCATAAAAAGCATCATTCGCTGGAACGCCATCGATCAATACCAAGGTTCTCGCATTACCCAGACCGCGCACATTAATGCTTTGACCAGTTGGGTCTTTTTGGTAATAAGGCGTGTCATTCAAAATAACGCCAGAGACATTTTTTAAAATTTGATCAATCGTTTGGTCTGGAGCTACCTCTAAGGCCTCCTTAGTCAAAACGGTTGTATTTAATGGGATCTCATCCAAAGGCGTACCAGAACGGGTTGCCGTTACAGTGACGCTTTTTAATTTCTGATCGTAGTCAGGTGGTGGGGCAATTTGCGCTTGCGCACTGATTAGTGCTGACCCAAATAGCATACCCACGCATGCGCTAATTTTCTTTTGCTGCAAAAACATTAAACTCTCCACACAACTTCATTGCCAATTACATAGCTAGGCTATGCCCTAATTTTGATTAGGCTTGTGCTGGTGGAGCTGCTGAAGGTGGGGTTACCCAAACAGCAAGTGGTTTAGGTGATTGATAGAAAAGCTGAGGCAACAGAGCTAAAGTCTGTGGAGCTTCAAATCTGAGATTAGTATTGAATGCCGGAGTGATAACACTCTGCGCCACGCAATACGGGCAAGGCTGCATTTGATTGGCAACGTATTGCCCATCATCTTGAACATCGATTTGCATCTTGCTGCCATCAACAGAACAAATCTCCATTGCAAAACCTTCGCCATGCTTAGCCATGGAAACTGCTTGAGATGCAGCTGGCGCAAGCGCACTCATTGCAATTGCCAAGGCAGCAATCCAGTGAACGAAGCGGTTTTTGGAGGAATTCATGATGGAGGAATTTTATCTGATTTCCACCTTTGACCAATGCTATCGAGCTTTACTTTATTTTGGGCAAACAAAAAGGGGTCCGAAGACCCCTTTTCTTAGGCTTTTGACCTGAATTACATAGAAGCAGAACGCTCGATGAGTTTGCGACGCATTGGGCGCAATACAAACCAAGCCAAGATCGCAGCAGTTCCATTTAAGAAACTCGCAACCCAGAACACCACTTCCCAGCCACCAGTAGTAGCCACCAATACGCTAGACAAAGGCACCAGCAATGAAGCAGTTCCTTTTGCTGTGTAGAGGAGACCTGCGTTACCAGCAGCATATGTTGATCCAAAAGTATCAGCGTTAGTTGATGGGAACAAGCTATAGATCTCACCCCATGCAAAGAACACTAAACCAGTTAAGAGAACAAACATGACTGGATCGCGACCGAGGTAATACAAACCGAGAATACCTAAGCACTCAAATGAGAAGCATAAGGTCATCGTTTGTTCGCGGCCAATCTTGTCAGACACCCAACCAAAGAAAGGACGGGTCAAGCCATTCAATACACGGTCAACAGTCAATGCAAAGGTCAAAGCAGGTAATGCCAAGCCCATCAAGCTCACAGTTACGCCAGCAATTTGGAAGTCTTTAGCAATTGGGCCTAATTGCGCTGTAGCCATCAAGCCACCAGCTGCAACCATCACGAACATGAGATACATGATCCAGAACACTGGTTGCTTGATCATTTCCATTGGGCGGAAGTCTTTGCGAGTCTGAACAACAGCAGCTTTCACAGTGGTGATAGCGCTCTTGATTGGCTTTGAAAGCAACAAGCTCAGAACAACAACGATGATGCCTTGCCAGATACCAAAGTACCAGAATGCATCTTGATAGCCTTGATTGGCAATCATATTAGCGATTGGAATAACAGTTAATGCGGAGCCTGCACCAAAGCCTGCAGCAGTCATACCAGCAGCCAAACCACGGCGATCTGGGAACCACTTGAGCGCATTACCTACGCAAGTACCATAAACAGCACCAGCACCTACACCACTAACAGCAGCAGCAACGTAGAGCATAGTCAATGTATCAGCATGAGCATTCATCATCCAGCCCAGGCCACACAAAATACCGCCACAGAAAACAACTGGGCGTGGACCAAACTTATCAACGAGGTAACCTTCGATTGGCACCAACCAAGTTTCAGTCAGCACGAAAATGGTAAATGCAACTTGAATCGCTGCGCGACCCCAACCAAACTTAGCATCGATTGGGTTTACAAACAAAGTCCAACCGTATTGCAAGTTTGCAATCATCGACATACAAATGATGCCAATTAGTAGCTGAAACCAACGACCTCCTAAAGGTCCTGCAGTTTTCTCGCCGCTCATCCTGAATCTCCTATTTTTACTTTTTATAAATACAAATCGCACCCAAAAATTTGGGTTATGTGATTTTTAAGCATTTACATATTTGAATACTTGACACTAATCAAGTTTTACTCAATTCCCCACTAGTGATTACCCTTGCCTTAACCCTATGAAATATAAGCTTTACAAGGGTAAATCATCGGTTTTTTTACCCCACTGACTAGCAGCAATAGGAAACAAAAAAGCCACCCGAAGGTGGCTTTTGAATTGCTGTAATTTTTTAAATTACATGCCGCGGTAAGCGCCGTCAAAATCATAGTGACGAGCAGGCTTTGCTTGGCTTGGTTTGCTTTCAGAAAAAAGCTGGTTAATCATATTCAATAAAACAGTCATTTGAATCTCCTTAAGGGTTAGTACCTAGAGTATAACCCTAATACTATTGCAGTGCAACAGGCCTAAAAAACGGGCAAAAGTGTCGTAAGCCTATGTTTTTACAAGGAATTAACTCAATTTAGGGGAAATGCCTGGGATACGCCTGTCCAATGGGGATTGGCGTGGCAAACCTTTTTAGCGGAACCGGTCTAGCAGTTTTTTACTGACTTTATCCAATTGCGTAGAGTCTTTGATGAGAAATTGCAGCCCGTTGGAATCGGCAATCAGCAATGTATTGCCAGCAATTCGACGAATATCTTCCTCGCCCTTGAGGCGAATTCGTGTTGGACCTCGGTCCGTTTCGATATCCCAAATACTAGGAGTAGCGAACGTAGAAACCTTAGTGATCCTCTCAATGACTGGCATGAACTCGCGCTCAGCCAGTTCTTCCTCGATCAACCCAAGTTCTGCTTCAGAAATAGCGGTGACATCCGGAAACCAGCAAAGCTCTTTTCCAGATTGATTCATGATGCCAATACCCGCAGCAGGCGCAGTAATTGGAAAAGCTCTGACAGGATGAACGCCAATGTGTCGCTCACCTTTGTTGTCGATAAAGACCAGACGGCCTAGCGCATCACGCTCTAGCTGATGAGTCGTACTCATACCCCACCCCCAACTTGCTTAGCAACTTCTTCCAGTTTTTCTTCTTGCACTTCTTCCAGACTTTCACCAATAGCACCGCCTTCAACAAGCTCCGCAGCATGACGCAGCTGGGCCTGATACAAGGTGTAATACGCGCCCTGAGCTTCCATCAATTGATCGTGAGAACCTATTTCTACAATCTCACCCTTATCTAGAACCACTAAGCGATCCGCTTTTCTTAAGGTGGAGAGACGGTGGGCGATTGCAATCGTAGTGCGGCCCTTCACCAGGTTATCCAAAGCGCGCTGGATTTCTTTTTCAGTAGTGGTATCAACAGATGATGTTGCTTCATCTAGGATCAGAATGCTTGGATTAATCAGCAGTGCTCGCGCAATTGATATACGCTGACGTTCACCGCCAGAGAGAGATTGGCCACGCTCTCCTACTAAGGAGTCATAACCTAGAGGAAGGCGAAGAATAAATTCATGGGCATGAGCGGCGCGTGCTGCCTCAATAATTTCTTCGCGAGTTGCATCTGGTTTACCGTAAGCAATATTCTCCGCAATCGTTCCAAAGAATAAAAATGGCTCTTGCAATACCAAGCCAATACGCTTGCGATAGTCAGCAATTCTGATACTGCGAATATCCCGACCATCCAAGGAAATCGATCCTGCGCTCACGTCATAGAAGCGGCAGATCAAGTTCACCAAAGTGCTCTTACCAGAACCACTATGACCTACTAGGCCAATCATTTCTCCGGGAGCGATATCTAAGTCAATGCCTTTAGAAACAGCACGATTACCATAACGGAAGCCGACGCCACGCAGGGAAATGCGGCCTTTGACTTCACCCAAAGGCGCTGGATTGATAGGCTCAGGGACGCTAGAGACGTGATCCAAAATATCAAAAATACGTTTAGCGCCAGCGGCTGCTTTCTGGGTATGAGAAACAATTCGACTCATGGAATCTAAGCGAATATAAAAACGTCCGATATAGGCCAAGAAAGCAATCAAGACGCCAACAGAAATTTTCTGATGCGCCACCTGCCAAATACCAAAGCCCCATACCACTAGTAAGCCCGTTTCAGTAAGCAAAGTTACCGTAGGAGAAAATAATCCCCATACGCGATTCACGCGATCATTGATTTGTAGATTATGTTTATTGGAATCCACGAAGCGCTTGAGTTCGCGGTCTTCTTGTGCAAATGCTTTGACTACTCGAATGCCCGGGATAGTGTCCGCCAAAATATTGGTTACTTCAGACCAGATGCGATCAATCTTTTCAAATCCAAAACGCAAACGATCGCGCACGACATGAATCATCCACACAATGAATGGCAATGGCGCCAAGGTAACCAAGGCCAGCAAAGGATCAATGGATACCAGGATGGCCGCGGTCATGGTGATCATCAACACATCGGTAGCAAAGTCAAGCGCGTATAAGGAGAGGAAAACGCAAATACGATCGGTCTCAGCGCCAATGCGGGCAATCAAGTCACCTGTTCTCTTGCCGCCAAAGTATTCCAGTGAAAGTTTAAGTAGGTGTTCGAAAGTAGTATTGCGTAAATCAGCACCAATGCGCTCACTCACCAATGCAAGTAAATAGGTCTTCCACCAACCTAAACCCCAAGCAACAATTGCTGCACCAAATAATGCAAACAGATACATGCTGGCCAAATGAAAATCAATTGGATTGCCGCGCTCATATGGAATCAACACGTGATCCATTAATGGCATGGTGAGATACGGTGGAATTAAAGTGGCGCCCGTAGATAACAGAGTCAACACAAAACCCAGTAGCAATTGTTTTTTGTAAGGGCGAGCAAAACGCCAAAGCTTGAAGAGCGTCCAAGTAGATGGCGGTGCATCATCCTCAGGATCACACGTCGGACAAGAATCAGAATTTGCTGGTTTTGGACTCAAACAAACCGGGCAGACCTGCTTGTCATACTCACTGACCTCACCATTGCTCAGCTCCTCGCCGCGAGTTAATTGCTTAAAACTGGATTGGAGGCGAAGTACCTGGGGATTTACCGCCAAGGTGAAATTCCAGGATCTCAATAATTTATCGGGAGTTTCCAGGCGCAAATGGCCTACTCCAGCATGATCACCGTGAATTAAATGGGTATTTGTCTCTAATTTCCAAGACTCAAACGCATTGCCGTCTGTCCAAAACAAGCCTTGTTCACTGAGTAAAAGCAGGCTTTTTTCAAAGCGTAAATCGAGGCCTAAATCGAGCTCAACCCAAGCTAGTAGGTCTTCAGAGCTCTTTACTGGGGAGGTTTCAGCCCCCAAAACAGCCAACCAATAGCTCGGTAGCACGGGGGCAAAAGGTAGGATTTGTGGCTTCATTGACCTTAAAAGTATAGTGGAGCTGAATTTTTTAGATTTATTGCTCCTGTCAACTTTAGAGGGTCAAAAGCCGTTAAATTGTCTATGTAGGCCCTTTTATGTATTTTTGCTGAATTTGTGAGTTTTTCAATAACTATTAGAAACAGAGAGACTGTCTGACGCGTCAACGCCAAAACCTGGCGCCGGCCATCGCAACACTGCATATGCCCCAATTACTAGATAAATCCATCGAGATTCTGAGCGTTAAGCATCTCCGTGGCCCCAATATGTGGACTTACCATCCCGTGATTGAGGTTTGGCTCGATATTGGCGATTTAGAGGACTACCCCTCTAACCTGATTCCTGGCTTTTATGAACGCTTAGTCAAAGCTCTTCCAAGCCTCGTTGAACATCGCTGTAGCTATGGTGAAACTGGCGGATTTTTAAAGCGTGTTGAAGAAGGCACCTGGCCTGCTCACATTCTCGAACACTTAACTCTTGAGTTACAAAACCTAGCCGGCATCCCTGGCGGCTTTGGTAAGGCACGTGACGGCGATAGGCGCGGCGTTTACAAAGTGATGGTTAGCGCTATCAATGAGGAGGTTACACTCACCGCTCTTAAATATGCGCGTGATCTTTATTTAGCTCTAGCGCAAGACAATGCTGACTGCGTTGCTCTTGTGCAAACCATCATTGAAAATTTACGTGATCTTGGCGATGATCTTTTGCTGGGTCCAAGTACAGCATGTATTGTGAATGCAGCTGAAGAGCGCGGTATTCCATCGATTCGTTTATCTGAAGGTAACCTGGTTCAACTGGGTTACGGTGCTAAACAACGCCGCATCTGGACAGCAGAGACCGATCAAACAAGCGCAATTGCGGAAACCATTTCTCGTGACAAAGATTTAACCAAGAGCTTACTTCGTAGCGCCGGAGTTCCAACACCTGAAGGTAGAACCGTTACTAGCCCTGATGATGCTTGGGAAGCGGCACAAGATATTGGCTTACCTGTAGTGGTTAAGCCGATCGATGGCAATCATGGCCGCGGTGTATTTATTAACCTGTATACCCAACAAGAAATTGAAGCTGCATATGCCGTTGCGATCGATGAAGGTAGTGAAGTTTTAGTTGAGCGCCACATTGTTGGTGATGAGCACCGCTTGCTAGTTGTAGGCAACAAGGTAGTTGCTGCGGCAAAGGGTGAAACCGTATGGGTCACTGGTGATGGCAAACATACTGTTCATGAACTGATTCAAATACAGATTAATTCTGATCCCCGTCGCGGCACCGCAGAAGAGCACCCTCTTAATCCTGTACGTATTGATTCTGCAGTAGAGCTCGAGCTGGCCCGTCAACAATTAAAAGGTGACAGCGTTCCTGCAATAGATCACAAAGTACTCATTCAAAGTAACGGCAACGTGGCATTTGATGTTACTGATTTAATTCATCCTGATGTTGCTAGCCAAGTAGCCTTAGCAGCTCGTGTTGTTGGCCTTGAAATTGCCGGTGTTGATTTAGTAGCGCAGGACATTAGCAAACCATTGGCAGATCAAAATGCTGCCATTGTTGAAGTCAATGCAGGCCCAGGACTTCTGATGCATCTCAAACCCGCAAGCGGCAAACCACAACCTGTTGGCAAAGAGATTGCGAATCATCTCTTTCCACCTGGGGTAGATTTCCGTATTCCGGTAGTTGGTGTCTGCGGTGAACGAGGCAAAACCCCTGTCGCCGAAATGATTGCCCATTTCTTACGCTTAACGAATGTCTATGTTGGCCTGTCTTGCAGTAAAGGCCTCTTCTTTGGTAACCGCGCTATTCCAAACTCCAATGCATCAAATTGGGAGAATGCCCGGCGCACCCTACTTAATCGCGCAGTAGAAGCTGTCGTGATTGAGAATAATCATTTATCGATGTTGATTGAGGGCTTAGCCTACGATCGCTGCCAAGTGGGTGTTGTTCTCAATGTGGATCCAAAGGCAAACTTCCCGCAATACGCAATTTATGATGAAGACCAAGTCTTCAGCGTTGTACGTACCCAGGTTGATGTCGTTCTTCCAACTGGTGTTGCTGTACTCAATGCTGATGATCCAATGTGTGTACAAATGGCCGAGCTTTGTGATGGTCAGGTGATCTTCTTTAGCGAAAATTCGGACTCTGAGATTGTCAAATCCCACTTAGCAAACGGTGGTCGTGCAGTTGTCATTGGCAAACAGCAAATTACCTTGAAGTCTGGAAAGCTGGATCAGAAATCCATTCCTGTGCCACGTCACTCTGAAGCCAACCACTCTACTCCTTGGAAGACCATGAATTTAGGTGCGGCTATAGCAGCAGCCTGGGCTCTTGAAATTCCATTCAATGTTATCGAAGCAGGCGCAGAAACATTCGTGCCTGATGCCACTACTGCTACAGGGGCTTAATTGGAAATTACTCGTATTCGCATGTTGCGCGGCCCAAATTTATGGAGCCGCCACACCGCTTTAGAAGCGATTGTTTCTTGTGATGAGTCTGAACGCTCAATCGATTCTATCCCTCAATTTGAAACTAAGATTCGCGAGCGCTTCCCTCAACTAGGTAGCATGCGTCGCGGTGGGCACAATGAGGTACTTTCTTTAGCTCATGCTCTTGAACATGCGGCGCTTGGACTTCAAGCGCAAGCGGGTTGCCCCGTCACCTTTAGTCGCACAGTACAAACAGTCGATACCGGCGTTTATCAAGTCGTAGTGGAATATACCGAAGAAGTAGTTGGTCGCATGGCTTTTGACTTTGGTTTTGCTTTGATTCAAGCCACCCTCAACGATGCACCATTTGATCTTGCTGCCGCCCTCTCAGAGTTAGAAGCTCTTTACGAAGACGTTCGCCTTGGACCAAGTACTGGATCCATTGTTGATGCAGCAGTACAGCGCAATATCCCCTACCGCCGGATGACCGAAGGCAGCATGGTGCAGTTTGGTTGGGGTAGCAAACAGAAACGCATTCAAGCTGCAGAGACTAGCGACACCAGCGCGATTGCTGAAGCGATTGCTCAGGATAAAGAACTCACCAAGAACTTACTTGCCGCTGCCGGCGTATCCGTTCCCATTGGCGAAGTAGTTACCACTGCAGACGATGCTTGGCGTGCCGCTCAAAAAATTGGTGGTCCGATTGTTTTAAAGCCGAAAGATGGCAATCAAGGCAAAGGCGTTGTTGCCAACATTCAAACTGAAGAAGAGGTTCGGGCTGGCTTTGTTGTGACTCAAGCCTTTGGTCGTGAAACTATTGTTGAGCGCTATCTCCCTGGTGCAGACTACCGCTTGCTCGTAGTTGGCAATCGGCTCTCAGCCGCCGCTCGTCGTGAGCCAGCACAAGTAGTTGGCGATGGAAGTCACTCCGTTGCAGAGCTAGTTGAAATCGAGAATAAAAATCCATTGCGTGGCGATGGCCATGCAACAGCTTTAACCAAGATTCGCTTTGATGACATTGCTATGGCGCATCTCGCAAGCTCTGGCCTCACTCCACAATATGTGCCCAAGACTGGCGAACGCGTTTTACTCCGCAATAACGCCAATCTCAGTACCGGCGGAACCGCTACTGATGTTACTGACGATGTTCATCCAGACGTGGCAGCAAGTGCAGTGGCTGCCGCCCAGATGATTGGACTGGATATTGCTGGTGTAGATATCCTTTGTGAAAATATTTACAAGCCATTGGAACAGCAAGGTGGCGGTATCGTTGAAGTCAATGCCGCACCTGGTTTACGTATGCACCTCAAGCCTTCGTATGGCAAAGGACGCCCCGTTGGCGAAGACATCATCAATATGATGTTCCCGCTAGGTGAAGATGGTCGCATTCCAGTGGTAGCGGTTACCGGTACAAACGGTAAAACTACTACAGTGCGCCTTATTGCTCACCTGTTAAATGAAACTGGCCTACGCGTTGGCATGACAGGGACTGATGGCGTTTACATCAATCATCGCCTCATTGATACCGGCGATTGCAGCGGACCGAAGAGCGCCCGAAATGTCCTGATGCATCCAGATGTAGATGCAGCTGTACTTGAAACTGCTCGCGGTGGAATGCTCCGCGAAGGTCTTGGCTTTGATCGTTGCGAAGTTGCGGTTGTAACTAATATTGGCGAAGGTGATCACTTAGGTCTTAATTACATCACCAGCGTTGAAGATTTAGCCATTCTCAAGCGCGTGATTGTGCAAAACGTTGCCCCAACCGGTGCCGCAGTACTCAATGCGGCAGACCCAATGGTTGTGAAGATGGGTGATAAGTGTTCTGGTCGAGTGATTTTCTTTGCCCAAAATCAACATCACCCAGTCATTGCTGCTCATCGCGCCAAGAATAAAAAAGTCATTTATTTTGATGGCACCTACATAGTTGCCTCCAAGGGATCACGCGTGATGTATCGCTTCCCCGTAAGCGAAATTCCCCTGACCCAAAATGGCGTACTGGGCTTCCAAATTGAAAATGCTATGGCCGCGATTGGCGCAGCCTGGGCCCTTGGTCTTGATGCCGAAAAGATTGCGCGCGGTTTACATAGCTTTGAAAGCGATCCGAATTCCGTACCGGGACGCTTTAATCAATTCCAACACAATGGCGCCACCGTCATTGCTGACTACGGCCATAACCCCGATGCTATGCGCGCTCTTACTAGCGCAGTTGAGGCCATGAAACCGAAGAAGAGCCATGTGGTTATTAGTGGTGCAGGTGATCGCCGTGACGAAGATATCCGTGATCTAACCCGTATCTTGGGCAACTCATTTGACAACGTCATTCTTTATCAAGATGCTTGCCAGCGTGGTCGTGAAGATGGTGAGGTATTAAAGCTATTGCAAGAAGGCTTAGTTGGCGCAACTAAGGCCAAACAAGTCAAAGAGATTCATGGTGAATTCAAGGCCATTGATACAGCACTAAATGATCTTGCTGCAGGCGATATTTGCTTGATTCTGATTGACCAAGTGGAAGAGTCACTTGCTTACCTTAAGCAACAAGTAAGACCTTAAGAACAACTTTTGCCAATAAAAAACCCAATCAATCGATTGGGTTTTTTATTATGAAGTGAGATTACTTATGCGTGATAGTGCATGATGCGATCAATCTCTTCTTTTGAGCCGAGCATTACAGAAACACGCTCATGGAGATCAGTTGGCTGCAAATCCATAATGAGATCCGTGCCATTGGTAGAGGCACCACCCGCTTGCTCTACCAGAAAACTCATTGGATTTGCCTCGTACATCAAGCGTAACTTACCTGGCTTGTGTGGTTCACGCTGATCCCATGGATACATAAATACCCCGCCACGAGATAAAACACGGTGCACATCCGCCACCATGGAAGCGATCCAACGCATATTGAAATCCTTGTCACGCGTCCCACTAACGCCAGCTAAGCACTCTTCAACATAACGACGAACCGGGTCAGCCCAATGGCGCATATTGGACATATTGATTGCAAACTCTTTAGTCGAATGAGAAATCTTGACCGCATCCTTGATGAGCAAAAACTCACCAGTCACCTTATTCAAGGTAAACATCACCACACCATCACCCAAGGTTAAGGCCATCGTGGTTTGAGGACCATACACCACATAACCCGCAGCAACTTGATGACGTCCTGACAATAAAAAGTCAGAGGTCTGTAACGGTGCATTCGGGTCCCGCTTCTTGAGGACTGAGAAAATGGTTCCAATCGAAACGTTCACATCAATATTCGATGAGCCATCAAGTGGATCAAATAACAGAAGGTAGTCACCTGTACCTTGAACTGGAACTGGCAGCTCCATCTCTTCTGAAGCTAAACCTGCGAGTGATTTACAAGCCTTTACGCCGTCGATCAGCAAATCGTTTGCAATGATGTCGAGCTTTTGCTGAACTTCGCCCTGTACGTTGCCAGTGCCCGCGGAACCCAATAAGCCAATCAAGGCGCCCTGCGCTACTTCATGACTGAGAGTTGAGCAGGTATTAACAACCGCGGTCAGCAAATCTTGCAATCCAACCGGGATAGCGGCGCCAGCCGGCTTTGTGGAGGCCAAATATTGCTTGAAATTAATATGGGTACTTGAGGACAAAGGTATTTCTCCAAAGCTCTATTGAAATTAAGGTCTATTTTGCCTTGTTCCGAATGCCAACCTCAAAATATTGATATTTCCCATCTAAATGATCATTTGGGCACTAAACCACTCTAATTTTGATGTTATTTTAGATGTTATAATGCATCAATAATGATGAGGGATATATATGAGAACTACTGTCACGATTGACGACGATCTATATCAAAGAGGTTTGGATCTTGCTGACCCTGATATGGATAAAGCTGATCTCTTTAGGGAGGCCATTAACGTATTCATAAGAGTTCAAGTTGCTAAGAGGTTGGTAGCATTGGGTGGTAAATCACCTCAGATGAAGGCTACTCCTCGCCGCAAACCGAAGGATGGCCAGTAATCATGACCATGGTTTTAGTTGACACATCAGTCTGGGTAGCTCACTTTAGAAAGTCAAATGCATCTTTCGAAGCTCTACTACTAAATGACCAAATACTGTGTCATCCCCTAATCCAAATAGAATTAGCCTGCGGATCACCCCCATCGCCACGCTCTAAAACCTTGGGCTATATTAAAAAATTACGACAAGCAACTATAGCCACCCCTTATGAAATATTGGAGTTTATTGAAAAGCATCAACTCCAAGAGTCTGGATGTGGGGCTATTGATATGTCACTCCTTACATCAACTCTGCTTTCAGAAAATGCCCAGCTTTGGACTCTGGATAAGAGCCTAGAAAAGCTTGCAATTCGATTGGGTATTTCGTACGGCAATAAGCTCCATTAACTTCTTAGTTACCCAGCGCCTTTCCAATCACTTCCCTTACATCGGGAGAGAGTGTTGGGCATGCAGAAACACGCTCTAGAGCTGCTTTCATATGATCTTGATAGGGTTGAGCAAATAAACGCCAGCGGTCCAGCGCTCTTGCAAGACGAGCCGCTACCTGGGGATTGATGGGATCAAGAGCTAATACGCTATCGGCCCAGAACTCATAACCACTGCCATCCGCCTGATGAAAGCTAGCTGGATTGTTAGCGCAGAACGAATGAATCACGCTACGAACTCGGTTTGGATTATTTAGCTTGAACGCAGGATGCTCACGGAGCTTCTTCACCTCGGCGAGAGTGGAGTCAAGACCGTCAACAGGGGGGCGACTAGATTGCAGGCCAAACCACTTATCGATTACCAAGGCGTCATTCGCAAATCGATTGTAAAAATCAATTAAGCAATCTTTAGCTTGTTTTGCGCCGTGCACCACTAATGCAGATAAGGCCGCATAACGGTCAGTCATATTGTCAGCAATTTGATATTGATTGGCTGCCATTGGTGCCCATACTGCTGGTGCCGCCTCCAGCAACATACTCAATGCTAGATTTTTCAGGGCACGCTTACCAGCATCTACCCCATCAGACTTAAATGGTCCAGGTGTTTGCATCTGCTGATACAAGGCGGCCCACTCAAGTTGCAGCTGTTTGGCAATCTCTTTACGGAAAGCGCGTCGCGCAGAAAATATCTCCTGAGGATCAACGCTCGTGCATTGCTCATACAAATAAGACTCTGCAGGCAGCGTTAAAGCCAGATCTTTAAAGGCGGGATCCAAATTAGGGTCTAGCAAAATATTGCGATACGCCTCAATCAATTTCTCATCCGGCAAACGATGATTCAGAATCATTTGCATCGCTAACTTCTGACCAGCTTCCCAACGATTAAATGCATCATCATCACTTGAGAACAAAGTCAGAAGATCTGCCTCGGATTGCTCAAAATCTAAATTAATCGGCGCAGAGAAGTTGCGATTGATTGAAAGCACTGGTCGCTCTTCAATATCGTCAAAAGTCCAGGTTTGACTCTCTTGCGTTAATTCCAATAGCTGTTCAGCTTGGTCATTTGCCTTGGTAATTAAACGCATCTTCAGCGGAATATGAAAAGGCTTCTTCTCCGGCTGGCCTGGGCTAGGCGCACAACTTTGCGTCAGCGTCAGCTGATACTGCTTCTTAGCGGCGTCATAGCACTCTTGCACCTTAACCCTTGGGGTGCCTGCCTGGCTGTACCAATTCTTAAACTGAGTCAGGTCCTTGCCATTGGCGTCTGCCATCGCAGCCAAGAAATCATCGCAGGTAACCGCCTGACCATCATGGCGCTTAAAGTAGAGATCCATTCCTTTGCGGAAGCCGTCTTTACCCAAAAGAGTTTGATACATCCTAACAACTTCTGAACCCTTCTCATAGACAGTAACGGTATAAAAGTTATTGATTTCTTGATACTCATCCGGACGAATTGGATGCGCCATCGGACCCGCATCTTCAGGAAATTGCAATTGACGAAGCAAGCGAACATCTTCAATTCGCTTTACCGCCCTACCGGATTCACTACCCATTTGATCAGCAGAAAACTCTTGATCTCTAAATACAGTCAAACCTTCTTTCAGGGATAGCTGGAACCAATCCTGGCAAGTAACGCGGTTACCTGTCCAATTATGGAAGTATTCATGAGCAACGACACTCTCAATATTGGCAAAGTCTGCATCTGTCGCAGTTTCTGGCTGAGCAAGAACAAACTTGGTATTGAAAATATTCAACCCTTTGTTCTCCATTGCGCCCATATTGAAATCGCTTACCGCCACAATCATGAAGCGCTCTAAATCCAACTCCAGTCCAAAACGCTTTTCGTCCCAATGAATAGAGGCAATTAGGGAGTCCATGGCATGTCGAGTCTTCTTGAGGTCATGCGGCTCAACCCAGATCTGCAGTAACTTCTTAGCGCCGCTGCTAGTGGTGATGGTCTCCTCAATACATTCCAACTTACCAGCAACTAAGGCAAACAAATAGGATGGCTTAGGAAACGGATCTTCCCAAGTAGCGCTATGCCATCCATTAGGTAGTTTTTCTGTAGTCAGTAAGTTGCCGTTGGATAACAGCACCGGGCACTCTGTTTCGCGCGCACGCAATGTCACGCGATAACGCGCCATCACATCTGGGCGGTCCAAGAAGTAAGTAATCTTTCTGAAACCTTCTGCTTCACATTGAGTGAAAAAGTTCCCGTTGGAAACATACAAGCCCATCAGAGTAGTATTTTTTTCTGGGACGCAAACGCAAATAATTTCTACGACAAACTTTTCTTTACCTTCATTTGGCAGCGTATGAATCGTTAGTGTTTCTGGTGTTAATTCAAAATGACGATGAGCCTCACCATTGATGCGCAAACTAACAAACTCAAGCTCTTGCCCGACCAAAACCAAGGGGGCTCCTACCTTAAAACTTTTGCCTGGCAAAACCTCAATACGACTTTTCACAATAGTTCGCGCTGGATCCAGAGCGATATCGAGTTCGACTTGATCGAAGGTGTATACAGGCGGTAAGTATTCGAGCCTACGAAAGCTCTGGGGGAGATCAGTTTTCATGAGCCTATTTTAAGTCTTGGCTGGCAGACGGGTTGGTTCGCTATCTCAGGCCCATATCAGGGTAGCCAAGCCAATTGCAATAAAGGTGACGGCTGCCACTGCATGCACCCACTTAATGGGCACACGTTTCGTGAATTTCTGACCAATCCAGACGGCGGGGGCATTTGCCAGCATCATCCCCAATGTGGTGCCAACCGTTACGGAGAATACGTCCTCGTAACGGGCGCCTAAGGCAATGGTCGCTATTTGCGTCTTATCGCCCATCTCGGCCAAAAAGAACAAGCCTACCGTGAGCAAAAATACTTGGAGAGCCCTATCAGTTACCCTAGAGCCAGCTGCATCATCGATATGATCTGGCACAAGTAACCATAAGCCGATTCCTAAAAAACTCAAACCCAAAATCCAACGCATCACATCTGGCGACACTAAAGTCGTAAGCCAATGACCTAATAATGCAGCACAGGCATGATTAGCAATAGTGGCAATAAAGATGCCTGCAATGATCGCTAATGCTTGCTTGGGATAGCGAGCCGCAAGCATTAATGAAAGCAATTGGGTTTTATCCCCCATCTCTGCTAGGGCAACTACCCCGGCAGAGAGGGTTAAGGCTGAAAAATCCATAAATGATGTGGGTCCAGTAAGTTTTGCGTATCAGAGATAGTTTAAATCCTAGCGCTCACTAGACCCACTCATTTTGGAAATATATTGCTATGCCACTAAAAGCTCCTCAGCCAGCGCATAGTCTAGGCCCTGAGCCATTGCAACTGGCTTTGATGTCAACACCCCTTTGTGCACATTCAAACCATTGCGCAGGTGATGATCAATTGAGAGTGCCTTCATCACCCCCCGGTTTGCCAAAGCCTCAACAAACGGATAAGTTGCATTGGTTAAGGCAAAGGTAGATGTTCTCGCAACTGCTCCAGGCATATTGGCTACGCAATAATGCAGTACGCCATCTACTAAAAAGGTTGGATCAGCATGCGTAGTAGGCTTGGATGTTTCAAAACAACCGCCTTGATCAATGGCAACATCCACCACAACCGAACCAGGCTTCATTGTTTTAATCATTTCACGCGTCACCAACTTTGGAGCTGCTGCCCCAGGTAGCAAAACTGCTCCAATCACGACATCCGCTTCACACACTTCTTGCTCAATCAACAAGCTGTCAGAATAAAAAGTTCTGACGCGATTGCCATAGAACATATCGATCTGACGCAAGCGATCAATATCACGATCAAAGATGCAAACATCAGCCCCCATACCGACCGCCATTTGCAAAGCGTTACGGCCCACGACGCCACCGCCCAGAATGACAATCTTGGCCGGTGATACGCCAGGTACACCCGCCATCAACACACCTAAGCCACCATTGGTTTTTTCTAAATGCGATGCAGCTGCCTGGATGGACATGCGACCCGCTACTTCACTCATGGGCGCCAAAAGAGGGAGAGCGCCATTCATAGCAGTCACTGTTTCATAAGCAATGCAGGTAGCGCCTGATTGCAACAAAGCTTTTGTCTGCCTCGGATCTGGGGCTAAGTGCAAATAGGTAAACAGAATTTGGTCCTCGCGCAACATAGCGCACTCTTGCGCCTGAGGCTCTTTGACTTTCACAATCATCTCGGCCCTATGAAATACTTCAGCCGCACTATTGACCAGGCTAGCACCAGCAAGTCGATAAGACTCATCCGTTAAGCCGATTTGCTCACCCGCTCCTCTCTGGATCAGGACAGAATGTCCCTGCTTACAAAGTCCGCTGACATTACCTGGGGTTAATCCCACCCGAAACTCATTATTTTTTACTTCTTGAGGTACGCCAATAATCATTACCTTCTCCTATTATTTAAAGTCACGCTGGTTTGCTGTTTTGCGATGTAACCCCACGACATAGAACATTGCGAGATACACGCCCAATAAACACGGCCCCACTATGAGTGCGATCCGTGCATCCTCATGAAAGCCCATTAGCACCACAACCAAAGCAATGAATGCCAAAGCAAACCATGAGGAATAAGGCCACCAGGGAGCGCGATACCCTAATTCCGCCACTTGGGATTTAGAGAGCGAGCGACGGAATTTGATCTGTGTAAACAAGATCGCGATCCAAACCATTAAGCCAATAAAGGTCACTGCAGCCATCATGTATTGAAAGGCTTTGTCAGGCACAAAGTAGTTCAGTACTACGCCCGACATACAGACCCCAACCGTAGTCATCACTGCACGATGAGGAACGCCATACCTA